>JAILEX010000002.1 GCA_024687185.1 Bacilli bacterium | reverse complement strand
TCCGTCTACTCCAAACTTAAGTTCGAATCCGGGGCCCACCGCGTTCAGCGCGTTCCTAAGACCGAGGCTAGCGGTAGGATCCATACTTCCACCGCGACCGTTTTGGTAATGCCAGAAGCCAAGGAAGTCGACGTCCATATCAATCCTAGCGACTTGAAGATCGATACCTACCATTCCCAAGGCGCGGGTGGACAAAACGTCAACAAGACCGAATCCGCGGTTAGGATCACCCACTTGCCTACCGGCATCGTCGCGGCCTGCCAAACCGAGAAGGCCCAGCTTCAAAACAAGGAAATCGCGATGCAGATGATCTGCGCCAAAGTCGCCGCCTTCTATCAAGAGCAAGAAGATAGCAAGCGCGCCCAAGAAAGAAAACTAAAGGTCGGCACCGGCGAACGTTCCGAGAAGATCCGCACCTATAACTATCCCCAAAATAGGGTCACCGACCACCGCATCGGCTTCACTACCAACACCCTCGATAGGGTCATGGAAGGCGAGCTTGATAGCCTAATCGAGGCCTTGATCCATTTCGACCAACAGCAAAAGATGCTTGAGGAAGGGAACTGATGCCAAAGGTTTCGGAAGTATTGAAAGCAAGCCTCGAAAGAGGGCGCGAGTATGGCATTTTTTCAAGCGACCTCCGCGTCTTGATGGCCAAGGAATTGAACCTTATCAATCCTGCTGACGTATACCTACACGCCGATGACGAAATCCCCGTAGATTCCCAATATTTTTCTAATTTTGAGCGGGTTTTGAAAGGCGAACCGGTTGAATACGTCGTTCAAAAAGCGAAGTTTTTACAATACCCCTTATACGTTGATAACAGGGTCTTGATCCCGCGCGGGGAAACCGAGGAACTCGTGGCCAACATCTCCGAGCTTATCTATGACTACTATGACCCAAGGAACTACCTTGTATGCGCCGATATCGGGACCGGGTCCGGCTGCATCGCCATTGGGCTTAAGTCGATAGGGAAAAACTGGATCGTCACGGCAAGCGACGTCAGCCAAGACGCCCTCGATGTCGCAAGGAAAAACTTCGATGACCTTGGTTTCCGCATCCAGACTCTCCTTGGCCCCGGGCTAAAACCCTATATCGAGGCGAGGATGAACCTAGACATCATCGTCTCCAACCCTCCCTATATCCTTAATAAAGATGAGGTCCAGGACTCCGTGAAGGAATATGAGCCCGCGCAGGCCCTATATTTAGATAAGGACAACTCGGTCTACGAGGAGATCTTCCGCGACTATAAGAAAGTAAAGAAAGGCACATTGCTCATGTGCTTTGAAATCGGTTACGACCTAGAGGATTACCTAACCGATTTGATGAACCAATACCTAGAGGATTATGAATATAAGTTCGTTAAGGACCTAAATGGCCTTACCCGTTTCCTCTTCGTGTTCTTGCATTAAGGAGGCTTAATGATGGAAACAAAACTAATCGGATTCGAAGACGTCGCCTTGGCGGTAGACGCCCTAAAAAGAGGGGAGGTCATCGCCTTTCCCACGGAAACCGTATATGGCCTAGCGGCTATCGCGAGCAAAAAAGAGGCTTTCGATAAGCTCGTTGAGATCAAAAAGAGGACTCCGGGAAAGCCTTTTACCCTCATGTGTTCCTCCATTTCCATGGCCGTGGAATATGCCGACGTCAACATGCGCTGCATCGCCGTCATGAAGAGGTTCCTCCCTGGCAAAATCACCCTTTTGCTTAAAGCTAGGGGCGAAGACGATCCTTGGGTTACCCTAGGCGGGGAAACCATCGGCATAAGGGTGCCCGACAAAAAGGAAATCAGGGACCTAATCGATATGGTTGGCTGTCCGTTGCTTGTTCCTTCCGCCAACGTTTCTAACGAGGCGCCTTTGGTGAATCACGAAGACGTCTATAAGGCCTTCAAAGGCCAAATACCCTATGTAATCAAGGGTGAATGTGAGGAAAAGACGCCCTCTACCATCATTAATCTTTATGGCATCAAACCCACTTTGGTTAGGGAAGGGCCCATCGCGTTTGCGGATGTGGTGGAAACCTATACCTCGGCCAACGTGAAAATCGCTATCGGCAGCGACCATGGCGGATATGCCGCCAAGGAAACGATAGAGGAGCATCTTATCGACCGCGAATTCCAGGTTCAGGATTGCGGCACCTATAGCGAGGCAAGCTGCGACTATCCAGATTATGCCTTTGCCGTGAGCAAGGCAGTCGTCCAAGGAGCGGATTTCGGAATCGTCGTATGCACCTCCGGAGAAGGGGTTTGTATCGCCGCCAACCGTGATAAAAGAATCAGATGCGGCATCGGCTATAACGATGAGGTGACTTCCAAAATGAGGGAGCACAATAACGCCAACGTGATAGCCTTTGGCCAAAAGTATATGGATATCAAAGACATCTTACGCAGGGTCGATATCTTCCTAAGCGAGAAGTTCTCCGTTGAGGAAAAACACCACCGCAGGGTCGACAAACTCTCCTAATCCCAAAATTTTTTCTAACCAAAAAGCATCGAATCCATCGGTGCTTTTTCTTAATGTCTTTTAAAAACGATCATTTTGGTGTCCGCAACTTACGAAAATCGACGTAATAGTAAGTATGGAGAGAAATTTTACTTGTCCTATCTGCGGGGAGTCTTCCCCCGCGCTTATGCAGACCTTCAAAGGGATTCCCTATTGTTCGAGGTGTTTTGCCATAACCAATGGCATGTTGCAGCGAACCCTCGCTCCCGCTTTGCCTAAATCGCTCCTCCATCTCGATTACCCTTTATCGGAAGAGCAAAAAAGGCTATCCGATAAGGCGGTCGATAACTACAAAAACGGAATCGACACCTTGCTATATGCGGTATGCGGATCAGGCAAAACCGAGGTGTCGTTTGGGTTAATCGACTATGGGCTAAGAAACGGGTTGAAGGTAGGCTTTGGTTTGCCTAGAAGAGACGTTGTCATTGAATTATACGAAAGGCTTAAGAAGGCTTTTCCCACTAAAAAGGTCGTCGCGGTCTATGGAGGACACGCCAGGGAAACCGATGGAGACATCATCGTTTTGACTACCCATCAGCTTTTTAGATATTACCAATTCTTCGACATGATGGTGATGGACGAGGTGGATGCCTTTCCTTATGCGGGCAACCCCATTTTGGAAAGGAACTTCCATTTGGCCCTAAAGGGACATTGCCTATTAATGTCGGCGACCCCTTCGGTCGCCTTGGTGAAGGAATATAGGGAAAAGGGGCATGACATCATGATTATGCACACGAGGTTCCATAACAAACCGATCCCCGTTCCCAAGGCCTTATATATTCATGGCCCCAACCGCTATAGGTTCTTATTTAGGAAGCTTAGCCAATACAAAAAGGAGAAGAAGCCCACATTCATATTCGTCCCAACCGTGGAGAAGGCGGAGCGTTTATATAGGGTTTTGTCTTCGAGTATGACAAATGGGGAATATGTCACCTCCAAAAGGGAGGGAAGAGAAAAGATCATAGACGATTTCAAACAGGGGAAATACGACTATTTGGTGACCACGGCGATATTGGAGCGCGGGGTAACCGTCAAAAACCTAAACGTCATCGTCTTTGAGGCCGCGCATGATATCTATGACGCGGCGAGTCTAGTGCAAATCGCCGGAAGGGCGGGGAGGAAAATCGATGCACCATACGGAGAAGTCTATTTCATCGCCGACAAAGAGACAGAACCAATACGAAAGGCTATCTCAGAAATTGCGTACTGCAACACGTTCCTGTCGGGTTTGCAACAAGGCGATAGAAGAGAATAGCTGGCGTAGCGTCGTCTTTGGCGGAGAACATATCTGCCAAGACTGTTACTATGAGCTAAAACCAAGGTATGCCCCAATGGAAATCGCGGGACTAAAAGGCTTTACCTTATATGCGAAATCCGACAAATTAAACGGGATTTTGCATAGTTTTCTAAAGGGAAACGACAAAAAGTTAGGGCCGGTTTTGTTCAGTTACGCGGCCAAAATCTTCTATATCCGATATCATGGCTACACCATTGTTCCGCTTCCTGAAAATGACTTTGACGGAGACTTTTTGCCCGCGAAGGAAATATTTGGACCATTTCGTTTTAAGGTAGTGGATCCCTTTGTCGAGGACGTTATAGAAGAGGGCGAAAACATCAGGGTTCATACCCACATAAAAAGAGGGATCAGCCTAGGTGAGAAGGTGATGCTTTTCGGTATGAAGCCCAATGCCAAAGAAGTGGAAAAAGCCGCGAAACTCCTTAGGAAAAACGGGGCGAAAACGCTAATATGCTTCTTTTTAAGCGAGGCATAGGGAATATTTATGGAACGCAAGAACGTGTTTTATTGCTTAGAGTTTACTCTAATGATATGATTTGACGGCTCATTTAGGAGAGATTTTATCGTGGCAAATATTCTTGAAACTATCTTCCGCTTCGAAAAACGCGAATTGAATCGCTACGCAAAAGAAGCGGAACAAATCATGGCCCTCGAACCCGAGATCGCCAAACTCACGGACGACGAGCTCCGTGCCAAGACCGCCCAGTTCCAGCAAATGATCAAGGACGGCCATACCTTAGACGAAATCAAACACGAAGCTTTTGCGGTTGCCCGCGAAGGCGCCAGGCGTACCATCGGTCAGTTCCCCTATAAGGTTCAGATCATCGGCGCCCTTGTCCTCCATGGCGGCAACATCGCCGAGATGCGTACCGGCGAAGGTAAGACCCTAACCGCCACCATGGCCGTTTACCTTAACGCCCTCAATGGCGAAGGCGTCCATGTCGTCACCGTCAACGAATACCTAGCCGAACGTGACGCGGAATGGATGGGACAGATCTACCGTTTCCTCGGCTTGACCGTCGGCGTTAACCTCGCCTCCAAGTCCGCATCGGAAAAACGCGACGCCTATCTATGCGATATCACCTACACCACGAATTCCGAGCTTGGCTTCGATTATCTCCGCGATAACATGGCCCAATCCACCGAAGGACGCGTCCTTAGGGGGTTGAAGTTCTGCATCGTCGACGAAGCCGACTCCATCTTGATCGATGAATCGCGTACCCCGCTAATCATTTCCGGCGGCAAAAAGAGCGCGGCCAGCCAATATATGGTCGCCGACCGCTTTGCCAAGATGCTTCGTCCCGAAGTCGACTTCACCTTCGACATCAAGACCAAGACCGTTAACCTCACCGATGAGGGCGACCATAAGGCCGAAAGGATGTTCGGCGTCCGTAACCTCTATGATCCCGAGCACCAGGAACTCGTCCACCGCGTCCATCAGGCGCTAAAGGCGAACTACGTCATGAAGCGTGATGTCGAATACATGGTCGATAGGGAAAGGCAGATCCAATTAATCGACCAGTTCACCGGCCGTATCATGAAGGGCCGTGAATATAACGATGGTTTGCAACAGGCCATCCAAGCCAAGGAAGGTGTGGAAATCAAACAGGAAACCACCGTCATGGCTACCATCACCTACCAGAACTTCTTCCGTCTCTATAAGAAGGTCTCCGGTATGACCGGTACCGCCAAAACCGAAGAAGAGGAATTCGAGAAGATCTACAACATGAAGGTCATCGTCATTCCCACCAATAGGCCCATCCAGCGTATCGATGACGACGATCATATCTATGCTTCCCATGCCGATAAGATCCGCGGATTAGTCGAAGAGACCAAGGAACGCCACGAAAAGGGACAGCCGATCCTAATCGGTACCGTCTCGGTCGAAGCCAACGAGGAAATCTCCGCCAAACTAACCGAAGCGGGCATCCCCCACGAAGTACTAAACGCCAAAAACCAGGCGCGTGAAGCCGAAATCATCTCCCATGCTGGTGAAAAAGGCGCGGTCACCCTTGCCACCAACATGGCGGGTCGTGGTACCGACATTAAGCTAGGCGAAGGCGTGAAAGAGCTCGGTGGTCTATGCGTTTTGGGCACCGAACGCCATGAATCCCGCCGTATCGACAACCAGCTACGCGGCCGTTCCGGACGTCAAGGCGACCCTGGCTTCTCCAGGTTCTATATCTCCTTCGACGACGAACTCATGAGACGTTTCATCGATGACAAGAGAAGGGAATACTTCAAATCGGTCATCGGTAGTGAACACCTTGAGATGAAGATGCTTCAAAATGCCGTCACCAATGCCCAAAAGCAAATCGAAGGTCGCAACTTCGATACCCGTAAGAACCTACTCGATTACGATGACGTCTTAGCCAAACAAAGGCAGATTATCTATGATAAGCGCGACCGCATCCTCTATGCCGATAGCATCGCCGAGCTAATCCATAGCTTCTTTGAGGAAACCGGCGCCTACTTGGCGAAGAAAGCCACCAATTCCGGAAGGGATGAGGGCCTAATCTCCGCCGAAGCGCTACAAAAACTCGTCTCCCCTGCCTATGTGCCCGAAGGCACCTTCAACGCGAAGGCGTATGAAGAGGCGACCGTCGAAGAAGGCGGCGAAGACCTTGGTACCTTCCTCTATAACGCCTATTTGCGTAAGAGAAAGACCATCGATCCGAACATCATCGATAAAATTGAGCGTTCCATTTCCCTCACCATCATCGATAGGAACTGGACCCGCCACATCGACACCATGTCCCATTTGCGCGAAGGTATCGGCCTACGTTCCTATGCGCAGACCAACCCCTTGCAGGACTATGTCAACGAAGGCTATGCGCTATTCCGCGAAATGAATGACAACATCTCCCGTGAATCCGCGTTCTACCTCATGAACTTCCAGCCCATCCAGCCCAAACCCGAGCCGCAGCCCCAAGGCGAAACCGCCCAGGCCGAATCCTCTGGCAAGGTGCAGGAAGTTAAGCCCGAAGAGCCCACCAACGACCAAGACGTCCACGAGAAGAAGGTCGAAGTCCAGGAAAACGAGATCCCCATGGAGCAAAAGCCCGTCGCGGTTAGCCAGGATGCGGTTGAGACCGCTCAGCCCGAAGTCACCCACATCGCCTCCGCCGACGAAGATAAGTAAGACGAACGAAGCCGGCCGTTCGAATATGGATGGCCGACTTTTATAACGAGAAAAGAGAAAGGAATAATATGAAAGAGCTAGTCGAATTAAAACAGCAAGCCCAAAGCCTTGGGAAGGTTGTCTCGCAGCTCGGTGACTCTCTTTGACCTCGATAAAATCAATGCCGAAATCAAAGATTTAGAGGAAAAAGAGAACGCCGAAGGTTTTTGGGACAATCCAAATACCGCCCGCGTGGTAACCTCTAAACTCGCGGCCCTCCGTAACCGCTTAGCCAATTATCAAAAAGCACTAAATTCCTATAACGATATCAAGGATTTGCTTTCCGAATGCGCGGAAAACGACACCGAACTTAGGGAACTGATCGAGATGAGCGAAGACGAACTCACCGAATTCACCGAAGACCTTCGCCATCAGCTTTTGTTCTCTGGACCCTATGATGCCAATAACTGCACCATCGATATCCATCCTGGCGCAGGCGGAACCGAAGCCCAGGATTGGGCGAGCATGCTTTTACGCATGTATACCCGCTTCGCCGAAAGGAACAATTTCAAGGTCCAGGTCCTCTCCATTGAAGATGGCGATGAAGCCGGATTAAAAAGCGCGGTAATCAAAATCATTGGCGAAGACGCCTATGGAAAACTCAAATCCGAGAAGGGCGTGCATCGATTAGTGCGTATTTCGCCCTTTGACGCAAATGCTAGAAGGCACACCTCCTTTGCCTCGGTCAACGTCGTTCCAGAGTTCGGCGAGGTCGCCGACATCGTAATCGACCCCAAGGATTTACGCGTTGATACCTACCGTTCCGGTGGCGCCGGCGGACAAAACGTCAACAAGGTTTCTAGTGCCGTACGTATCACCCATTTGCCCACGGGCATCGTCGTTTCCTGCCAAGTCGAACGCAGCCAACTTTTCAATAAGGCCACCTGCATGCAGATGCTTACCGACAAACTCATGGCTTTGAAGCTTGAGGAGAGGGAAGCCGAACTAAAATCGGTCGTCGGCGAGCAAAAGAAGAACGAATGGGGCAGCCAAATCAGAAGCTACGTCTTCCAACCTTACCAAATGGTCAAGGACCTTCGCACCGAATATTCAAGGGGCGATATCGACAACGTCATGGATGGCGACATCCTAGACTTTGTCTATTCATATCTTGAAATGGAGGCAAAGGGGAATGCGGCTAAGAGATAAATACACCAAAAAGCAAATCTACATGCAGATTCGTAACCTGGTCCTCGTGACTTTGGGTTGCGCCGTTTTGGCTTTTGGTGCCTCTGCCTTTATCGTTCCCACTAACCTTTTGACCGGCGGCATCGCCACAATCGCCATCATCATCCAGCATGTCGTCGACGTCTATACCGATAGCGGATTTCAGGTCGCCGACATCGTTACGGCCATTTTCGAAATAGGCCTATTTTTCGTCGGGCTTGCCTTCTTGGGTAAGAAATTCTCGGCCCATACTTTGTATGCCTCTATCGTTTATCCTGCCTTTTTTGCCCTTTTCTATCGCACTAATGCCCTAAAATACATAACCGACACCCTTACCACCAATTTCAACGAGCCTTTCTTAGGACTGTTTTTGTGCGCGATCTTCGGCGGGCTTTGCGTTGGGGCAGGAGTCGCCATAACCATGATTGGCGACGGCTCTACCGGCGGGGTCGATATCATTGCCCTTGTCGTTGGGAAATACCTCCATATCAAAGAATCCGTCACTACATTTATCGTCGATGCCGTCTTAATCGTGGCTGGCATCATATCGTTAAGAGATTTGCCAAACATCGTTCCGTTGGGACTAATCGGCGTCATCTCGGCGTTTGTCGCCGCGATCATGGTTCAGGTCTTGTTTGGCTCGATGAACGCCAACTGCATCGTCGAAGTGCTCACCTATGAAGACCAAAAGGTATCCGATTATATACAAGACGTCCTCGGAAGGGGCTGCACCATCGTCTATGGGGAAGGTGGATATAGCCATGAGCAAAAGCGTATCGTGAAAGTCGCCCTAAGCCATAAGCAGGCCCAGGACTTGAAGGCCTATATCGCCGAAGCGGATCCTAAGGCGTTTATGATGGTCACGACTTCCGCGGAGATCAATGGCGAAGGGTTCTTGCCCTTCCTCACTCCTAGAACCGCCATGTTGAAGCGTTTCCTAAGCGAAAAGCCCGATAACGGAAGAAGCAAACGCATTCAGGGAGAAGACACCAAGTAAAAATGGGTTACGAAGTAAAAAGAGAAATACGCCCCTTTGAACTCGTCTCCCCTTTTAAGCCTACGGGAGATCAACCTAAGGCCATCGAAGGCGTTCTTGAAGGCATCAAAAACAAAAAGCAGATACAGGTTATCCGTGGTGCGACCGGCACTGGCAAAACCTTTACCGACGCCAACATCATCGCCGCGCTTAACCGCCCAACCCTCGTTTTGGTCCATAACAAAACCTTGGCGGGTCAGCTTTATGGCGAATTCAAGGAACTCTTCCCCAACAACAGGGTCGAATACTTCATTTCTAACTTCGATTTCTATCAGCCCGAAGCCTATATCCCTTCTAGCGACACCTATATCGATAAGAATGCGGTCATGAACGAGGAAATCGACATGATGCGCACTTCCGCCATGAACTCCGTCCTTTCTAGAAGCGATACGATCGTCGTCGCCTCCGTCGCCGCCATCTATGGCCTAAGCGACCCTAACGAATATAAAGGATTGATCTTTGAGGTCCGTGTCGGCGAAGAACTAGACCGCAATGGTCTATTTAGGCAGCTGTTGGATGCCCAATATACACGCAACAGCCTTGAATTAAAGCCCGGTACCTTCCGCGTTAGGGGCGATTCCATCGATATCTGCCCCGCGTCGAAGGACATCTATATCCGCATCGATTGCTTTGGGGATGAAGTGGAAGCGATCTCCGAAGTCGAGATATTGACCGGCCAAGTCAGGAAAATCTATCAAACCTATCCTTTCTTCCCCGCCTATGACCACGCCTCCACCAGGAAAAGGATCGAAGCGGCCTGCGAAACCATATCGGTAGAACTCGAAGACCGCCTTGCCCAGTTTAAGGCCGAAGGGAAACTACTAGAGGCCGAAAGGCTTGAGATGAGGGTTCGCCAGGATATGGAAAACCTCAAGGAATTCGGACATTGCCCCGGCATTGAAAACTATTCTAGGCATATCGATGGCAGAAAGCCCGGCGAAAGGCCGTTCTGCCTAATGGACTATATGCCTAAGGACTATTTGCTTTTGGTCGACGAAAGCCACGTCAGCTTCCCCCAGGTCAGAGGCATGTATAACGGCGATAGGAGCAGGAAGCAAACCCTAGTGGACTATGGTTTCCGTTTGCCTAGTGCGTTAGATAACCGTCCTTTGAATTTCGAGGAATTCGAAAAACTCATGCCCGATGCCGTTGTTTGTACTTCGGCTACCCCAGGCGACTATGAATTAGATAAATGCGGTGGCGAGGTCGTCGAACAGATCATTAGGCCTACGGGTCTACTAGATCCCGTCATTTCCGTCCGCCCTTCGCAAGGGCAAATCGATGATTTGATGGACGAAATCAAAAAGCGCATCGAGAAGAACGAGAGGGTGATGGTCGTCACTTTGACCATTAAGATGGCGGAAGACCTAACCCGTTTCCTTAAGGAGAGGGGCATTAAGGTCACCTATCTCCATAACGAGACCAAAACGCTTGAAAGAACCGAGATCATCTATCAGCTAAGAAAAGGCAAATACGATGTACTGGTTGGCATCAATTTGCTTCGTGAGGGCCTAGATATCCCCGAGGTTTCCCTTGTGGCGATTCTAGACGCGGACAAAGAAGGCTTCCTAAGGAGCACGAGGTCTTTGATCCAAGTCATCGGCCGCGCGGCTAGAAACGCCAACGGCACCGTCATCATGTATGCGGACGAATATAGCGACTCCATGACGGAAGCCATCGAGGAAACCAAAAGGAGAAGGTCCATCCAACAGGCCTACAATGAGGAAAACGGCATTGTGCCCATGACGATTATCAAGCCGATTAGGCCTCCGCTACATAACTCCGAAAGCGAGATGAGCGCCTTGGTGGAAAAGGCGTCTCAGGCAAAACTCTCGCGCAAAGAGCTGGAGTTACAGATCTCCATGATCGAAAAGGAAATGAAGAGGGCTGCGAAGGAGTTCGACTTTGAACATGCCGCAGAGCTTCGCGATATTATGTTTGAACTAAAGGCGGAACTTAACAAATGAAAGACCATGACATCTACGTATTTGACTTCGACGGTACCCTCTTCGATACCCTAGAGTCCCTTTATCCCACCTTCCGTTATGGCTTCGATGCCATAGGGATGAAAGTGACGGATAAGGAAATAGAGGAATTCACCCACCATTCCCTAGAGGAGACGATCGTCATGAAGGGGATTCCCGAAAAGGATATCGAGTTGTTCATGAATAAGATCCTTGAGGCCCTTGATATCGATGAATTCCTTAAGATGATTAAGCCTTTCCCCGAAGTGGTCGAAGTCCTTGCCGAATTAAAGAAAAGGGGCAAAAGGATTGCCATTATGTCCAATAACAACACGGCCCATATCCATAAGACGCTACGCATATTGGAATTCCCAGTCGAATTCGATGTGGTGGTCGGCGGGGATATGTCACCTAGACCCAAACCCTATCCCGACCCCTTATTCGTCGCCTTTGATAAGATGGGCGTCAGCGATGCCTCTAAGGCGGTCTATGTGGGCGATTCCTTGCAAGATGGGGAAACCGCCAGGGCGGCTGGAATCGATGGGGTCGTCGTCGATAGATGGCATCGATATGAAAAAGTCACCGGCGAAAAATGCTACGACCTTCGTGCGTTGATTGAAGAGTAAAATCCGCCAAAAAGGGTGCAAAAACCAAATTAAATTACGAATTTTGCGTTCAAAAAGAGGAATGCGCGCCATTTATTAGGCCTTGAATGTGCGCGAGTGTGAGTGTATTTTATAGTGGCCCTTTGGGGAGAAAGGAGAACAAATCATGAAATGGTATGACATCATATTCATCATTGTCGCGCTTATCATCATTGTCCTTTCCTTACTCCAAGGCGGCAAATCTGAAGGCGCTTCCGGCGCCATCACCGGTGGCGGACTTAACGTCTTCGCCAAGACCAAGGAAAGAGGTTCTGAGAAAGTCGTAACCTGGATGACCTTCGGGTTCGCGGTCCTCTTCCTCTTCATCGCCTTGATGATCTCGGTCGCCGGAGGAACCTCTTCCTCTGAAAGCACCGACGTCACCACGTCCACCGAAGCCGTCATTCCCCTACTTTTCTAAGGAGAAGGACAAAAGCCCAGAGGCTCCCACTGATGGGAGTTTTCTTTTATCGAGTTGACTTTTGATGGTCACCTTCCACAATTGATAAAGGACTTTATTATATAAAGGAGTAGACAAATGGATATTAAGGAATATGTCGCCTACCGCAAGGAAGAGCTACGCAAGGAAATCGCCATGATGGACCGCCCTCCAAAGCTAGTCATCATCAAGGCTAACGATAACCCCGCCTCCGCTTCCTATGTTAGGGGCAAGCTAAAGGACGCCGATGAAGTTGGCATCGATGCCGAATTAATCGAACTCGACCCCTCCATTTCCCAAAAGGAATTAGATAAGAAGATAGAGGAGATCAATAACGACAAGGACGTGGACGGATTCATCGTCCAGCTTCCTCTTCCCAATCAAATCGATGAGGAGAAGGTAAAGCTAGAAGTCATTCCCGAGAAAGACGTCGATGGCTTCCACCCCTGCACCAAATTCCTTCCCTGCACCCCTAAGGGCATCGTCGATTACCTTCGTCATGAAGGTTTCGACTTCAAAGGCAAAAACGCCCTTATCATCGGCAGAAGCAATATCGTTGGCAAACCGATGGCGAGGATCCTATTAGAAAAAGGGTGCGATGCCAATGTGACCGTCATCCATTCCAGAACCAGCGAAGAGGATAAGGCCTTCTATATTGCCCATGCCGACCTAATCATCGCCGCGGTTGGCAAAATCGGGGTGCTCGATGGCCACTATGCCTATAAAAAGGACGCCGTCATCGTCGATGTCGGTATCAATAGGGGCGAAGATGGCAAGCTCCATGGCGATGCTATGCCTTCTTTACCCGTCAAATTGCAAACCCCCGTTCCAGGCGGGGTTGGCTTATTGACTAGGATTTCCTTGATGGAGAACCTGGTTGAGGCAAAGAAAAGGAAGTAAGGCAAAAGGAAAGGGTCGCTACCTCACGTAGCGGCCCTATTTTCTTTACGTGCTTTTCTTTTACTTGGAACTTCCGCTAGAAGGGGCTTTTCCAACGAGTTCGAGAATGCCAACGACAAGGAGCAACGCGCTTATTGCGATGCAGGCGATGCCAACCATGACGAAGAGAATCTCCATAAGGCTAGTGGAATTCCAGACTAGGACTAGGAGCAAGATGCCGGCGGTGATTGCCAAGACGGCGATGACGTAAGGCAAGATGGCAGCTTTCTTCGCGTCTGCCGCGGCACGGACGATATAGGCGGTTGCATAGATCGCATAGACGGCGCCGTAGACGATGAGGACGATGCCTCCGAACAAGGCGGCGAAGTTGAGGGCCGCGAAGATGCCGGCGGAGGCGGAACCGCCATTGCCGGTAAGCTCGGCACCCGCGATGATGAGGGTGATGCCAAGGGTGAGCTCTAATGCATTGCTTACCAAGGAACCGGTCACGGCATTGAAGAATCTATGGTCGGCAGGGCTTTTGGCCGCAAAGATGACGTGGAAGGTAAGTCCGAGGGCGGCGGCTAGGGTGATGAATACGCCAGCGATGATGAAGACGACGGCATAGGCGTCATAGTTTGCACGGAAGACTATGGCAAGGATACCGAGGACGAGTAGTAGGACGGCCTCTACCATTACGTAGATGGCATGTCCCTTTGTTCCTTTTTGGAACATGTTTGTTTCCTCCTTACGAAAAAAAATGAATAGGAACGCGATTGCGCATGTAACATCTTACGCTTTTCCTAGTGTGCTTCAAGAAAACGGGTTTAAGAAAGCGCTACTAAAAATATCGCCATATTTCAACATTAAACTTCGTTTTTACAGCGTTTTCGAAGGTTTTGGCGTTCAATAAAAGAAGTGGGGGCCACTCTCTAATTTAAAGAAAAACGGCTCTAGGGGCATTCCTTAGAACCGCAATCATCTAGTTTATTTGACTTCGATGACTTCGTTTTTGTCTTCGCTAGGATCCTTTTCCTCAATGAGGGTGGGATCTGGGGTTTCATCAACGATGTCGGGCTTTTTCTTGGGAGATGGTTCAACGGGTTCGACTTCGACCTCCTCTTTCCTTACGTCGAAGACTTCCTGCTTGGCTTCCTTCTTCTTGTTGTGCTTTTCCTTTCTCTTGCCGATGAATAGCCCGATGAGCATGGCAATGCCAGCGATGGCAAGGATCGTGCCGATAAGCATATAGGAGACCCTGTTGCGGATTTGGGCTTCGCCAGCGTGGTAGATGATCATCAAGGCGGTTCCGAATCCGATTAAGATGGCGCCGAAGAAGATTTCAAGCACGGGCATAAGCATCGATTCGAGGTGTTTGACGATGCTACGGATGGAGACGAATAGGAACAACGCGCCGATGACGAGCAGGAACACGCCCAAGAAGTTGATGATGAGCTTGAAGAAGACGTTGGAGCCTAGAATCATCAAGACGATGCCGATGGTGATTTCGAATCCGCCGATTAGATAGGCGCTGCTCTCCCCACCCTTGGGTTTTTTGGCCAACATGATCGTGCGAAGCAAACCATCTAGGATAATAAAGGACGCGAGCACGTATAGAATGATGTTTTCGATTACACCCGTGTCGCTAGTGACGGCCTGGCTATCTTCCTTGGCTAGGATTCCGAAAACGATGGATAAAACGCCTGCCGCCAATAGCAAGATGTCCTCCACTAGGTTCCAGACGAGCCAGAACGTTTTGAATTTCTCTTCAGGCGTTTTCTCTTCGCCTTTGAATTTGGGCTTTGACATAACTTTCCTCCTTAACTGAATAGGAAAACCTGTTCCGACAAAGTATAAACCCTATTCGCCTCATCGCTAAGACGAATTACCAATAAAAATCCTCGCCCTTTTCCTCGATGTCGACGATTGCCTTGAAGGGAATTTCGAGCTCGTTGATCTCTAAGGTCTTCAAGAAGGCGGAAATGCAGGTAAGTTTGCCCTCTTCGACATATTCATAGCCGTCATGGTAGTAAGTCAGTTTTATGTCTTGGCCATGGTAAGAAGAAAGGATGGCATTGATTTTCTCCGCTTTTTCCTCGAACATCGGCCTCTTTTCCCTTTTCCCCTTCTCATAGGCCATCTTGGCTAGATAGTCGCCTTGTTCCACCAAAGACTTATAGGGGATGTATTTCATCATGCCTCTATCCTGGTTCATGCGCGGTGTCCTCCTATCTGGCCATGCCTTTCGATGATGGTCGAATCCTTAAGCAAGGACGATGCCCTCAAGACGGAGTTTTTGCCAAACATCCTGTGGGCTTTGTCGATGGCTAAGGTCAATTGCCATCTCTCCTCTTCCTCATCTTGGTCCTCCAAAAGCGAATATTGTCTGGAATAGGCCTCGCTTAGTTTGCCAAAGGAGATGCCGAGGGCGCGGATTGGATAATCCTCATCGCTTTTGTTGAATAGCGTCTCGCTTGCTTTGAATAGGCTATAGACGTCATCGGTTGCGATGTTGAGGCTCATTTGTTTTGCAAACGATCCTCCGCCTCCGCCAAAGCCGATAAATAACGACACGCATCCCGTCTTTTGCTTCGCTTCCCTCAATCGAAAGCAAAGCTCGTCGTTCATTTCCCTTAAAACGAGCAAGGCGCCTTTCCTATCGTAATCTTTGATCAGGGTCTGCCCAATCGATAGGTTTCTTTCCCTAGGCGTATATTTCGCCTCGATGTCGGTTCCGTCTATGCCGTTTGCCATTTGGTGTAGCTGATAGCCCATAACCCCAAATTCTTCCTTAAGGATGGAGACATCGACTTTCGCAAGGGCCTCCACGCTATCGATGCCGATTCTAGACAAGTGGGAGGATATGCCTTCGGCTATACCCCATATCTTGGTGATGGGGCTGATCTTCCATAATTTGGTAGGCACATCCTCTTGTCTCCAATAGGCGATATAGGGAGGCTTTTTCTTGGCTTCGTTATCCAAGCAGGCCTTGGCCAAAAACATATTGGAGCCGATGCCCGCGGTGGCCACTAAGCCTAGTTCGTCCTTTATCCTTTTAAGGATTCTGGCGCAGAATTCCTCCGGCGTGGCCTTTGCTGCCTTTAGGTAGGGGCCGATTTGGAGGAAGGATTCGTCGATAGAATAGACATGGAGGTCCTCTTCCGCGACAAAGTCGAGGAAGATGGAGACGATCTTCGCGCTTACTTCGATGTAATATGCCATTCTAGGGGTGGCGAATATCATGTTTTTAAGCTGAGGCAGGTCTTTGATTCTGCATACGTTAGATACCCCATAGTTCTTTTTTAGATAGGGGGTGACGGACATGACGATGGAGTTGTCCGTCCTGCTTTTGTCGGCGACCACTAGCGGCGCGGAGAATAGATCCAACCCCCTTGCGGCGCATTCCACGGATGCGTAAAAGCTCTTGATGTCGATGACGGCATAGACCTTTTCCTTTTGTGCTTTGCTGGCTTGGGGATTCATATCACCCATAATGCTAAAAAGAAAAATTTGTAAAACAACGCTTGTCATTTTCCCGATTTTGAAGGCTAAGAAATCCACAAATTTCCACACGCGCAAACTTTGGGCTTTTTTAGGCTTTGGGCAAACGTTGTCCACATGGGTCTCCACATCTGAGACAAATGTCCCAAATTTTAAAGGGCAAAAGAAAAGGGGACTGTATGTCCCCAATGGTTTGAGTGTCTTCCTTAACCCGTTATTTGGCCTTGACGATGGGCTTAGGTTCCTCTTCGGGGATTTCTCCCGCCTTTTTAAGGGCGAATTTGGAGATGACGGGTCCGACGAGTTCATAGACGAGGGTCGACGTTAAGATGATGGCAAGGATCGTCGCCCCGCTTTCGGGAGCACCGCTTTCGGCGAACAAAGTGTTGGCCGTGGTCGCCAAACCGATGGCAACGCCGGCTTGTGGGACCAAGGCAAAGCCTAGGTATTTCCTAACCTGGGGCTCGCATCTAGTGATGCTTGCACCTGCAAATGCCCCGCTCCATTTCCCAACGACGCGGCTAATTAAATAGATGCCCGCGATCATCAAAACGAAGGCTCCGTTGCTTTGGAAGAAAATCGTAAGGTCCAAAGAAGCGCCGGAGATGACGAAGAAAACCATGTAGATGGGTGAGGTGAAGCGGTCGAGGACGTCAAAGGTCCTGCCCGAGTCTTCCCTAAGCGAAGCTAGCATCGCGCCGGCGACCATGCACATGAGCAAGGAGGATAGTTCGAATCCGCCTAGCGCGGGATTTTTGAATAGCATATAGATGCCTAACGAGGCGAAGACGGAGAAAATGCAGAAGGCAAGCCTATTGTTCCTGGATTTGAAGAAACGGTTGCAAAGGACGATAAATAGGCCAAGAACGGCACCAAAGCCAATCGACACCGCAATTTCTATTAGCGGTTTCGCGATCATCTTATAGGCGGAGAATTCGCCTCCGGTGGATAAGCTGATGGCAAGTTGGAACAAGATGGCGAATAGGATTAGGGCGGCCGCATCGTCTAAGGCGACGACGGGAAGTAAGGTGTCGACTAGTTTTCCCCTGGCCTTATATTGGCGGATGACCATTAATGTGGCGGCCGGGGCGGTCGCACTGGCGATGGCGCCCAAAGTCAAAACGGTTTCGATCTTGACTTGCTCTGGCGCGATGAAATGGGCGATAAGCAAGGCCAAGATGACGATTAAGCTGCCTCCTAATGCCTCCATAATGGTGATAACCATGACCTTTTTGCCCAAAGCCTTGATGGTTGAGACCTTAAAGGAGGTACCGATGGAGAAGGCAATGAAGCCTAGGGCCACTTGGGAGACCCAGCCAATCCTGGAGACATAGTTATAGATAACCCCATCTTTGATGCCATCATAGGAAAAGCCGTTGAAGAATAGTCCAAAGACAAACGGGCCCATGATGATACCCGTGATGATGTAGCCCGTGACGTTAGGAAGCTTGATGAGCTTCATAAGTCGCGTCGAAAACAGCGCGACGAGCAAAAGTAAAGCGATGTATGCGAAAATCGGAAATTCCATTGGCGTAATTTAGAAAGAACCTTCGTAATCGCCGATATCGTGGGAATACATAGCCCCTTTGATGTCTTTGAAGTTGTTGGTGTACCTGCGGATTGTCTCTTTTATGTCTTCTAGGCGATCGTCGCTTACTAGGAAAACGCAAAGGATCATCTCGACTTCGTCTTTCTTCTCATAGTGGCGAAGGGTGAAAAAGTGATGGTCCTCGGGATAGTACTCGATTGCGTGGCGCAATCCCTCCGCCGATAAGACGGTGGCGTTATAGCCTTCGGCCTTAAGCTCCTCTAGGGTTTGATACGCGGCAGACGTTCCTTTTAGCAACAGATAGAGTTCTTTCATTTGGATAACCTCCCATCGCCCATTGTAGTCTCTTTTTCTTTGAAATTAAAAAGAAACATTGCGCGCGGGCGTGGCCTTCGTTTTTTCTGAACGAGGCAAATCAGGAGAATAATTGAAAAATCCACGTAAAAGCGGTGTATTTTGTTTGCTTTTTATCCTTTAGAAGTCAAAATGGATGTATGGAAAAAACTATTTATATCGCAGGCGGATGCTTCTGGGGCGTAGAGGCCTATTACGATTTGCTTAAGGGTGTCATCAAGACGACCGTTGGCTATATCAACGGGTCAAGCGAAAACCCAAGTTACAAGGATTTGAAGGCCGGGAAGGCCGATCATGCGGAGGCGGTCGAGATCGTTTATGATGACGACGCCATTAGCCTTGAAACATTGCTAGGGCACTATCTTCGTTTCGTCGACCCCTATTCCGTGGACAAACAAGGGGGCGATGTCGGCCATCAATATAGGACAGGCGTTTTCTATGTGTACGAAGGCGATGCCTCACTTATTAAAAACTACCTCGATTCCACCCTAAGAAAAGGCTATGCCATCGAGGTCGGTCCGATGAAAAATTTCTATAACGCCGAGGAATACCACCAAAAATATTTAGAGAAAAACCCCGATGGTTACTGCCATATTAACCTTTCCCTCGTCAAACCGTCCGAAAGGAAAAAATAAAGGTTTTATCATAAATCCCCTTTAAAAACCCCATTTAACCTTTTTCCCCTTTTCAAGCCTAGAAATGGTATATTCATATAGAATATAACTGACCTATGGACCTGACCCGCATCGCTAAAATCAATCACCTGGCCGACTTTGACGACATCGAAGAAGTCATCGTCGTCGAAGACGCCGAAACGGGCGAGATTGTTCTTCGCAACAAAGCCTATAAAAAACACATCGAAGCCTTTGCGGGAACCCTTCCGAGCTTCGATAAGCGTTTTTTCACTATCGACACCATCCATTCCGTGATCGATGGCAGGCTATGCGCTGTCGAAGTGGCCCTCCCAATCCTTCCGGTCGAGATCTCTTTTTATAACCATTCCCTCCGCCAAACGATCTCCGACATCGAAAACATCGTTAGGACCGAAGTCACAACCGACTTCCTAACCTCCAAAAACGGCAGAAACTACCACGACAGGATGTTAGATAGGATCGTCCGTAGGATGATGAAGTACTATGAATCCCCCTACGCCCACGTTTTCCTTTTCGGCCCCACCAGGGAAGACCCCGGCGTCCTTTCCCAATTCGCCCTCGCCGAACCAGATGACGCCACCCCGAAAATCTCCAGGACCATCCTTCCCGCCTATTGGGCGAATTCGCTGGACAATTTCTTTGGCCGTGGCTTCTCTTTGCTATGCCAAAACATGGATGGCTTTGAGCCGTTCGATCCCCAACTTGCCCTTAGACTAAAGGAAAGGCACATCGAAACGATCGTCATCATTCCCTTCTTTGCCGAAAACAAGATGATCGGCTTGCTTTCCCTTGCCGATCCTAAGGAAGTCGGCGACACTACCGACCTCTTCCTCGCGGACTTCGCAGTCAACTCCATTGGTTCGATGGTCTATCGCGGAAGCCTATATGCGAATATGTATTTCGATGACGTCACCGGATTCCCCTGGCTTAGCACCATCGAATACTTCTATGAACGCTTCCTTCAGGAAAACGCGAATATCCCCATCACCATCTGCGAGTTTGACTTCCTCCATCTCCGCATGGTCGCTAGGACCTATGGACCCAAGAAAAGGGACGAGCTTTTGGAAGCGACATCCCAGGTTTTGAGGAAGAAATATCCTAAAGCCCTTATCGCCAGAAGAAACGGAAGCGACGATTTGATCATCGTCACCACGGGCGTTGCCGAGAATATCGCCATCGAAGCCAACAAGATTTCCGAGGAGATCCATGACCTCTATCCCGATATCGCCCTTACTTTGGTATTTGGCATCTATCAGGTCAAGGATAAGTCCGAAGGCCTAGAGTATTCGTTGCTTAAAACCACCTTTGCCCATAAATACGCGAAGGAAGACCCCTTTGGAAGGATCAAGATCTTCGACGAGAAGATGGGCGAAAGGGAAACGAAGAACCTTTATTATACAAGCCGTTTCCGCCAAGCCTTGGAATCTGGCGAATTCGAAATATACATCCAGCCGAAATATAACCTGGAAAGGCAACAGTATTTCGGAGGCGAAGCCCTTGTTAGATGGAAAATCAACGGCAAACTCATCCCTCCCGATGAATTCATCCCCTTATTCGAGGCCAATGGCGTATGCCGCGAACTCGATTTATATATCCTGAAGAAAGCCTGCGATACCATCGCAAGATGGCTTAAGGCCGACGCGAAGACGGCCTTGCCGATATCGGTGAACTTCTCCCGCGTCGACTTCGCCGACCCCGGTCTATTCGAGAAGGCGCTTTTCATCATCAAGGAAAGTGGCATCCCAACCGACTATATCGAAATCGAGATCACCGAAAGCGCCTATGTCGATTATGAGGCGCAGATCATCTCCTTCCTAAAGAAGTGCCATGCGGCCGGCATCCGCGTTTTGATGGACGACTTCGGTTCGGGCGTCTCTTCCTTCAGCTCCCTTAAAAATCTAAGTGTAGACGTCTTAAAGCTCGACTATAAATTCCTCTCCACCGGCGGCGATAACGCCAAGAAGAGAAGGATCATCGAAGGCATCATCTCCCTTGCCCGCACCATTGGGGTCCCGGTTATCGTAGAAGGACTGGAAACCAAAGACGAGGCGAGCTTCTTCCATTCTTTGGGCGTTAGATACGTTCAGGGCTTCCTATTTGGCAAACCGATGCCGGTTTTGGACTTCGAGAAGATCACTAACCGCGAAGCCACCTTCCAAATCACCGAGATCACAGACGACAGGATGCTCTATCACGATATCTTGGATCCTGGCACCAACGCGAATTTGCTTTTCGACCAGCTCGATGCCCTCCAAGGTGTTTTCCGTTTTGATGGCAAAACCCTATATCCCGTCGCCATCAACAAGTATTTGAGCGAAAGCATCTCGGCCATATCGCCCGTTGAGAACTTCCTTTCAAGCGACCTCTTCTCTTATCTTACCCCAAGGGTGAAGGCGATTGCTTTGTCTTGCCTTTCCACCGCAAGAGAACCCTATGTATTCACCGCCAAGCACAAGATCATCTTCAGCTTTGGCACCAACAAATACCCGCTATACATCTCCACGATGTTAATTAAGCGCGATTCCTCGACCGGATATGAATATTACCTCCTCCAGGGTACAAGCGCGGTTTCTGGCGGCACGGGCATCAATAGCTTCGAAACGGGTGACACCGACCTAGAGGATATGCTTCGCTCGGCAGGGCAAGGATGCGTCATCACCGACGAACAGGGCTATATCCTCAAATTCAACGAATTCATCTATGCCCACTTCCCCTCAATCGAGGTCAACAAACACCTTACCGCGGTCTTTGGCAGCGAGATTTCCAAGGCTTTGACCGTGAAAAGGATCTATGACGTCGCTAGCGGATCGGTGTTCGAGGTTCAGGGAAAGGAAGGCAAATTCAATGGCAAACCCGCCTTCGCCCTTATCTTCACTGCCCTCGGTAGGCCCAATAGCTATATCGGCGAGATGGGCGGCAAGGGGTTCAAGTTCTATGACCGCATGATCTCCACGATCTCCAAGGTCGCCTTGTCCTATGTCGAAATCGATTTGGACGAGGATTATTTCATCGAAGTCCATATGAACGAAGAACATGCCAAACTTTATGGATCCGCCTACCAAACCGGCAGCTATAGCAAAAACCTTTATACCAGGTTACTAGAAGCCGTCAGGAGCGAAGACGTCCACATCATAGAGGAGAAGTTCAGCTTCTCTAGCCTCGTCGATGCCGGCAGGGCCATGTCCCCCTTCTCCGTTACCTATAAACTAAAGGGTAGGAACGAATTCCACCGCATCGAAACCAAGTTCTATTATGATCTTGGCCACCATTACGTCTGCTTCTTCCTAGAAGACGTGACCGAAAGCCAGATCAGGGACTTCGATTCCCTAACGGGTTGCCTAGGCAGAACCGCCGGCAGCAGGATCATGTCCAATTACATCGCCAACCACCCGCTTGATAAGATGGCCTTCGTCGTCCTTGATATCGATAGGTTCAAAGAACTTAACGATACCTATGGCCACCCAATCGGGGATAAGATCCTCGCCAAGGTCAACGATGCGTTTAAGAGACTTCCCTCTTCCTATATATATGGGACGAGGTTCGGCGGAGACGAATTCGCCATCCTCATCTCCGAAAGGGGAAGCGACTTCGATCCGGATAAGGTGAAGCAGGAAATCGATTTCGTCTTCACCGATATCGGCCACGAAGCCGGCATCAGCGGAGAGCTCCATGTCTCTTGCGGCATCGCCTTAATCCCTGAAAGCGGAGGCAGGGTGGAAACCCTCTATCCCATCGCCGATGGCGACCTATATGAAGAGAAGCGCAAGAAAAGCCTAAAGCGCTAAAACCCTGCAAATCGAAACAAAAACCGCGCAATTGCGCGGTTTTCTTGTTCATTTAGCCTTTATCTTTTAGGCTCGAATTTTGGCATAGGAAGAAGTTTATGGAGATTGGCCCTATGGAGCTTTTCGATTTTTTCTACCGTTTCCTTATCGCCTTCGCCCGTTAGGATATAGTGGTCAAGGAAGGCATAGGTGAAGCCTAGATTGTCTTCGTCCGTCTTGCCGCTTAACCCGTCTTCTGGCACCTTTTCGATTAGGTCGACGGGTAGGCCTAATTCATAGCCTAGCGCTTTGACTTCGCATACTAGGAGCTCTCCTAGAGGGGAAAAGTCACCTGCGGCATCGCCGAATTTGGTGGAGTAGCCAACATAGTCTTCGCTTTTGTTGCAGGTATTGACCACCCTGGCGTTGCCGATCATCGCGGCCACATTATATAAAGTGGTCATGCGTATGCGCGCGGCGAGGTTAGAACGCAGTTGGTAGGTAAGTTCGGGGGAGACGTTCTTCCTGATGGATTCCCTACTGGCCTCGGTGATGTCTTTGATGTTGATCGTGTAGTTTTTGATGCCAAGGAAGTCTACGAGCTTCTTCGATTTGTCGATATCGTGCTGCTCGCCATCTGGCATCAATACGCCGACGACCTTTTCCCTTCCTAAGGCATAGGCGCAAATCGCAGCCGCGACGGAACTGTCCTTTCCTCCCGATATCCCTAAGACGACCGTGCAATCGCCGACGGTCTTTTTAATCCATGTTGCGAGTTCTTCTTTCATATATTGCCCCTAGATGTTTTCTTAATGTTACCACTTTGTCTGCCCTAATCCTTACGAAGGAGAAAAATACCCTTTGTTTCTTTTCCCCATATGGAATAATGCTTCCATGAAGAAATTTGCGCTACCACTAATATTGCCTCTTCTAGCCTCCTGCGCCTGCGGCCCCACCGCCTCTAGTAGCGAGGCTTCCATTTCTAGTAGCGAGGCCGCTGCCTCCGTTTTCGTTAGCGAATCTAGCCTTGAGTCTTCAAAAGACGATTCCTCAATCCAAGAAGGATCTTCCTCTATCCAATCCCTAGACCCTTATACCCTATATGGCGGTTATTATGCGTCTTTGGGAGATTGGGAAAACGGCGGGGACCTAATCGAAAAGCTATATTCCATCATCCACGGCGGCACCTATACCCCAATCACCTATGCGGGCACCTATACCAATTGGGCCTCCAACCAAGAAGCGGACGAATATCTTTATGACCATGAATACGTCGATGTCGTCTATTCCCTAGATAACGTCTTGAAGACGGGGACCAACACCTATTGGCAAAGGGAACACGCCTTTTGCGCATCCTTAATGACGGGCTCCACCACGACCGCGGCCGTGAAATGTTTGGGACGTGCAACGGATTTCCATAATCTCTTCGCTTCTAATAGCAGCGCCAACTCCTCTAGGGGGAATAAGAATTATGGCTTCGCGGACACTTCTAGTGTGGAATATGTCAGCCGATTTAGTAACGGCAAGGAAGACGGCTATGGGTTCGATCTCATTAACTTCGAACCCGGAAACCGCGATAAGGGAAGGCTTTCCCGGGCCATCTTCTATATGGCCACAATGTATAGCAAAGACGAATACGATTCGGTGAACAAAGTCAACATGAAGGGCCTAAGGGTCGTTGAGGAAAACGTGGACTATGTCGCCGGCGATAGTTGTGCCTTTGCCATAGGAAACCTTTCCACTTTGCTATCTTGGAGCGAATACGAAGTAGACCTTGCGGAATATCGGCATAACGAATCCGTCTATTCCTATGTCCCTCCTATCCATAGCGACCCCGCCAATAACGTTGCCCAGGGTAACCGCAATCCCTATGTGGACTTTCCAGGTCTAGTCGATTATGCCTTTGGTTCGAAAAAAGGAGGCAAGGGATCTTTAAAAGACGTCATCTCTAGTTATGAGACCTTAGATATAGGGAAGGAAGGGGTCTCCTATTACGCGATAGAATCCGCCAAAAGACAATACGATAATGGCGAGCCCTTCCATTTAAGCGATCTTAATGTCGTGGCGGTCAATCATGATCTTAGCCAAAACGCCTATACCGAATTCACGGTCGTCGGTGCGAAAGAAGGTGAGGCAATCGAATCGGAAGGCCAAACCGTTTTGACGGTGAATACGCCAATAAACAACATACCCTATACCGTTTTGGTCGAAACCGATCCCATCCAATCCGCTGACTGGAAGCATCTTGTTACCGCGAAGAGTTCCGGCAATGACTTCTATGGCATTTCCAGTGCGCCGGGGGTGATCCATACCCTAAATTTCGATGGGGTAAACTGGGATGTGACATATGCTTCTGGGTCGGTGCAATCCAATAGCGCCGCATTAGGATGCAAGTTCGGGACGACGGACGTACCGGTAGGAACCATCATCTTTACTTCTAGCGAAGCGTTTTCTTATGGTGGCAAAAATAATGTCATGGGCGTGTATCTAAGCGGGGCCGCCGCAAGCGGAAAGAGCTATTCCGTTTCCATATCCGTCGGGGATATCTTGATAGGCAACTTTACCCTAGGCTATGTCAAAGCCGCCGTGGCGATAGGCTCAATGCTTGATGCTCCAGTAACGGGCAGGGTCTATATTTCCATCACCAACATCACTAGCGCTTGCTACGTCCAATATCTAGCCGTGCATCTCGACTAATCTTTCCCTGACGAGAAATCAAACCTATTGACATTGTTTTTCCTTCACGTAATATTTGCCCATCGGCAACGAAGGGAAAGAGTAAGTTCGACCCCGGCCCAAGAGAGAAATCCCCCATAGGCTGGAAGGGGATGGGCAAAGACGAACCGAACATGGTCCTAGAGCCGCTAAGGTGAAAATAAGTAGCCTTAGCCGGGAGCGCCCGTTAAAGCGACGGGGTATATCCAAGATAGGAGTACCCAATGAGGCCACCATGGTGACATGGTCGGCGAATCAAGGTGGTAACACGGACCTAAGTAGCGTCTCGTCCTTGAATTAAGAGCAAGGAGAGGCGTTTTTTCTTCCCTTGCGGAAAGGAGTAGGATGGCCGAAATAGAGATTAGGAACCTCCACAAGTCCTTTGATGGCAAAAAGGTCCTAGATGGCATATCCCTGGACATCGAAAAAGGCGATGTCTATGGGATTCTCGGACTTAGCGGCGCGGGCAAGTCGACGCTTGTCAGATGCATCAACGGATTAGAGATCCCAGATAGCGGTGAGATC
>JAILEX010000108.1 GCA_024687185.1 Bacilli bacterium | reverse complement strand
TGCCGATATAGTTCGTCTCTGCCTTCGTCCCAGAGCAAGACATGACCGCTAAAAGCGGGAGCCATGCCAATAACAGACCTTTTTTCATAAAGAACCGCCTTGACGCATAGGCGGATTGGGTATCCTGGGGGCTTGCCATGAAGAAAATTATAAGTCCCAAGGGCATCGGACTGAAGGAAGGGTTACCAAAATAAAGTGGATCCAAGCGCGGTTCTATGCCTTTTGGAAGGCGATGTCAGACGAAACGGAGAACTGACGCATCGCAAATCGGCGCCCATCAAGTTCCAATGGTGATTAAGCAGGACGCTGATATAAAATTGTATTATGAAGCGAAAGCAATACATCGTTTGGCTGTTTGCCGTCTTCGGAATCTTCGGCACCGCCTATGGCGGGTATTTGCTCCTATGGCATTTCAATCACGGGAATGGGCTGCGCCCGATGGCGCTCATCCTTTTGATTTTAGGCGTCATTTCCCTTCTCTTCTTCATCGCCTTTTTGATCTATGGTCTTCTCGTCGCCAAAAAGAGGAAAGACGTCGCCTCCAATTCCCCGATGGAAGAAGCGAAGCCGGAAGCGCCCAAAGAGGAAAAGCCGGAAATGCCCAAGGAAGAGAAACCCGAGGAGACGCCGGAGGCGGAAGAGGAGCCAATGCCAAGGCAATATCAAGAAAGGCCGCGCCCCTCATATCGATATCCATCCTATTCGACCGTTTATGTCAGACTCGTGGGATATGGCCCAGTCCTAAGAATCGAAGGGCCCCGCATTTTGGATATGCGTAGCAACGCCTATTACCGAATCGAAGGCAATATGGTCTACGAAGAAGGGGGAGGCCCCCGTTTCGAAATACGCGGATCTCAGATCAGGGACGCGTTCGGCGGCTATACCTATGAGCTTAGCGGCAGTAACATCAATAAGGTATTCGGCGGCTTCTATGCCTCCATCAGCGGCAATTGCATCACCCTCTTTGATTCCTCTGAGAAATATGAGATATCCGACTCCTTATCAAGGAATCAGATTTTGGTCTTGGCCGCTTTGCTATTTGGGCGGGGCTAACAAAAAAACGCACATCAAGGAAGCGGTTCGCGCTCAAAGAGGCGAATCATCATTTGGCGCACGCGAATTGATGCGAACGCGAAAACCGTTTCGTTCCTAAGATAAGGAAATCGCTTTATCTCCTTTTGCTATGCGAAAAGGCCTGATGCACTTGCACCAGGCCTAACGGTTTAAATCGGTGAGACGATTCCTCACTCGTGGCAGATGGTGAGGTTTCTTATTCTGAAGGAAGGGGTGCCACGGACATCATTAAGGACGATTTGGCAGTAATTATATGTATAGTTGGGATTCTCTTCCGACCTGTTCCACGTAACCTTTTTATTGTCTCCGGCATTGGCGCCGTCGACGTGACGATGCATCGATCTGTCGAAGAAGGAATCCTGCCATGTATACCATAGCACTGAGCACGTGTTATTGTCGTCATTGTCGCTGAGATAGAACTCGAAAGAGTACCTCGTGATATTTTTCACGTAAAAGGTTATTTCGAAGCTTTCGTCCTTCAATAAATCTTCGTAAAAGACGAACGAATCGTTGCCGTCGCATTTTCCGACTTTGTGGGGGATGTATCTCGTGCGTTCGCCATCGATGTTGTTGTTAAAGGTCTGGAGCCAGAATTCGATGTCGTTGTCGCCCCCTCCCCGATTGGCCTTAAACATTTCGAAAGACCTTCCGAAGGTCCCGGTTTTTGTGACCTCCGTGTTGCTGTCGAAGGTGATATATTTCCATCCGCTATCGATGGAGCCTGATGAGCTTCCGGCATTCGAACATGCCGTCGTTCCGGCCACGGCCATCGCCGCCGTCGCAAACATAACCGCCAAATTCCGCTTGTTCTTCATAAATCATTCCCTCCTTGAAGCATCTTCGGCAAACAATCCTATATATAAAGTACCATATTGAGGACAGTTGTCACTCTTTTTGGATGATTCGGGCACCCCGTTCTCGCTTTTCCCCCCGCCTATGGGAAGCGGGATTCACTCATTCTTCGAAGAGGAAGCCGAAATCATGGTCGCCTTCCACTTGGTAATAGCGGCGAACCGTTTGATCTGGGGCCCGATAGAGGGAAACAAGGTCCTTCGCATAGATGAATACCTCGCCTAGGGACTCCACTTCCATCGCAAAATAAGGCGCCTCGACATCTTCAGGGGCAACTTCCACCGCCTCAGCGGAGAATTCCACTTCGTCAAAGGAAAAGCCTTCGGCGATCTTCGCTTCCGATCTGCTGCCATCAGGCAAGACCTGGCAATATGGGCAATCGAAGGAATGGGTCACCAATTTGAAGGTCTCGCGGTCAGGATTGTTTAGCTCAGGCAGATGATTCATCAGTTGGTAATTCTGCCCATCGCAATAAAGGTACGTGCCCATATAGAAGGAAATCGCATGGTCGCCTGAATCCGCATAGAAGGCGTATTCATCATAGGATCCGCCTACAGGAACCGCGTTTTGCTCGGCCGCGACCGCCACCATTTCCGAGATCGCCAAGACGCGGGCGATATCGTCTTGGTCCGAAGAATACGCAATCTCGACTTCCCCGAAGGCGACCGTCGCGTTGCCCGTTTCGTGACGGACCGATTTCACGCCGCTTTCCTGGATGTCGCTAAGCCAAGGATAAAGCGAAATCAATGGCACGTACTCAATGCTTTCGATCCGAAAGTCCAATGTCGCGTCGTGGCTAGGCATCGTGAAGGAGTAACGCCAATTCTCCGATTCCATGATCTCCTGCGCGATTTTCTCGCCATCGAGATAGATGTTGAGATCGGCGTCATAGATGACGGAGGTCACGACTTCGATCGTGACGCCCGCCGGATAAGAAGGCTCTAGCGGCTCCAATAAAAACTCGGTATGCCCAGTCAACGACAACGCGTATTTGGCCACGCCGGAAGAGGAGGTAGACGCGCCTCCTGAAGAGGAGCTCGTCGAAGCGCCGCCTCCGCAAGAGGCCAAAGCGAAAAGAAGCAAGGCCGCGGGGATAAGCGTGGGCTGAGTTCTCATGGTTTCCCTCCCCTACTCATGGTACACGAGAATAAAGGAATTGCCTAATGGATTCATTTTTTAGGCAAAAGAGGCTTGTTACGCCAATAGCACTAATCCCTGCCACAAGAAAAGCCGGTTTTACCCGGCCGATCAAGCTTGGGGGTTAACAGGATAGAGATGATGCAACGACGCCTTTATTCGGTTTTGACACCACGAGTTGGATGCAATCAAATTTCTTCGACTATTCTTAAACCGATTTCTAACTTAATTAAATCGTGATTGGCGTTGTGAAGAAGAGCCTTATCATAACAATCTTCCATGAGAACATCCCCGGGTTGTAAGAAATCATATAATTCCAATTGGTAGTAATTGGCAATCGCTTGGCATGCCGCTAATTCCATTTCCACTGCTATGCACCCTTCTTCTTTTCTTTTTTTAACAAGGTTTGCAGTCTCCATAAAAGGAGCATCGGTGGTCCAGACTTTTCCTTTGACAAATGGAATATTGTATTTAGTAAATATTTGTTCAACTCGTTCGGCGTTTTTGATCTTTATGAAATCACTGGGTTCCATATAGTGATAAGAAAGGCCTTCATCTCTATATGCTTCAGTGGGAATGATGAATTTCCCATCCGTTGCATTTTTATCTAGCGACCCGCAAGACCCAAACATAATGAATTTGGTTGCACCCGTGATATAAGAGCATTCGACAATGTTCCCACCGCATAAAACAGAGCCCATTGGAGAAAGATAAACGCCGATCTTCTCTCCTTTATGTTCAAAGGCGTAAATAGGAACCTTATATGAGGAACCACCAATGAGGCCAACCTGTTCCAATTTATGATTAGTTTGAAGGTAGGCAAAGATTTCACGAGATAATAAAACAATGCACTTTTCAACAACGTTTCCGCGTTTCCCATAAAAGTACTCTAGTTTCAAAAGCGGTTCACTAGTATCAAAAGAATCGATAATCATATTTTATTGAATTCTCCTATATCTCTGGTTTTTGCTTGTTGGTTTATCAGGATATTCCAAAACGACATATCCTTCGTCTATAACGGGATTAAGATAATTCTTTCTTAAAGTTTCCTTACTCTTAAGTCCTAATAAATCCATAATCTCATTAGCGGTCAAAAACACACCTATGGGCATTATAGATAAAAGCTTTTTAGCATAAATAGAATTATGCGAATAAATAGAAGTGTTTTTAATCAGTTCTTCTAGAGAAGAATCAATCATTTTAAGCATGAACACCACAAATGGATTTGAGTTGCCGTTTATGTGCGATTCGCTGATGGCTTTATAATAATCGCTTTGATTGTTCTCGATGTGATCCTCAATTGGA
>JAILEX010000021.1 GCA_024687185.1 Bacilli bacterium | reverse complement strand
CTATAGATGCTGGGATCGACTTCGGCGATGTCTTTGTTCTTCGCCCTGTAGCCGACTTCCTTGATTTTGTTATAGACGGTGTCGTTGATCTCGAAGCCTTCGTCCTTTAACGAGTTGTAAAGGGAATAGCCCGTATTGGTGGGTCCGCCGCTGCCGCCGTGGAAATTGGAATAGACCGCGGCATTGCCGAATAGCGTGATTTTTGTTTTCGTTAAGGGGAGTGCGTTGTTTTCGTTTCTAAGCAAGACGCTGCCTTCCGCCATGGTCTCTATTTCGTATTCCTCTTCGGCCTTTAGCAGGTCCTCTTTGGAGGAGTAGGCGGATTTATAGGTGCCTACGTTGGCGCTTGCCCCGGCGGTGATGCCGAGGAAGAGGTTTACGTCGCCCTCCCTATCGAAGGCAAGGGCTGACATGTATGCCGTGATGGGCAAAACGCAGGCAAAGGCGGCGGCTAGTCCTTTGAAGAATCTGGATTTAGCCATGTTTCCGTCTCCTTTTAGGCATTAAGGGTGACTTCGATCCAGTCCATCGCGTGGGTGGTTTCGCTTGCGAAGGTGTCAGAAAGGGTATAGACGTGGGCGGCTAGCCAAGCTTCGCCGGTATCGTATTCCTTGCGGGATTTCTCGGTCTTATTGCCACTTTCGTCGAACTCGTATTCGACGTCGGCCCATTCGCTCTTCATGGTCTCGGTCCAGGCATCGGTGTCGATGACGCCGTTATTGCCGGTCATGGAGCCGAAGGTGAATCCGGCGACCCTGGTGGGGGTTTGGAAGGTGATGTTGAGGCCGGTGTCGTCTAGTTCGTCGACTTCGGCGGTGCATTTGCCATAATAGGACATAAGGCTCTTGGCCCTGGCGTTGCCGGTGGCTTGGTTGCCTTCTTCGGGGATCACGAGGGCGGAGAAGGTGCAGGAGGAGACCTCTAGCTTATAGGTGGAATCGCTATAGAGTTCTAGGGATTCGAAGACGAAGGTGGTCTCGTAGTAGTTGTAGTTGGGGCGCATGTTGGAGTAGCCAAGCTTTTGCTCGGAGACGAACATGTGTTCGACGGTGACGTCCTGGGCGACGGAGGTGGCGCCGTTGCTGGTTTCGCAGGTGGAGCCACCGCACGACATAAGCGCTGCGGAGGAGGCGAGTAGGATTAGTTGGGATACTTTTTTCATTTTGATTCTCCTTAAAATATGTAGGTTTCCCTTGTTTGGCTTCATTATAGGGAGGGGGGATGGGGTTAAATTTCCTTCGCCATTTTCTGTTTCGTATACTTCAAAATCTGTTTGGACCCAAAAGATATTTATGGACGAAAAAAGAAAAAACGCCTCGATTTCTCAAGGCGTTTGGAGGAAAGAAGCTAATATGATTCTATTCGCTGAAAGTGATGGTCGCGGTACCTTTGGAAAGGGCGTAGTAGCCATCTTTTTCTTCGATTGCCCCAGAGATCGAGTCGACGTTTCCAAACCCATCTTCAAGATAGAGGGAACCGCCATCGAGGGCATTGATGGTCATCTTGCCATCTTCATAGGTATAGGAGAGTTCGCCTTTCGGTGTTGCGACCGCGGCCTCTAGTTCCCCTAGTAGGGAGGAGGGGGCGATATCATAGGTCGCATAGCCACCCGATGTGGGCAAGATGCCGGCAAAGTACTTATGGAGCGAGATAAGGGGTCCGCCGGCCCAGCCGTGGTTGATGGTGCCGTCGGCGGGTTTGCTGCTCCAGACCTCCCATAATGTGGAGGCCTCATAGTCGATCATGCCGCGATATCTATTTTTGATGCGGGCGCTTAGGCTATCCATGGCATCCATTTTGCCTAACGCCTCCAAGACGAAGCGTTCCATATAGGGGGAGGAGTTGGTGACGGTATTGAGGACGTTTTCGACTTCGTCATAGTCCTCTTCCTCGCATAGACCGCTTAATACGGCCAGCGCGTTGCCCCTATCGTCGAAGCTAGTTCCGCTAGAGAAGCCACCGTCTTTCTTGAATTTGGGATAGAAGGCGTCTTTGATCTTGGGCATCCTTTCCTCGAAGAAGGACTGGAAGGAAGTATTGCCGATCTCGATGCCTAGCTTATTGAGGCTATCGAGGGCCCAGTAGTACCAACCGTTTTCCATTAGGTCGTTATCCATGCCGCTTCCCCAGTCGGTCCACATGAAGGTGCCGTTCCTATATTCGACCGAGCCATCGTCGTTGAGGTTCCATACCTTGAGGTAGTTGGCGAGGATCGGGAAGGTCTCCTTCACGGTTTCTAGGTCACCCGTATGGTGATAATAGTCGGGAAGGGTTTGGATGAAGGCGAGGTTCTGCATCGGGCATTCGTTGCTGGTGGTGGAAGGCCAACGGAGCTGGAAGACGTTATCCTCTTTTGCCCAGCCAGAGAGGGTTTGGTAGGTTTTCTTGACCATCTTCCAACCGTCCTCGCCGGTGGCGTAGAGGCATTCGGCGATTTGGTTCGCGGAGTCGCCGCTATAGGGGGAACGTTCCCTCTCGGGGCAATCCATGAAGGTATCCCTCATGCAAATGTGCATGGTGTTGCTGGATTTTTGCCACAACGTATTGAAGTCGGAATCGTCGCAGACGAATTTGCCTTCGTCTTCGGCGTCATATTGCGTCCTTCTATACCCGACTTTCTTCAATGTGATTCCCGCGGGAAGGTCGAGGTAGAGGATATAGCCGGACCTCCAGTAGAGCTGCTGGTAGGCGTTCTCGCCTTCCTTGCAGACATAATCGTCCATTAGGGAGACTAGGCCTTGGGTCCTATAGGTATTGGTGTAGAACTCGATCCTGGCGCCTTCTGTTTCGCTTTCGAGTTCGAAATAAGGCAGGAACTGCATGTTTTCCGGCAAGGCGAAGCTCGCGGTGACGGCCTTGGTGGTCTTCTTTCCGATATAGCCATCGATATCTTCGCATTCTTTTAGTTCTTCATAGGTGAAGCCTGGGATATCTCCTAGATATAAATCGCCATAGGGAAGATAGCCAGGAAGAGCGACTTCGGTGGATTCGCTCCAACTGGAATCATCATAACTAGAGGAGGCGAAGTCTTCTTCTAGCCTGGCATCATAATAGATCTCCCTTTCGGAAAGGAAGGTGTTCCTATCTCTTTCCGGGTATTCGCCAGTGGAACTTAGGACGCGGAGGTTACGGTATTCCTGAAGCCTTTTTACCTTAGTGGAATAGTCGCTAGAAATGGTTTCGCCGTCTATTTCTAGATCATAGATCATGCCGCCTTTATCGCTATTGACGGAGGCATTGCCACTCCTTGCCCAATAATGGACGAGGATGCAAAGGACGTTATCGCCTTTACTCATGAAACTAGTGACATCGATATCCTGATAGAAACTATCGACCCCAGTGGGCCCTCTTTTTAATACGGCATCGACCGCGACGATTTCCCCATTCATCCATACGGTGGCTTTGCTTTCCGCGGAAAGGTGAAGGATTGCGCTAGTAGGCGCGCCATCTAAGGTGATGTGCTTTCTAAAGGCGACATGGGTATCCGCGATGTCGCGGCTTTCCCAAATCCATCTGCCCTTGAATTCATGTTGCTTTAATTTATCTAGGTTACTGACATAGGGTAATCCATCGTGGCTAGGCTTAGTGAGATCGAACTCGGGTTCGCTGCTAGTTTCGGTTACGCTAGAAGAAACCTCTTCCTCTGAGCTTGATGCTTCGCTAGTGGCAACGCTAGAAGAAGTGGAATTTTCTCCTCCACAAGAGGCGAGCAAAAGTAGTGAGGTGGATAAAACCGTAAGGATTTTCTTGTTCATGGATATACCTTCTTTCACCCTACCATTCTATTTGGAATGTAACCTCTCTTTCGCCCCTCTACAAATTTTGCCTACCAAAAGTCAAAAATTGCTTCGAGGATGCGCACGCGCTTATAATGTGCGTAAGATAAAATTATGAGAAAATATTCCATTGCCATCGTCGAAGACGAGGAAACTCACGCCAAAAGACTATCTGAATTTCTTTTCTCTTTTGCCAAGGAAGAAGACCTAAACATCGAGATTTTGCAGTTTTCTTCCGCCGTAGAGGCCGCGGAAACCTTCAAAGGTCAATTCGATATCTTGTTTTTGGATATCCAAATGCCCGGGATGAATGGCATGGAGCTCGCCAAGGAGATTAGGAAAGCCGACCCTCGCGTCATGATCATCTTCGTGACTTCTCTTGCCCAGTTTGCTTTAGAAGGCTACGAAGTCGCCGCGACCGACTATATCCTTAAGCCATTAAGTTACCCAGAATTCTCCATTAAGATGCATCGTGCATTCAAAAAGCTGCCAAAAGATGGTGATAGCGTGCTTCGTTTTACCTCACAAAGCGGGTTTATCGTCGTGCCGGTAAGCGATGTTATATATTGCGAAACCTCGGGTCATACTGTCATCTATCACGCCAAAACGGGCGACTATAGGAAGCACCAACCGATGAAAGACGCGGAGAAGGAACTGGCGAATTTCGATTTCCTGCGCATCAATTCCTGCTATTTGGTTTCGAAAAAGGAAATCGTTGGCATGGCCAATCATTTCGTGATCTTACAAAACGGGGAAAGGCTTCTAGTTTCTAGACCTAGGCTGGCGGAAGTCGCCGCGACTTTAAGGGAAGAAGGCAAATAAAAGAAGATGATCTTAGGCTATTGGCTACTTGAAAATAGCGTCTTCTCTTCTTATTTCGTGCCCTTATATATGGGCCTGGTTTTGGAAATATGGGCATCGTCCTCTTTCCTTTTGTGGAATTTTAGAAGGAAAAGATACGGCGCGCTTAGGATCGCCCTAGGTGCTATGGCCATGGTTGGAATCGCGATAGGCTTAGGGTTTTTACGAAAACTTGCACCCGATAGTTTGGCGCTAAGGATGGGCTGTAGCTTCACTTTATATGCCGTCGTGCTTGCCTCCATCTTCCTATCTTTTGACGAGAAACCGATTGAAATCCTTTTGGTTTGGATTGCCATTATGGCCGTTAGAGAGAGCGCGGATGGGGTAGATACCCTCGCGAAGATCGTTTTTAACGTCCCTCATAACATCATGGGTTATATCGAAGGGGGTTCCTTCTTCGTAAACGGGTTAATTTTTGACTTAACTCACCTAGCGGTGCAAGTTCCCTTAGGGCTAATATTCGCCAAATTCAAGGGGTCGTCTAGAGATAGCGAAATCGTCTTTAGGACCGTGACCCTTTCCTTGATCTTGATGTTGTTTTCCATCGTCATCAAAGCCGTGGTCTTACAATATAGCTCCGAAAGTAAGGCCTTATATGCGGCCTGCGTAAGCCTTACCTTGCTTTTATCGATTATGACCTTATTGCTAAGGACCGATGCGCTTATTGGCTCTCAGAAAAGTAGGGAGATCGCGACCATGAACGCGGTTTTGGAATCGGAACAGAGGCAATTTGAGGAATCGAAGCAATCGATTGCCTTAATCAACGCCAAAGTCCATGACATCAAACACAGAATCGATGACTTCGGCGATAAGGTTGCCGCGGATACTCTAGACGAGTTAAAGGCGTCTATTGAAATCTATGACCGACCCTTCCATACAGGAAGCCAGGTCCTTGATACGATTCTTTATTCAAAGTCGCTAGAAGCGGAATCTCTTGGCATTAGGCTAAGCGCGATAGGAGATGCGACCCCGCTTCATTTTATAGAAAGCAGTAAGAGGTTCTACCTATTCTCCAATATCATCGATAACGCGATCGAAGCGACCCGTGAAGTCAAAAACGAGGAGAAGCGCGTCATAGGAATCGCGTTAAGGAAGGAAAACGAGATCTTCATCATCGAGGAATACAATTATTTCGAAGGCACCCGCGACCTTCAAAACGGAACCTTGAACACCACCAAAAAAGACACCAAGCAAAGACATGGCCTAGGGTTAAAATCCATTAAGGCCTTCGCCGAGGAATATCATGGCAAAGTGGAGATTTCCATTAAGAGAGACATGTTCTTCCTAACGGTTAGCTTGCCCATAAAGGAAAAGGACCTCTAGGGTCCATTTCGATAAAGATATTAGGGAATTAAAGGGTTTTCCTATATGTTTTCGATGTATTTCGCGGATTTAACGGCACTAGAAACGGGGTCATTTGCGTAATAGTTTTTATGCTGTTCCAAGATGACCGCGTCTACTTTTAAAGACAATGCTTCATCAAGAAGCTCCTTTAAATTCATCGACCCCGAGCCAAGTTCGATGGCATCGGTTTTGATGATCGGTGTGACATAGGGTCCTTTTTGCCTAGAGCCCTTATCGCAGATATGATATAGCTTCATTCTGTTTCCAAGCTTCTTCATCCAGTATAAGGGATCGGCCCCAGCGACCATCGTCCAATAGGAATCGAATTCGAAATTGACCCATTCGGGGTTTAACCCAGAAAGAAGCAAGTCGGCGGCTTTGTTATTCTCGTCGACGTTTTGGAATTCGACGGAGTGGTTATGGTAAAGGAAGCTTACCCCGAATTTCCTTAGGCTTCTTCCCACTCTATTGAGTCTAACGATTAGTTTCCCGAGTTCGACTTCATCGTCATAGGCGAAGTTATACATGCCGGTGACAACGATATACTTAGGCCCAAAGGTCGCGATTTCTTCTTCCACTAGGGGGAGGTTGTTCTCTAGCGTATCAAGGTCTTCGTGAAGCGAGATGACATTGATCTTGGCTTCCTTTAGTAAGTCTCTCCAGGGAAGCTTTTGGCTTCTTTTTATGCCCATGCCAGAAAACTTAAGTAAGGTCCTCGCGATAAGCGGGGTCTTCCTGATCATGAAGCCATTTAGTTCAAGGTCCTGAAAACCTGCTTCCTTAAGCGAAAGCAAAGCCTTTCTGACCTCGTTCTCATTTTTGCAGATGCTGCCGAGTTGAAGCTGCTGTATGCCCAAAACGAATTCCATGAGGAAATATTATGGAAAAAGAGAAATGCAAATTTAAGGACAGTCAAAAACTAGCAAGCGGGTATCAAAAATTGTAAGAGGATTATTCTTCCTTTAAGGCACGCACCATGAGTTGCTTTACTACCTTAGATGGGGTCTTCCCTTCATAAAGCACTTCATAGACCGCATCGGTGATAGGGACTTCCACGCCGATGCGCTTGGCTTCGAAGTGGATGGTTTTGGCGGCAAGAACGCCTTCTACGGTTTTGGTGTTTCTTTCTAATACTGGGGCGGCTAGGTTTTCCTTTCCTATCTCTAACCCTAACGTATAGTTTCTAGAACGATGGCTAGAGCAAGTAAGGGTAAGGTCGCCAACCCCCGTTAATCCTAAGAAAGTGGAGGCATGTGCGCCTTTTGCTAAACCAAAGCGCGTGATTTCGGCTAAGCCACGGGTAATAAGCGCGCTTCTAGTGTTATCGTGGTACCCCAATCCTTCTAAGGTGCCTGAGGCAATCGCGATGATATTCTTCATGCCTGCCCCTATTTCCGCGCCGATCGCATCGGTTTGGACATAGACCCTAAAAGAAGGGGAAGAGAAGAGCTCTTGGACGAGCCTTGCCGCGCCTTTGTCCTCGCTTACCGCGCAGATCGCGGTGAGTTCGTCGTGGATGACGTCGTGGGCGAAGCTAGGGCCGACGAGGGAGACGACGCCTTTGATATCGACTTTGCCCTTAAGCGCCTTCTCGATCAAAAAGGCGATGCCCTCCCCCGTATTGGGGTCAAAACCCTTGATGACGTTAATGATTAAGGGGGACGTGTCGCAGTTATTCGCGATTAATTCCACGATGTTATTGATTTGGCTAGAAGGAGTGGCCAACAAAAGAATGTCCCTTCCCTTTAAGGCGAAACTAGGATCTGTGGTGGCTTTAATGGAACTAGGCAAGATGACATCTTCAAAATACTTAGTATTCTTATGGTTCTTATTGATGTCATCGACCTCAGCCGGGTTCCTACCATAGATTAAAAGGTCGTTGTCTTCTTTTTTGCTTAACGCGTATGTAAGGGCGGTTCCCCATGCCCCAGATCCCAAAACCGTGATTTTCATGCTTCCTATTATAAGGGAGGAAGGACGAAAGAAAACCCCACCCCGGCATTGGGGGTGGGGCAGAGTCGCCCGACAGTAGGGCTACTCAATTGTCAGTTTGCCATCGGCGATGAGGCGGCCGCTCTTCCTATCGAAGAGTAGGATTTCCTTCCCTTCGAAGGCGATGTTGGTCTTCGCGCCCATTTTATAGTCGACGCCGCCGAAGCTGACGCCTGTCAGGACATAGTCCCCGATTAGCATTTTGACGGTTGTCTCCATGCCGGTCGGCAGGGTGCTATAGATTTCGGCCTCATAGCCTTGCTTGGCCCCGATCTTGATGAATTCGGGGCGAATGCCGAGGATTAAGGTGTCGTCTGGGACATCGTGTTCCTCTTCGGCCTCGATATCCCCATCGACTTTGTGGATGTGGTAATTGAAGCGCCTGTCGGCGTTTTCCTTTTCGACATAGCCCCTTTGGCTCTTCTTCTCTTCCTTCGCCCTTTCCTCTTCTTCCATCTCTTTGTTTCTAGAGGCGAAGAATTCGTCGATGTTCACCTTATGGTTGGGGGTGAAGACGCATTTTTTGCCATCGAGCAGATCGAGGGCGATGCCTTCCCCCTGCTGGGTGGGACGGCATTCGACGAAGTTGATGGAGGGGGAACCGATGAAGTCGGCGACGAAGAGGTTGCTTGGACGCTTATAGACGTCTAGCGGGGGTTCGTATTGCTGCAAGACGCCGTTATTGATCAAGCAGATCCTGGTGGCTAGGGTCATGGCCTCTTGCTGGTCGTGGGTGACGTAGACGAAGGTGGAGCCGGTCTCTAGGTGGAGGCGCTTGAGTTCGCTTCTCATCTCTAGACGTAACTTGGCGTCAAGGTTAGAAAGGGGCTCGTCCATGAAGATGACCTTGGGTCCGGGGGCAAGGGTACGGGCGATCGCGACACGCTGTTGCTGCCCACCCGAGAGCTCGGAGGGGTAGCGGTCCATGAATTCGCCGATGTGGACGATTCTAGCGACATGCCTGACGCGGAGGTCGATTTCCTCTTTGTCGAGCTTGCGCTTTTTGACGATGACCTCACCTTTTTCGTCCACGTATTCGCCGTTTTCGTTGAAGGGACGGCCCTTGGACTCCTCAGCCTTTTTGATGGCCTCGGCCTTTTCGAGGTATTCCTTGCTTTTGCTTTCGGCGATGGATTTGCATTCCTCGTCCGTTTTTTCGTCGAAGCCTAAGGAGAAGAGCTCCTTGGCCGCGGACATGGAGACCTTGAAGCCGTCGATTAGGAATAGGTAGGCCTTGTCCTTATCGACCTTGCCCTTCTTATCGACTGCGTAGCCTAGGAACTTTTTGATGTCGATGACGTTGGTGACTGCCCTAGAAAGGCTAAGTAGCCTTAGGTATTCGCTATTGATTAAGGGCATTTCCTCCCTAAGCTCCTGCAAGCCGAAGGTGATGTTCTTATAGACCGTCATATGGGGCCAAAGGGCGTAGTTTTGGAACAGGAAGCCAACGTGGCGGTTGGCCGCGGAGATGTTGATGCCCTCTTCGGAATCAAACACCACGCGGTCGCCGATTTGGATTTTCCCGCTTGTTGGGGTCTCTAACCCCGCGATCATGCGGAGAGTGGTTGTTTTGCCGCACCCAGAAGGTCCTAGCAAAGTGACGAAGCCGTTATCCTCAAGCTCCATCGAGAGATCGTCGACGCCGAAGAAGCCTCCCCAGCGTTTTGTGACATTGGTCAAAATGATTTTAGGCATAAGTTACTTTGTGGAACCTCCGATACCTTTGGACATGGACGCACCGGTGAGTGCGTTGACGAGATAGTTGGCCGCCAAGATGATGACGATGAGGAGGAAGTTCGCCGCGTTTTCTAGCGCCGCGACGCCCGTATCCTCAAGCATGAACATGAAGCGGGTAAGGATGAAGTAGTCGCTGCCGAGGAAGACGAATAGGTCTAGCTCACGCATACAGGAGATGAAGGGGAGCAGGAAGCCCGAGATGAAGGCCGCCTTCTGGATTGGGAAGATGATGCGGGTCATGCGCTTCCACCAGGGGATGTGCATGATCATGCCGGCTTCCTCAATCTCTTCGCTAAGCTGCAACATCGCATTAAGCGAGGTCCTGGAGGCGAAGGGGATGTATTTGATGACGCCGACGATCACCATGACCAGGAACACGCTGATGGTGGCACTAGTCGCGGCGATACCAACTTTAGTCGCTAATAACATGAAGATAAGCGACAAGGCGACGCTAGGCATGAGGTAGGGGAAGAAGGCGACGTTATTGACGACTCCGCCAAGGACGCTCTTCCTTCTTCTGGATACCGCGTAGCCGATAAGTAATCCGCATAGCCCGGCGAAGAAGCCGCAGCATAGGGACAAGAGCACCGATCCCCTAAGGGCTTCCCAGACGCGTTTTTCGAACAATAGACCGACATAGCCGGCGCTGGAGTTACCGATTGGCTCTTTCGATATCCAAGCCTTGAGGGTTAGGCCACTAGAGAAGTCGCCGGAATTTGGCAACAGGGACTCAAGGAAGAAGGAGACCATCGGGCCGATGCAAACGAAGGCGACGAATACGCTAAGTAAGCCGCCAATCACCCATTTGCCAACCTTGCCAAGGTTCCTCTTGCTGATTTGGCCGGATTTGCCTGTAACGGTTGTGAATTGCTTCCTCGAACCGGTTTGGATTTGGTTGAGGATAAGCATCACCACGCCGATTAGGATCAAGATAATGGCGACCGCATATCCTGAGCCTATGGTATTGCCTCCGCTACCCTCGATTAATGATTTCATCTTGGTCGCGAGGGTATAGAAGTTGACCTCGTTTCCTAATGTCGTTGGTACTGAGTACGAGCTCATCGCGGAAGAGAAAACGAGCAAAATAGTGGAGAATAGCGCGGGTTTTAGCATTGGGATGGTGACTTTCGTGAACCTTTTCCAACGCGGGATGTTGAGGATGGTCGCGGCTTCTTCTAGGTTGGAGTCCATGTTCTGGAGGACTCCGCCGATCAAGATATAGGCGAAGGGCGTGTAATGTAACCCTAAGACCATCGCAATCGGGAACCAGCCATATACCATCCACTCGGGGACGATGATTCCGGTCAACGCCTGGAACTCGCCTCCATAGGCCGTGAAGTCCGTGGTGATGAAGAAGTTCTTCCAGAATAACGCCAAAGTCCATTGGGGCATGATATAGGGGAAGATGAAGATCGCGCCGATGAATTTCTTAAATGGCATGTTGGTCCTGGTGATCAGGAAGGCCATGATGCCACCGAAGAGAATGGCGAAGACGCAGGCGAAGGTCGATACGAGAAGGCTTCTAGCTAGCGGCAACCAGAAGTTACCGACGGCAAGATCCCCGCTAAAGAGGACGGACCACCAGTAATAACCGGTGAAGGAGCCTTGCTCCGCGTATTGCCTTTCCCCATACGTCCAGATGTCCCAAACCAAGATATCCCAATCACTCGCCGGTACGCTATTTGGGGCGGCGACGGTGAAGGAAGAAAGGATTAGGGAGAGGAGCGGATAGACGTTTAGCATGAGCAGTATCACCGCGAAGAACACAAGGATCGAGTTCGCGGGAACACCCAAGAAGGTAAACGTCTTCGTCGCGCCGCGGCGAACGATCTTAAAGATGGGAGATCGTTCCTTTTTGGCATTTGCAGCCGACATTGGGGGATTTCCTCCTTTCGAAATGCTTAATTAGACATAAAGCGGCAAGCTGGGTTTGCCAGCCTGCCGCAAAATAGATGGGAGTGGATTACTTCGCGGCGATGCACTTCATGATGAAGGCATTGACGGTGTTGTAATAAGTGGAGATGTAGCTCGGGGTTTCGACGGGGCTATGGGCGGTGTCGATCCACCAGTTGGCGGTTGGGTCGTTTAGGCAGGGGAAGACGTTGGGATCATCGTTTTTCTGGGTCCATTCGTAATTCTCATTGAGGGTGCCATGGCCATTGAGGGTGCGGTTCTGGTTGATTTCTTCACCATAGGTCGGGTAGTCGCCGACGTCGCCGGCCCACTTGGAATAACCATCGGTAGTGGTGCTTAGGAAGTTAATGAACGCGCAAGCGGTCCAAGGAAGCGGGGATTCGGGTGTGAGCATGAGGTAATGCTTATACATGAATCCGCCAAAGCCTTCTAGGGCGAGGGTGGGGTTGTTGCCATCGCTATGGTTTTTGCCCAAAGCGGCGATGACGATGTTCTTCTTGCTGATTTCGGCGGTCTCTTGGACGTTTTGAATCTTGGAATAGACGATCCAAGCGGCGTGGCCAGGAGCGACTTTGAAGGCTTCTAGGGCC
>JAILEX010000055.1 GCA_024687185.1 Bacilli bacterium | reverse complement strand
TCCATAATTACTTAGGATAAGAAAATCGTCAATAAAAACCTCCTTCGATAGATTGGACAAAGGGAGGTTAGACAAGTTGACGCCAAAGGGTTTATAACGCTTTGAACAAGGGGACGGAAGAGATGAGGTCCTGGCTTTGTTTGACCTCTAAGACGACATAGGCGCCATTGCTTTCCGCAAGGCGCTTGAAGTTCGCGATATCCAAAACCCCTTCCCCTAGGGCAAGATGGCATTTCCTTCTATCTTTCGCGTCGTGGATATGGAATTCGTCGAAGGGAAGACGAAGCCTTCCGTTGATTTTATAAACGATATCGCCACTGAGGTGATCGTGGCCTATGTCAAAGCAGAATCTGAATCCCTCATTAAAAAGATCCTCATAGACCCTTTGTTCATATACGGGGGTATTGTCGGTATTCTCAATGACCATATTGATGCCGAAATCCCTGCAAATACCTTCTGCTTTTTTCAAATTCGCGATTAAACGGACGATATATTCGTCATATTCCTTCTCATAGATATAGTTCTTATTCCCCGCGATGGTGACAACTGGCCCGGGGATAAGATGGACGTTGATCTGCTTGATATAGCCTTTTCCTAGCTTCGCATATTTCTGCAATAGACCCAAATAGGCCTCCACGACCTCAGGATAGGAGCCTAGGTCGGCCTCATCATAGAAATGTAAGGTCGCCTCAAGGCCATATTTTTCAAGTAGGGGTTTGATTTCCCCCTGTTCCATCGCCTTCCTGCAATAGGAGAAATTGAGGTTAAGCTCAATGAAATCCAAACCCAATTCCTTTGCCAAAAGGAGGTTATCCTCGATGCGGTCGTATTCGAAAAGCTGAGGCATCCCAATCTTGATCATCTTAGATAATCCTCACGCGGATAATGCCATCGATTTCGGAGATGCGATTTTCGTCAACCTTACCCTCGACATCAAAGATGGAATAGGCATATTCGCCCTTGCTTTTGTTGGCAAAGGAAATGATGTTGGAATTGTAGTCTAGGATCGTGGAAGTGATCTTGGTGATCGCGCCTGGGATGTTCTTATGGAGGACGCAAACGCGGTTAAACCCTTCCTTAGGGCCGACATGGACATCCGGATAGTTGACCGAATGGGTGATGTTGCCGTTTTCGATATAGTCCTTTAGTTCATCGATAGCCATCATTGCGCAATTATCCTCAGCCTCTTCGGTAGAGGCGCCTAGATGGGGAAGGATGATGGCGTTAGGAAGGTTGACCACCCTGGGATTGGCGAAGTCAGAGACGTATTTACGTACCTCGCCCTTACTTAGGGCATCCACCAAATCGTCTTCGTTGACCAAGGCGTCGCGGGCGAAGTTCACCAAAGTAGCCCCGTTAAGTTTTGCGAAGATATCCTTATTGATCATTCCCTTCGTCTTCTCGCTAAGAGGGACGTGGATGCTTACGAAATCAACGCCATCCACCGCTTCTTCGATGCTTTCGAAATAGACGATGTCCTTGCTTAGCTTCATCGCGTTATTGATGGTGAGATAGGGATCGTAGCCCCTTACCTTCATCCCCAATCCTTGGCAGGCGTTGGCGACCATGACGCCGATGACGCCCAAACCGATGATGGCGATGGTCTTGCCATAGATCTCATGTCCGGCGAATTCCTTCTTCGCCTTCTCGGCGTCTTTTGCGATCGCCTCGTCGTCTTTATGTTCGTTGACCCACTTATTCCCGCCGATGATATCGCGGCTAGAAAGAAGCAAACCGCAAAGAACGAGTTCTTTTACGGCGTTGGCGTTGGCCCCTGGAGTATTGAAGACCACAACGCCTTTTTTGGCGTATTCCTCAATGGGGATATTGTTGACCCCCGCCCCAGCCCTAGCGACGGCAAGGATGTTCTTACCAAGTTCCATCTCGGCCATATTCTGGCTACGGACCAAGATGCTATCGGCATCGTTTATGTCCGAAACCGTGGTATCGGGGGCTTTTAGGGTTGCAAGGGCAACCGAAGAGATCTTATTTAGGCAATAGGCTTTCATTTCATGTTTTCCTTTTCGAATTTCCCCATGAATCTCACAAGGGCTTTTACGCCATCAAGAGGCATGGCGTTATAGATGGATGCGCGCATTCCGCCGACGCTACGGTGGCCTTTTAGGTTTTCTAATCCCGCCTTCTTGCTTTCGGCGATGAATTTGGCTTCCAAGGCATCCCTTTCCTCTTTGTTGGGGATGACCTCGGGGTTAACCACGAAAGGCACGTTCATTAGGGAACGGCAATCCTTCCTAACGGTTCCTAGGAACAGTTTGGATTGGTCTAGATAATCATAGAGTATCTTGGCCTTTTCCTCGTTATGTTTCTTCATCGCTTCGAGTCCGCCGTTTTTAAGGAGGTATTTGAAGACGAGCCCACAGACATAGATGCACCAGCAGTTCGGGGTGTTATACATGGAGCCGTTATCGGCATGGGTTTTGTATTTTAGCATCGTCGGGGTGCCAGCAAGGACATCCTCGCGAATCAGGTCTTCACGGATAATGGCGATGACCATGCCAGCCGGACCGACGTTTTTCTGCACGCCAGCGAAGATAAGCCCATATTTAGTGACGTCGACTGGCTCGGAGAGGAAGCAAGAGGATTGGTCGCTTACAAGTATCTTTCCCTTGGTATTGGGAAGGGAGGGGAACTTGGTCCCATAGATCGTGTTGTTCTCGCAGATATAGACATAATCCATGTCTTCGCCTATTGGAAGGTCATCGCAATCCGGGATATAGGAAAAGGTCTTATCGGCGCTAGAGGCGAGTTCTATGGCCTCCCCATATAATTTGGCCTCGGCATAGGCCTTCTTGGCCCATTGGCCCGTCACGATATAGCCGGCCTTTTTGTTTTTCATTAGGTTAAGCGGAACCGCGGCGAACTGTTGGGAAGCCCCACCTTGAAGGAAGAGGATTTTGTAGTTTTCTGGGACGCTTAGAAGCTTACGGAGGTCGCTTTCCGCTTCCTTGATGATGTTATCGAACATCTTTGAGCGATGGCTCATTTCCATGACGGACATGCCACATCCCTTATAGTCGAGCATGTCGCGGGCACATTCCTCCAATACCTCGACGGGTAAGGTGGCGGGACCGGCGGAGAAGTTATATACGCGGCTCATACTGTTTCCTCCCTCTAGAAACTATCATGTGGAAAGATACCACTACTCCCATACGAATCAAGAAATACTTTCTTGAAGGAAGGGCGGGAATTCTCTTCGCCTTCTTTCGAATCGACGTTCAAAAAAAGGACGATTTCCTTTGCTTAATTACGAAATCATTGGGTTATCCAAATATCCGATAAATCGGTGTTTTGCAGGGTTTTAGATTGGAATTGCAGGGTTTTCGCCCTTTTATATCCCAAGGGTCTTCCCGTCTAATTCGAAGCCGATTTCCTTGATTTTCATCCCCTTTTCTATGGGAGTTAATGTAAGCGATTCTATCCCAAATAGATGGGTGCGGTAACTCCCGCGATATCCGGTATAGAATCCTTGCGCGACCGTGCCATCGAAAGAGAAGACATAGCCTTTCCTAACGTTATCTTCCCTAACGAAGAACACCACGCCGATGACCTCGTCTTGGTAACGGGCCAAGTAGGCGCTATTCTTTTTGACCCTAAGCCAGTGGTAGGAAGTTACCCTAACATCCTTTTGGCTGGGCTCGAGGTCTATATCCGCGTCGTCGCTTTCGCTGACGTAGATCGATTCTATGCTCTCTATACGCAAACAATATAGGGCGAACTTCTTCTCAAGTTCCTTTATTCGATCCAAGGATATGGTGCCCTTGCCTTTGACATAGAAAGACCCACCATCATCCCTATCGATGTCGGTTATGGGATATTCCTCTTTGCTTCGTCTAAATAACATAGGACTTCCTCGAAACATTATTTTACCAATTATGGGCTTTCTTTATGATAGCCGATTTCTCCCTTGGTGGGTCTAACCCCGATTAATGAAAACCCCACCGCCGAAATAACGGCGACGGGGCAAAATGGAGAGCAACCTATTTTGGTTTTACTTCTTTAGCATCGAGGCTAATAGCATCGAGATGACGCCATAGGTCTGGGTGGGGAAGGAGAAGATCATCTTGGATAGTTTCCTCGCGCCGATCCTCTCGTTGATGATGAGTGTGAGGATATCTAGATAACTTCCCGCGTCATCGCTATAGACGGCCGCGCCAACTAGGTAATTCCTCTTGTCGAAGATGAAGATGATGCTTTCCTCGAGCTGGTTTTTGTTGCCCCAGGCCATCGTCTGTCCAATGGGTACCCTTTCGACGCGGTAGGTGTCTTTGTTCGCGTCTGCTTCCTTAACGCTTACGCCAACCTGTCCGATGCGGGGAAGGGTGAAGACCAGATTCGGGATCGCGGGATAGGCAATCTTCCTATTGATGGGAAGGAGGATATCGAGTGCGATGTAATTGGACTCGAATTCGGCGGTCGGGGTGAGCTTGGGGATCCTCTTATCGATGACGTCCCCTGAAGCATAGATGTTTTTGACGGTGGTGCGGAGATGTTCGTCGACCGCGATTCCCCTGTCGCTGGCCTTAACCCCGATGCCTTCTAGATTCATGTCGTAGACATTGGCTTTCCTTCCGACGGCGACGAGGACGTAGTTCGTCTTGATTTCCGTTCCGTCTTTGGTAACGACGACATAATTGCCCTCATCGACCTTCCTTAGTTCGCTAACCTCGGTTTGGAAGTGGAACTTTGCGCCTTGGGCCTCCATCTTCCTAACGATCAGGTTGGTATATTCAAGCGGATATTGGTTGAGGGTGAGGTTATCGATGGTGATGATTTCGACTTTCTTTCCCAAAGATAGGCAAAGGGAGGCGAATTCCATCGAGATGATGCCCGCGCCGACGAAGGTCACATGCTCTGGGATCTCGTCAAGGGAGAGGAATTGTCTGGAATCGTGGAAATATTCCTTCCCAGGGATATCGAGGGGGATATAGGTTTGGCCGGTTCCGATCACGAAGTTCTTCGCACCATATTTCTCGCCTTCGACTTCGATCGTGTTCTTATCTAGGAACCTTGCGCTTCCTTTGATGACATCGAAGCCCATCTTATCGAACATGCCCCCCAATGCCGGTTGCATGCCGCCAATGACCTGCTTTTTATAGGCCATCAATGACTTCCAATCCAATTTTGCCTCTTGGGCCAACCCGATTCCCTTATAACGGTCTAGCCCTTCCTTCAATTCGAAGGGGGAGTCAAGCAGGATCTTGGCGTCGCAGCCATAGTTGGTGCAGGTGCCGCCGAGGAGATCCTTCTCGACCAAGGCGACCGATTTGCCTAAGGTCTTCAAGATGAGTGCGCCATGCCAGCAGGCATGTCCGCTTCCGACAAAGATAACGTCATAGTTCTTCATTGTTATTTACCTCCAGAACCTTGTATAGGATCTTATATAGATAGATTGCCTCTTCCTCGCTTAGGTTAAGCGATTTCGCAATCGATTCGGGGACGTTTTTGGCCCTTTCCTTCAAGGCCTCGCCTTCTTCGGTAAGCGTGATTACGATACCTCTACCGTCTTTTCGATCCCTTTTTATATCGACATAGCCCTTGGCCCTTAGTTTCTTTAGTAGGGGCGTGAGGGTATTGGATTTAAGGAAGAGGGCTTCCCCGAGTTCCTTTTCGCTTGCCTTCTTTTTCTCCCATAGCACCATCATCGCGATATATTGCGTATAGGTGAGGTCTAACTCATCAAGGAGGGGTTTATAGTTCCTGGTGATGAGGTTAGAGACCGAATAAAGGGGGAAGCAAAGCTGGTTTTTAAGCTTTAGTTGCTCGTATTCGTCCATATTCCTTTTCTCCTTTTTTTGCCTAGCGCGGTTAGGCCCTTCCTAACCCTGGCGACATAAATATATCGCATGCGACATATCTTTGCAATCGATATGCTTTCCACTCTACATTCGCCATGAGGAAAACCTAGAAAATAGGTAAGGCCATTTCCGCGCTTTTTAGCCCTTTTTGGCCCATTTTTAGTAGAAATAGATATATATGCGCGCGAAAAATGGTCAAAAGCGCCTTATTCGCTTGATTTTTTCCTCCGCGCGAATACACTTTTAATACTGGCTTGCAAAGACCAATTCAAGGAGGTCTCACCAATGGGGATGAAAGACTACTGTTACGATGGCAGCAAGGTTTTTAACGTAGATAAATTCGACTGTGATTCCACGGGCGAATTCAAGAACAGGGAAGAGGCCGTCGATGAATTCATCGATAACCTCGTTTATATCAATAAGGCCCAGCAAAAGCTATATAGCGAGAGGAAGGAAGGTGTCATCTTCGTCTTCCAGGCCATGGACGCCGCCGGAAAAGACGGGGTTATCCGCACGGTCTTCTCCACCCTTTCCCCGCACGGGGTGAAGGAATATTGCTTCAAAGTGCCCTCCTCGGAAGAGAAAAGCCACGACTTCCTCTGGAGGTTTTGGTCCGCGCTTCCCCCAAAGGGCTTCATCTCGATCTTCAACCGCTCCTACTACGAAGACGTCTTGGTGGGCAAGGTCCACGAATTCTATAAAAACGACATCGTCCCCGACAGGATGAAGGGAATCGACATCATCAAGGCGAGGTATGGCCAGATCAACGAATACGAAAAATACCTCTATTCCACCGGCACCCGCATCGTCAAGATCTTCCTAAACGTCTCCAAAGACGAGCAGGCAAGGCGCTTCATCTCCCGCATCGACACCCAGAAGAAAAACTGGAAGGTATCCCCGGGCGACTTACGCGAAAGGGAATACTGGGACCAATACATGGAAGCCTTCGAGAAGATGATCAACGAGACCTCCACAAAGGATAGCCCCTGGTATGTCGTCCCCGCCGACCACAAATGGTTCGCTAGGCTTCTGGTCTCTAGGATCGTTAGGAAGACGCTAGAAGACATCGATCCGCATTACCCACCCCTAGAAGAAGAAACCGAGAAATCGCTTCAGGAATATAAGAAAGCCCTCCTCGCCTCCTTAGGGGACAAGGGCATGAAGAAGGCCGAGAAGCAACTCACCGAATTCTCCGTCCCCAACCTCATCCCCGCCGAAATGATCCAACAGGATATGATCACCAAGCAGGAACTAGAGGACGAAAAGGTCCGCAAGAGCGGATTCAAGGCGGTTAGGAAACTACTCGCGGAGAAATCCATGATCAAATCGGTCCATGATATCGTCGAGGCCATCGGCAACGTCCCAGATGAGGAACTTGAGGTCGATAAAGAAGAGGAAGAGGCCGCGATCGAAGGCGAGCTCGATACCAAATCCATCCGCGAAAGCCTCCGCAAAATGACCGAGGATGACGGCGAGCCCGATACCGAATTCAATTCCAGCGAGGAGGATAACTAACATGCCAAAGAAAAAGAAAGGCAAGCTATACCGCCAAAAATACTTCGAGGTATTCAGAAGGTTTGGCATCACCCCGAACTTCAAATTCGATGATTTGGAGAAGGACATCGTCAAGAAAATCGACGAATTGGCCTCCATCGAATTCTTCGATTTCTGCGACTATTTCGACCTAAAGCCAAGCAACGCGAAGAAAGTCATCGCCACGCTAGTGGAAAAGGGCGCGGTCAACTATAGCGACTCCAAGCTAACCCTCACCCCCGAGACCATCAAATACCTCCATAGCACCAAGGAACAGAGGAAGAGCGAGAAGAAATTCCGCAAATTCGTCGATTGCCTAGACGAACAAGGCCTAGACGAATTCATGAAGCTCGTCGATTCCTTCGTCATCGATCCTAATGCCATTAAGGAAAATAGCATTGAGGCGATGCTTCTTAGCGGAGTCAGAATCGAAGAACCCAAGCCCGAACCCGAGCCCGTAAAGGAAGAGGTCAAGGAAGAACCCGTTAAAGAAGAGCCTAAGCCCAAGGCAAAACCCGCCAGGAAGGCAAAAGTCGCCCCTAAGGTCGAGGAAGAGCCTAAACCAGAGCCTGAGCCCGTTAAGGAAGAAGAAAAGCCCATAGAAGAAGGCAAACCCAGGCCAAGGCGTTCGGCCAAGCCCGTCAAAAGAAAGCCGATGCCGATAAAGGAAGATAGCCCATTACCCGCTTCAAGGAAGGGAAAGAAATAAACAAAAGGAGATAACAACCCATGTCTAAGAAATACAACATCTGCCTCGACGTAGGAGGCACCAAGGTCCTAGGATGCGTATTCGATTCCAAGGACAAGATGATCTGCAAGATCAAAAAGCGCTCCACCGAAAAGGGCAATGGCGCCGAAAACATCGAAGAGGTCATCATCGCCGTCACCAAGGAGCTTTTGGAGAAGGCCAACATCAAAAAGAGCCAGGTCAGCGCGATCTCCGCGGGCGTCCCGGGCATCATCAATAGCGATACGGGCGTTGTTATCTTCACCCCCAACCTCCCTTGGAGGGACTATGACCTAAAAAGCGTCATCGAGAAGAAATTCGGTGCGAAGTTCTATCTAGGGAACGATGTTAACGTAGGAGTCCTTGGCGAATACCGTTATGGCGCGGCCAAGGGATTCAAAAACGTCGTCGGCTTCTTCCCCGGAACCGGCATGGGCGGAGGCTTGATCCTCAATAAGAAACTCTATACCGGACATGACTTCAAAGCCGGCGAATACGGCCATATGATCCTAGATGAAAATGGTCCAGAATGCGGATGTGGCAACCATGGTTGCTTAGAATCCTATTCCTCTAAGAAAGGCATGGCGAAGTATATCAAAGCCGAGCTCGCCAAAGGACGTACCTCCTATATGGAAGAATTCATCGACGACAATGGCGTATTCAAAAGCAAA
>JAILEX010000051.1 GCA_024687185.1 Bacilli bacterium | reverse complement strand
GAGGGATTCGAACCCTCGCTAGCCTAACGACTACTAACGGTTTAGCAAACCGTCCCCTTCGGCCTCTTGGGTATGTCTCCAAGCCGCTCGATGATGATACTACAAATCGCGGGGAAGTAGAAAGGGTTTCTTTCGCGATTTGCGGCGGCGGCGATTTACTTAATAGGCCTTGGCGAAGTAGATGACCTTCTTTGCGGGTTTGCCGCAGCAAACGCACCTATCCCCAACCGGGGTTTGGTCGAAGGGCATGCAGCGGCTGGTGCCACCCTGCGTCTCTTCCTTGACCTTATCCTCGCATTCCCTATCGCCACACCACATGGTCTTGGCATAGCCGCCCTTATCGAGCATGGCCTTAAGCTCTTCCATGTTGGTGACGACCTTGGTGTTCTCCTTTAGCCTTTCGCAGGCCTTTTGGTACATGGTGTCATGGATTTCCCTTAGAATCGCGGGGATTTTGGAGGCTAGGCCTTCTAGATCCTCGGTGACCTTTTCGCCCGATACGCGCTTAGCGAGGACGCATTTGCCGTTTTCTAGGTCCCTAGGACCGATTTCGATGCGCAAGGGGATGCCCTTCATCTCGGCCTGGGCGAATTTCCAGCCGGGGGTATGGTCGGAATTATCGACCTCGGCGCGGATATTGAGGGCCTCGAGTTCGCTTAATACCTTCTCACAGGCCGCTTTGACGTTTTCGTTTTCGCCCCTGATCGGAACGATTTCGACTTGGATGGGGGCGACATAGGGCGGGAGGACCAAGCCGTTGTCGTCGCCATGTACCATGATGACCGCCCCGATGAGGCGGGTGGAGACGCCCCATGAGGTCTGATGGGGGACGCCTAAGGCGTTATCTCTTCCCAAATAGCGGATGCCGAAATTCTCGGCGAAGCCCTGTCCGAAATAGTGGGTGGTGCCGCTTTGCAAAGCCTTGCCATCGTGCATAAGGGCCTCGATGGTGTAGGTGGCTTTGGCGCCGGCGAACTTTTCCTTTTCGGTCTTAATGCCGGTGAGGAAGGGGATCGCGAGGAGCTCTTTGCCCATATCCATATAGATATCTAGGACATCAAGGGCGTTTTTCTCGGCCTCTTGCTCGGTTTCGAATAGGCAATGCCCTTCCTGCCAGAGGAATTCGCTTCCCCTAAGGAAGGGACGGGTGGTCTTTTCCCATCTGACGACGGAGCACCACTGGTTATAGATCTTGGGCAAATCGCGGTAAGAGGAGACTTGCCTCTTATACAAATCGCAGAAAAGGACTTCCGAGGTCGGACGCATGATGAGGGGGTCGCTTAGCCTTTCCCCGCCGCCATAGGTCGCGACTAGGGTTTCGGGGGCGAAGCCATCGATATGTTCCTTTTCCTTGTTGAACAAAGAAGAGGGGATAAAGGAAGGCAGATACACGTTTTTGCTGCCGATCTTCTTGAAGCGGGCGTTTAGATAGCTTTGGATTTCCTCCCAGATCGCATAGGAGTAGGGAAGGTAGTCGATGAAGCCCTTGACGGAGGTATAGTCCATCATCTCGGCCTTCTTCACCACGTCGGTGTACCATTGGGCGAAGTCTACGTCCCTGGCGGTGATGGATTCGTTTTTGTTGTTTTTGTTAGCCATTGCATTTGGCCTCCTTCAGTAGATAACGGTTGGTATATGGACGCCTATCTTGCCGCGTCCTTGAGCTTTTTGATGGTTTTGTTGCCAAGGGGTTCGATCATTTCCTCATATCCGCCGATTAGATCGGAGGAGAGTAGGGTCAAACCCGAATTGGCGATAAGGGAGATGGCGGCCCAGCTGCCGATATCGGTTGCGATGATCGGCTTTTCGTAGCGCAGCAACCTTTCGGGGAGGGCGTGTAACAATACCCTGACGCGGTCATCCATGTCCATACCCGAGGAGACGGGTAGGGCGAAGGAGGTCGCGAAATGGTCGAAGGCCTGGTAGACGGCATCGGGCAGGCCGAGTTCTGGTTCGTCTATCAATAAGCCGACCGAGAAGCCCTTTGCCTTGATGTGGATAAGCTGGTCGAGGAAGGATTCGGGGGCCGCGAAGTTGACGTGGTTGCGCAAATCGCTTTCGTTGAAATAGAAGACGAGGTTCGCTTCCTTTGCGCGTAGGCTCTTGCTGACGATGCGAAGCATATAGCCCAAATCGTCGGCCCTGACGGGGAAGAAGAGGTATTGTTTCTCGTCTTGCCTTTCGTGGATGAATATGGGCAATGTCCTACGGAATAAGGTGGAGAAGAGGCTTTCGCTATCGCCCGACCTCGAAGCGTAGTTTTTGACGTCTTCCATCGTTTCGAAATAGGTGTCGGTGGGATCGGCTTTGGCGAAATAGCCGATGACGTTTTCCTCCTCCGTGCTATAGATGGCGCGGAAGGAATAGACGATCTTCCTGTCGTTGATGATGCGTTCGATCTCGCTGCGGTAGGAGGAGTCGCTAAGGGTGCGCATGACGTCTTTGCTCTTATCATAGAAGAAGATGATGTCATCGGTATCGTAGACGTATTTCGCGGCGTCCCTGGCGTGTTCTAAATTATTCTCGGCGGTCATGCTCTCATCGCGGTGGAGTACGACGCCGACCCTGCATTCGATTTCGGATAGGTAGCCGTTTAGGGCCAAATAGCTATTGATGTAGTTTAACCCTTCCCTGGCGATGGCCATGGCGCGCTGGTTCTCACCGATATTGGGGTCGACCAAAGCGATCTCGTTCTCACTTGGCGCGATCAGTAGCCTTTTTCCCATAAGGGCTGGGTAAAGCGAGGTCTTGATTTGCTCCATCACGAGGCGGTCGATGTTTTCCCTGGCTTCCGCGTTGCGCTTATATTTGAGCCTATAGCAGATCGTGACGCCCTTCCTCCTTTTGATGTTGGGGGTGACGGCGTTTACGTATTCCTCAAGGCTAGAGACCTTCTTTTCGTTGTCTTCCTTATTCCCCTTCCTATCGACGGAGAAGAAGTTGAGGAGGAAGGAATAGACGCGGAGGGTCCCGTTTTCCTTATCGATATGGTCGGCTTGCAAAATCGTATAGGCCTGCTTGCTGCTTTTGGAGATGGTGACGGGGACCTCGAGGAGGCTATTGGTATCCCCGTCTTCATAGGCGAGCTTCTTCACCCAGTCGATGACTTTCCTTTGTTCCTTTGTGGGGAACTGCGCATAGAAGGCGGTGACGGAAATCGTCTTGGTGTTGCCGATGTCGATGGCGTTGAAGTATTTGACGGTATTATGGGGCAAGTCGATGAAATAGATGCGGACGGAGTTGTTTTGCTCGAAGACGAGGTTGCGGTTTTTCTTTAGCTTCGCCTCTTCGACTGCCAAGGTGACGATGATCAAAACGATGGCCGCGAATAGCAGCACGGCGACCGTTAGCATTGGCCAATTCGCTATGATCCAATCGAGGAATTCCTGCATTTGAAAATACTTGCCTTCTCTAGGCGGGTTTAGTGTACCACTAAAATGAGTGCCTTTCACTTCCCAATATATACTCTCTTCCGCTTGTTTCTCATCCCTTTTTCTTACCTCTAAAAAAGAGGGAACTCAGTCAAAAACCACGCAAAACCCGCCTCCTTTATCTCGAATTTGCCTTCTTTTTGAACGAAGTGGAAGAAAAACGGGTATCAAGCGGACCCCTTAAATCATATTGAAGGCGAGGGGCGCGGATGGTAATATTTCCACCGCGCGGAGACTTACCCAAGCGGCCGAAGGGGGCAGTTTCGAAAACTGCTAGTGGGGTCATGCTCCAGCCGGGGTTCGAATCCCCGAGTCTCCGCCATTAAAACACCTCAGTATCGATATGGTTCGGTACTGTTTTTATTTCTCCTATTTCTTGAAGGAGAGGTCAGCTTACTCTTTCTAGGCCCAATTCCTTTAGGCGGTTCGATAGTGTCTCGGCTTCTTTTCTCTCACCATACACGATGATATGGTGATTGCCTAAGGGGCGCTTTAGAAAGTAGGTGACGTCGCCATCTACCTTGACCTGGATCTGGCTTCTGCAAAGGTTTTCCAAAGCGAGGTTCTGCTCTATGTCGCCGCTAAGTAAGACGAAGCGCTTTAGGTAACGGTCCATGCGGAAGATGAGGATCTTCCTTTCCATTAGCCTTCCCCTGACCCCTATGCCGATACCGGATTCATAATGGGTCATAAAGGAGTAGGAGGAGCACATGTCCAAAGGCAAGGTGCAATGGGCGAAGATGACCTCCCCCGTATCGGTTTGGATTCTGCTAGGATTTGCCTGAAAGGCGCTTTTATTTAGGGTTTCCCTAACCAAAAACATCGATAGCATCGAGGGTACGTCGCCTTCGCATGTGGCGATGATCCCTTCGGCGTTAAGTAAGGCAAAGCCAAGGCAGGAAGTCGATTTCAAGGAGGAGAGCAAATCGAAGCAGCGCACGGTCAATCCGGACAGATCATATTTGCTTACGAGGTCCTTTAGCCCCATGTAGATCTGATAGGCCTTCCTTGTTTCCTCCTTATTAAAAGAAGGAGGGAAATCGCCAGGAAGCGGCTCTTCGATATGGGCTAAGGAAGCCTCTTCAAGTTCTTTGATGTCGACGTCGATGATATTGACGCCGAACTTCTTGGCCTCATCGTAATCGACGCTACTTGCGATAAGCCAATCGGAAGGCTTTCCTATTACTGCTAGGTTCTTCATTTATTTGCCCTCCTTTGCGAGTTCGATGATGCGCGAGGCGATATATTCGTCGGAACCATGGAGTATCTCGCCTTTTTCGCCCGCGTTTTGCACATACGTCAATATCTCCATCGAGGCGGCGAGGGAGTTGGAGTTGCCGAAGGTGAGGAGGATGATGGGTTCTTTTAGCTTGTCGTGTACCTTAAGGAAATAGCCTTCACTGCCCCCGGATTCGACCATGATGAGGGAAAGGTCGGCGTCATAGAGGCGGTCGATTCCGACCTCTTCGAACTCCATGCCGGTCCTTTTATATAAATAGGATAATAGACGTGATGTCTCCCTCTCCATGAACTCGGAATTGTGAAGTGGGGAGACAATTGGGTAGATATTGACTTTCATATCCACAACTATACCCTAGTTGGCACCCTTTACGATACGAGAAAACCATGTCCGAAACCTCGTGACATTGCATTTTTTTCGCGTGGATTTGCAAATTTATGCAAAGAAAGGAACAAGTTAAGAAATAGTTTACTATTTAAGCGCTTTCATTCTATAATTTTTCCAACTTTCCAAAGGAGTATTTATATGGCAAGTAACAAAGCTGGCGGAGGTATTATGGCTTCGCGGATCAAGTCCGCGAACGTCAAATTCTTCCCCGAAGCCGTCTTGGGTTACCTAGGCGGTCCTTTCTTCGCGCTGATTCCCAACGGAATCATCAACGTCTTCCTAATGCAGTATTGGGTCAACGTCCTAGGCCTCAATGACTGGGCTGGCGTGTTCACATGGCTATTGCCTCTTGTGTCATCCATCTTCATCATCATCGGCAACCTTCTCGTTGGCAAACTCATGGAAGGCAAACCCCGTAAAGCCGGTAAGGCAAGGCCCTTACTCGTCTTGTCCGTCCCCGCGCTAATCGTTGCGATGTTCGCGCTATTCATGGCACCTAGCCCCTATAACGCGAATTCCCTAGCGACCCCTGTCCTCGGCGAAGGCGCCACCATCTGGACCCTCATCGTCGTCGCGATCGGCTACAACCTCTTCTATGCCTTTGCTTGGCCTCTTTATTACACAAGCCACAGCTCGATGGTCAATCTTTCCACCCGTAACGCCACCCAGCGTTCCCTACTTGGAACCTTGGTTATGGCAGGCCAAGTCGGCGCCGCTGGCGTCGCCGGTATGGCCGGCGGCCTATTGGCTGACTTGCTCGGTCTACTCCCAACCACCCAAAACGTCTATAGCGAATTGATCAAAGCTGGCTATACCGCCGAAGAAGCGGCGAAGAAAGCCAACTCCTGGTTCTCCGACCCCACCATGAGCCTCAACGCGGCCCGTGCCGATGCCAATAGCCGTTGGCTCATCATCATGATCGTCTTGGTCGTCGCCCTCTTCGTCGGCGTCGCCCTAGAATTCATGTTCACCCGCGAACGTATCACCGAAGAACAGTTCGCCCTCTCTGCCGAAGGTAGGGAAAACACCACCGCCTCCAAACCCGCCAAAAAGGCCTCCATGGGCCAGCAGGTCAAGATTTGCATGAAGGACAAATACTGGTGGGTCATCATCTTGTTCTTCTTCTTCTATCAGCTCGGCGGTATGTTGAAGAACAACGGCCAGAACTGGTATTCCCAGGCCTGGACCGGCGGAACCTCCGTCTCCTCCCTTATCGGTACCCTAGGTGCCATCCCGACCGCCTTGGGTATGGTCGTCGTTTGGCCGCTCGCCCATAGGTTTGGCAAAGCCAACACCATCAAATGGGGCGCTGCCCTAGCCGTCATCCTCGGCTTCATCGGTTGGATCCCCCTATTCATCCACACCGAAGACGTCGGTCTCATCACCACCCTCTCCGTCTTGGGCTTCTGCCTTAAGGCCATCGGCACCGTCCCGGCAATGTATGTCTCCGTCGCGCTTATGTCCGATATGCTCGACCACCAGGAAGCGGTCTATGGCATCCGTACCGACGGCTTCACCATGTCCGTCTATGGCTCCATCATGATCGCCATGACCGGCATCTCCAACGCCATCATCGTCGGCGTCCAGAGCGCAGTCGCCGCCGACCTATGGACCTACCGCGCCGCCATGACCATGATCTTCTTCGGCGGCGAAATGGCTTGCTACCTCATCATCTTCCTCATCATGAATATCATGAACGTCGAAAAGTTCAGCGATCTCGACCACGCCGCCATCGAAGCGGAACAGAGAAAGATCGCGGAAGCCCAGGGTATCCCCTTCGTTCCCAATGCCGAACGTCTAGCCGCTGAACAGGCCAAGGCCGAAGTCGAAGCCCGCGAAGCCTCCATAGAAGAACTCCGCGTCAAGTGCGAGAAGACCGGTAAGGACTTCGAGGCCGCCAAAGCCGAATTCGAGGCCAACGAGGCCAAGAAGGCCGAGGAAGCCGCAGCCAAGAAGGCCGCAGCCGAAGCCAAGGCAGCCGAGAAGAAGGCCGCTAAGGAAAAAGCCCTCGCCGACAAGCTCGCTGCCATGAGCCCCGAAGAGAAGGCCGCCTACGATGCCAAAGAGGCTGAGAAAGCCGCGAAGAAGGCCGAAGAAGAAGCCAAGCTCGCTGCCCTCCATGCCGAAATGGTTGAAAAGGGCCACAAGGTCTTAGCTGCCTAATCCCCATTCTCCTTAACTATCTAGGAGCCGACTCGTTCGGCTCCTTTTCCTTTATCGATGTCACTTTATTACCGATTGGTTTTGTCTTACAATGAATTGCTCCAATAGGAGGAGAGAAAAAAATGAAAAACGTAGCAAAAATCTTATACCTAGTCGCCGCGATCCTCGGATTCGTCGAATTCGGTGGTAGCGTAATCGGTGGAATCGTCTGCATCGCCATGGGCGGAATCGCCGCGGCCACCGCCTCATCCAACACCAATCCCGAAGCCGCGACCGTCGCCGCCGGCACCCTAATCGGGGTGGGCGTGTTCCTTCTTATCTATATGGCTATCTTCCTAATCGCCGGCATCATGGCGATAAAGGGAAGGAAGGCCCTATACGCGAATTCGGCTTCCACCGGCATCCATATCGCCAACATCGTCTTCGGTGCATTGACCCTTGGTGCCATCCAAATCGCCCCCGCGGTCCTCTCTCTAATCGTTACCACTAGGGAAAACAATAGCGGCGTCATTGACGCAACCGGCGAATAAGGTTCCTCCCTTTTTATCCGCTAGCCTCGCCCATATCGGTGGGGCTTTTTTAAAAAAGTAGTGGCTTTCCCATCCTTTTTCCCCTATCATCTTGCGGAAGATGTTCCTTGCCTAACCATCTTCAAAATAAAAAACAAGGAGATATTCAGTGAATTACGTTCTGAACCTATTCCGTCAGAGCAGGAGTTTGATGCGAAATATCCCCGCGCTAATCGTCGCGGTTTTTTTCTCCTCTTTGATCGCCATGAACCTATTGGCAAACAAAAGCATCGATTTGAATTCCCCCTACATCGCTTTGGATGCCGGAATCCTCTTCTCGTGGGTTTCCTTCTTCGCGATGGACATGGTGATTCGCCGGTTTGGACTAAAGGAAGCCAACATCCTCACGGTGGTGGGCCTATTGTTCAACCTGTTCTTCGCCCTCATGTTCTTCTTGGCGAGCTTGCTCCCTGGCATGTGGAGCAGCGCCTACGTGGATGGAAGCGAAGCCATCATCAACACCGCGGTCAACGAGATCTTTGCGGGCACTTGGTATGTCATTTTGGGCAGTAGCGCCGCGTTTTTGGTCTCTGGGATCTGCAATAACCTATTCCATTTCCTCCTTAGGAAGGCATTTAAGAAAGACGATGGAAAGGCCTTCTATGTGGCCTCGGTCGTATCTAGCTTTATTGGGCAATTAATCGACAATATGACCTTTGCCCTAATCGTCTCGATGCATTTCTTCGGCTGGACCTTCATCCAGTGCGTCACCTGCGCGTTGACCGGGGCGGCATTAGAAGTCGTGTTCGAGGTGATCTTCGCGCCCCTAGCGTATCGCTTGATCAAGAAGTGGGAAAAAGACGGGGTTGGCAAGGCATACCTCGACGAATACCATCCTGCTAAAATAGAGGCGGTAGGAGAAGCGAAATGAAGGTATTGGTAAGCGGAAGCAGCTCGGGCATCGGTAGGGCAACCGCCCTGAAGTTCCTTTCTTCCGGCCATGAGGTCATCGGAATGGATATCCTCCCCTCCTCCATCTCCCATCCTTTTTACACCCATTTTATCCACGATGTCGCCGATAGGGACTACCCCGAACTAAAAGGCATAGAGGGCTTTGTCCATAGCGCTGGCATATTTCTAGGCGAAGAAGAGGTCATCGAAACCAATCTATTGGGCACGATTCGCCTTTGCGAGCACCTTCTTTCCCTAGGCGATATCAGAAGCGTTTGCCTCATCGGTAGCGCCTCTGCTAGAAATGGGAGCGAATTCCCCTATTACGTCGCTAGCAAAGGAGGCCTGCTCTCCTATGGCAAAAACCTCGCTTTGCGCTTAGCCAAGATCGG
>JAILEX010000035.1 GCA_024687185.1 Bacilli bacterium | reverse complement strand
GGGAACAAGGAAAAGCCTTTCTTCTTCCTCTTCCCCCCTAACTCTAATCGCCCACCTACCTTCTTCCATTGTTTTTTTGCCTTACCAATTAGGCAAAGATGAAGTTAAGGATATCGTTATAGGGCTTTTCCTTCTCTATTTCGTTAAGGATCTCATGCCTCATATTGGGATAAAGGATCAAGGTGACGTCATTGACGCCTACTTTCTTGTAGGCATTTTCTAACCACTTCAAGCCCTTGCCGTTTTGTCCGACGGGGTCATCTTGCCCGGCCACGATCAAGATCTTCTGCTTCTTATCGACTTTAGACATGTATTTCTTCTTCCAGATGGTCTTCATGCCGGCGGTGAAACCCTTCCAGAAGCCACCCGTATTGGCGTGCCCGCAATAGGGGTCATCGATATACTTTTTGACGTTTTCCTCGTTATAGGAAAGCCAGTCGAAATCGGTCTTCCTATCCTTGATGGCCTTGGAGTATCCCCCTAGGCCCAGGTTATCCATGAACTTGTTCTCCTTATCCCAGTTGCCCTTATGGACGATCAATTTGGAGATAAGGTTAGCCGCGCTCATCAAGAAGGCCTGCCCGCCATTAGAGCCGCATAAGACGACCTTATCGGCGATAAGGGGGTGCCACTGGATCAAACTTTGGCTAAGGAAAGAGCCCATCGAATGTCCCATATGGGTGGTGGGCAAGCCATTGGATTTGGCTAACTTTACCATCTCGGCGATGCCGGCGACGTTTTCGAAGAAGCCATCCTTCGGCCATCTTTCCTGCGCTTCCTCGCTTTCGGCGTTTAGTCCTTGCCCAAGTGCGTCTAGACACCAGACATTGACGCCATGTTCGTTTAAAAACTCCGCGAACGGGGCGTACCTTGTGGCATGCTCGTCCATGCCCGTGATGATGGTGAGGTTGGCCTTAGGCTCCTTCGCCTCCCATTTCCTGCCCTTCATAACGATTCCCGAGGGGGTTTTTACGCTGAATTCTTCCATATGTGGTTCACCTTCTATATATTGCCTTTCTGATAAAGGAAAACTTTTATGTAATCATACTATGATTCTTCTGGAAATGGAGAGGGAGGAATAGGAAAAAGGCGAGGGGAAGCCTCACCTTGCATGTTGTTTATACTACGATAGGTCCCTTTACATCTTTCTGAAATTCACGCTTTGGCTCGCGGTGGAGGATAAGACGAATTCGGCTTTCCTCTTCCTCCCTTTTTCATCCGTGCAGACCAAATAGGTCCTATTGGCCTTACTTAAATCGATGTCACGCGAGATAATGAAGTCGAAATAGCCATCGAACGGCTTCCTTGAGGTGATCTTGAAGCCATAGCCATGTTCGCTTCTAGTGATTAACCCCGTGGAGCCTATATCCGCCAAAGGGGCCTTGGCGACTTCGGTTAACGGTAATAGCACCCCATCGATCTCGGCGGCAAGGAAAAGGTCGTTGCATTCGCTCTCCTTCTTCTTGGTCGAGGAGAAATGGACGCGTAGCCTTACTTCCCTAGCGTCAATATAGGCCATCCTCTTTATCTCGGCGGTGATGTCTCCGCTTTTGATGATGAACTGGGCCACATAGGCCAAAATGGCGACGAATAACGTCGCCCCAATGGTAGAGATGATCCCAACTAGGTTAGAGGTGGATTCCAAAATCAGCCATTCCATAATGGATGACATATTACTCCAAGTGAAACTAGATTCAAGGGAAGAAGCGAAAATAGCGCATACATGCATCGATTATCCTTGCATGTTAACATAATTTTCGGCGAATGGATTTCTTATAGGGCAACGCGATTAAAAACAAAGGCAACGCGTTATCCTTAAGGCTTTCCTTTTTCTTTATAGGCGGGGATAAATAACGGTTATGGGGTAAGGTTTATCGCCTATTCGATGCCATTCGGGTTCTTGCTTTGGAAGTTATAGGCGTCGCGGCAAGCGTCCACCACGCTATATTTGGCCTTCCAGTTAAGTTCCTTATAGGCTTTGTCGGTGGCCGCGTAATTCTCGGCGACATCCCCCGCGCGAGGCGGATAGATCGTATAGGGGATCTTCACCCCCGTCGCCTCTTCGAAGGCATGCACCATCTCCAAAACCGAGGTGCCTTTGCCAGTCCCTAGGTTATAGATGACCACTCCTGGGTCCTGCGCCAATTTCCTTAAGGTGGCGACGTGGCCGTCTGCCAAATCCAAGACGTGGATATAGTCCCTGACGCCTGTGCCATCTGGAGTAGGATAGGTATTGCCCCAAACGCGGAGATGGTCCCTTTTCCCAACCGATACCTGGCAGATATAGGGCATGAGGTTATTGGGGATGCCATTGGGATCTTCGCCAAGCAATCCACTTGGATGGGCGCCGATTGGGTTAAAGTAACGAAGAAGGGCGACGTTAAGCTCCTTCCAGGAGGCCTGCGTATCCATAAGGATATGCTCGATCATGACCTTGGTCTCGCCATAGGGGTTGGTGGCGTGGTTGACGGGATCGGTTTCCACTAATGGCACCCTTTCAGGGACGCCATATACCGTGGCACTGCTAGAGAAGACGATATTGCGGACATCGAATTCCTTCATTAGCTTTACTAGGGTAAGGCTGGAATCGAGGTTATTGCGGTAATATAGAAGTGGCTTCTCCACGCTTTCCCCAACCGCTTTTAACCCAGCGAAATGGATGACGGCCTCGAATTTCTCCTTTTCGAATACCTCGCGGAGCTTTTCTTCGTCGCAGACATCGATCTGGTAGAAGGGCACCTTCTTGCCGGTGATGGTCTTGATCCTATCTAGTACCGCAACTTTGGAATTGCTTAGGTTATCGACGATGATCGGCTCATAGCCGTTTTCGATAAGCTTGATGACGGTCTCGCTTCCGATGAAGCCCATGCCGCCTGTGACCAATACGCGTTTGATTTCCATATGGATTGTCGTTTTCTCCTGTCTTGATTGTCTTTTATATATAGGGATTAGAAAGCGAAGACTAACCTTCGCCTAACCCAATTCTACTTCTTCTTCCTATTGTCTTTCTTACTCTTTTTCTTCGCGGGCTTCTTCTCTTCGATTGCCTCGACTGGCTTACTCTCCTTGACTGGCCTAGAGCTTCTGATCTTATCGATGATCGCTTCGCTTAATAGCTTATTGGTCTGGGCCTCAATAGACAAACGAAGGGCAAGGTAGGCGAGTTGGTCCAAAGCCAAAGCGTCCATCCTCTCGGGGTCGCTTTTGCCGTATTTCTCATGGATCGCCTTCACCTTTTCCACCTTGTTTTTGGTATCTAGCGAAATGGAATGGAGCAACTTCTCCTCTAGGTCGCTCCAGAAGGAATAGAGCTTATTCTTATCTTCGCTTACCCTAGGCTCAAACTCCAATAGGGTTGCCATATCCGCCATGGAAAGGGTGGGTTTCATCAAGGTGATGGCGATTAAGCTACCTATCTGCTCCTTGGAATACTTCTTCTTGCTAGGCTCGGGGATCATCTTGCTCTTAACGTAGTTATTGACCATGAAGCTCGTAAGGGAATTGTCCTTCCCCGTCACGGGCTCGATGGTGAGGTTCACGTATTTCAAGACCTGCTCCATGTATAGCTCCACCCCTGGCAATTCCCTATAGGAAGGAAGGGTAAAGTCCTCGGTCCTAGAGAGGATATCGAGAAGTTCGTCTAGACTAGAGGCCACCTTGGAGCTCATCGCTTATTGATCTCCACGTTCATGACCCTGCTTACGTCGGCGGGGTTGACCTTGCCTTTGGCCTTCTTCATGATCTGCCCGATCAAAAAGCCCATGGCACGTGCGTTGCCCGCCTTATAGTCCGCGATGGACTGGGGGTTCGCGTCCAAAGTCTCGGTGACTAATGTCAAGACCAAGTCATCGTCTTGGACCATTTTCTCTATGCCCTTGGCCTTACGCGCTTCTTCTACGCTTACTTCAGGGTGTTCTAGCATATAGGCCAAGATATCGGTGCACTGCTTATGGGTATAGCCATCTTCCTGTAAGTTGGTGAGTTCTCCTAAACTAGATGGGGAGACGGGATAAGAAGAGATCTCGACCCCGTTTTTATTTAGATAGGCATTGACTTCGATGATCACGAAATTGGAGAGGGTCTTCTTGTTTTTGGCGACCTCGCATGCCTTTTCGAAATAAGAAGACATATCCAAAGAAGAGAGGATGATATCGGCATCGACTTCGCTTAGGCCATAATCGACGTATCTTTTCTTCTTGGAGTCATATAGCTCGGGGCAGGTATCGATCGCGCGTTGGACGAATTCCTCGCTTAGGGCTATGGGGGCGATATTGGGCTCAGGGAAATATTTGTAGTCGACCGCGTCGGTCTTGACTCTCATTAGAATGGTCTTCCCGGTCGCCTCATCGAATCTTCTGGTCTCTTGCTGGACGGGGGTGCCGCTAAGAAGAAGGGCGCTTTGCCTAGAGATCTCATAGTCTAGGGCAAGTTCGATGTGCTTGATGGAGTTGATGTTCTTGATCTCGACCTTGGTGCCGAATTCCTTGACCCCATATGGACGCAAAGAAACGTTTACGTCGCAGCGTAGACTTCCTTCTTCCATCTTGCCGTCGCTTGTAAGGCTATAGACGACGATATTGCGGATGCCTTCGACGTAATGGGCGGCCTCTATGCCGCTTCTAATCTCGGGATGGGAGACGATTTCCACCAAAGGGGTGCCTGCACGGTTATAGTCAAGAAGGGAATAGTCAGCGAAATGGAGCTGCTTGCAGGTATCCTCCTCCATATGGATCCTTTCGATATGGACGCGTTTGACGTTGCCGTTTTTATCCAAAATGTCCAGGTATCCGTTTTTGCCGATGGGCCGGAATTGCTGCGTTATCTGGAAACCCTTGGGAAGATCGGCATAGAAATAGTTCTTACGGTCGAAATAGATCGTATGGTCGATTTCCATATGCAAGGCATTGGCGACCCTGATGGCGTTGATGACCGCTTGCTTATTGACTACCGGCATCGTCCCGGGATAGGCCATGTCGAATTCGGTGACCTGGGTATTCGGGGTGGAGGCGAAGCCATTGGGGGAAGAGGAGAACATCTTGCTCTTCGTCTTCATCTGGACGTGGATCTCAAGTCCTATTACCGCTTCGAAGTTCATTGCAAATTCCCTCCCTTCCTGTTATTCACGCTTAATCCCTTTAGGCCCGTGATATCCTCATAGGCCTTGGAGATATCTAGTATCTTCTTCTCACTCCATGGCGCGCTGGTGAAATTGATGCCTACTGGCATTTCTTCCACAAAGCCCATGGGCAAAGTGATGGAGGGGAAACCACCGAAATTGCCGATTGCCATATGGTTATCGGCGATAAGGTATTCGTCGCTTAGCTTATCGCTACTTCCCTCGAATAGCGGTGCGATACCCGGGGCACTAGGAGCGATGAAGGCATCATAATCCCTTAATATCTCATTGGCCTTAGCCACTATTTTGGCGCGGTTACGCTGCGCGCGCAGGAACAATACGTCTTGGTTTTCTCTCATCAGGGCGAAGCTACCGATCACAAAGCGCCTTTTGATTAGCTCACTAAAGCCTTTGGTACGCGCGTTGTACATGACTTCCTGATAGCTCTTCCCTTCATAGTAGGGGCCGAATTTGATGCCATCCAAATTGGCGTCGTTACTGGTCGCTTCGGCGCAAGAAATCACGATATAGGTCGCATAGATCGATTCTAGGGCGTCGGTGCCAAATTCGACTTCCTCTACTATCGCGCCCGCTTTTTTCATGGCATCGGTAGAAGCAAGGAAGAGCTTTTTGACCTCTTCGTTTTTCAAGGAATCGACGATTTCCTTGATAATGGCGATCCTCTTACCCTTTAAGCCATCAATGGAAGTAGGCATATAGGATTCTACTTCCCTAAAGGAAGAGGTCGAATCATGCTCATCTCTTCCAGAAAGCGCCTCGGTGATAATGGAGGCATCC
>JAILEX010000014.1 GCA_024687185.1 Bacilli bacterium | reverse complement strand
CGCCAAGTTTGAAGGCACGGCTAGAATCGGTGTAATCGACGGGGAAGGTTTCCCAGTTCTGGCGGGTCATATAGGTGACCTTGCCAGGAAGCCAATAGTTGATATCGGCGTTATCGGCTTGGGCAACGATGGAATAGTTGTTATAACCTTTGGAGAAGGTGGTGACGTCATTGCTGGCGCTGCTCCACTTCATGGTGCCGTTATCGGAAGTGCCGACGGTGGCTTCTTTGCCAAGGGCGCCGAGGAAGTTATTGACGGCGGCGTGGGAACCGTTGGCGGCGGTGAAATAATAGTCGCCTTCTTCTAGGTTATAGGTGCCGGCCTTGTTGTCCCAAGAAGCTAGATACTTGGTGGGAACGGTGATGGTGACGGTCTTGGAGGCGCCGCCATCGACGCTGACTTTGGCGCTATTAAGGAACATAACGGCGCTCTTCTCGACGAGGTTGGTCTTGTCGTAGTCGGTGTAGGGCTGCTGGGCGTAAAGCTGAGCGGTGAATAAACCGGTCTTGTCGCCCTTATTCTTGATTTCGATATCGGCGGTGATATTGCCTTCTAGGCTCTTGTCGACCTCGATACGGGTGATCTCTTGTTCATAGTCAAGGTAAGAAATGCCAAATCCGAAGGGATAGAGGACTTCCTTGGAATAGCTCCAGCCTTGGCCGTCGGTGGAGCCGGCGGTGGAGTCGGCTTTGAAGCCGGTGTTGGCGATGGAGTCGAAGTAACGGGTCTCGAAGTACTTATAGCCAACGTAGATGCCTTCGGCTTCGACGATGTAACTGTCGGCGCTATAGGAGACGCCAGAAGCGAAGGAAGAGTTGACCTGGGTTCCGATTTCGGTGTTGGGGAACCTCGCGTCAAAGCCATTGGTGGCATTGGCGGCGATGATGTCCTTATCGGAGAACATGCCAGAACCCATATTCACAGAGGCGGGAATCGCAAGGTTGTTGGCAACGAAGGTGTCGGCGAGGTGGCCATTGGCGTTGACATTGCCAACTAAGACGTCGACGACGCCGGTGAGCTGGTAGTCATTGATGCAGCCGATGTAGGCGATACCGTCTGCTTCATGGGCGCCACCTTTGGAGATATCTCCGAGTTCGAGGTTGTTGCCGGAGTTGATGAGGACGACGACTTTTCCACAGCTAGACTTGGCAAGGTCGATGACACTAAGTTCGGCTTCGGAAAGCTGAAGGGCGTTACGGGTGGTCGCTTTACCTTCATAATCTAAAGCGGGAAGGGTGGGCGAATAAGTATTACCTTCGCCAGCGCCACGGCTGATAACGACGATACCGACGCCGGCATCGATGCCGCTGCTCCAAGTGGAGGCGACGCCTGCTTTGGTCGCTAGATCGGCGGCGGGGACCTCATTGATCTGATAGTTGGTCATATCGCCGGGGGCGGCGACGGGGGCCATATCATATTGGGTCGCGTAGGAAATTTGGCCAGTCCAGGGATTGACGACTTCGCCAATGTGCTTGTTGGTGATTTTCTCGTAGACTCCCGCGACGGTCGGATCGACGGTGTAACCGGCGTTGACGAACGCGGCCTTGAGATCGACTGCGTCGGCGTTGCCAGCCTTTAGGTCACCGGAAAGATAGGGGAACGTGGCGTACGCACCGACCCCGAATAAGGCGACTTTGGTAGAAGAGGAAATAGGAAGAACGCTGTTGTCGTTCTTCATAACGACAGTACCTTCTTGGCCTTCCTTGACCGCGACCTTACGGGCGGCTTCGATCATTTCGTCGACGGTCGAGTACTTCTTCTGGAATTTGGCGGAATCATCACCTTCCACGATTTCGTAGGATTTGGTGCCGAACATATTATCGATGTTGGTACGATAATCGTTCGCGATTGCGCTACCTCCAATAGAAATAACCATGACCGAGGCAAAAGTCGCGGCTAAGCCAAGAGATAAAGCATTTAAAAGTCTCTTTTTCATTGTTTACCTCCTGTTTGAAAAAGCGTTTTATGCTTGTAGCAAAACTATACATGTAACCGCTTCCCATTGAGCGAAAAGCGTCAAAGTTGTTCGTTAACATTATAAAAGTGAATTTGTAACCCCTTTTTCACCCAAAAACGAACACAAACGCTCAAATGAAGCTCTAAAGACATTTTGCACTTTTCCATGGTTTTCCCTCACCGTTTTTATTATTAAAAACGAGGCGGGCGAATCCTATTTTTGCCCATAACTCACCAATAAACGCGCACGTTCCTATTATTTCCCCATTCTTTGGGCAAAAGCGCCCTAGGCCAATTGGACAAACCTTTTTGGCGACTTCTATAATTCGACTGCAAATAGCAAAAAGCCGGTCCTTAATATCTTTGTTTGTTTTTATTGGACTAGGCGGAAAAGAGGAAATAGAGCATGTCGAAGAAACTAGGATTCAACCCCTATATGGCAAGCTGGGAATACGTCCCGGATGCCGAACCCCATATCGTTGGGGACCGCCTTTACGTCTATGGCAGCCACGATGTCTTCAATGGTATCAACTTCTGCCTTGGCGACTATGTCTGCTGGAGCGCACCGCTAAACGATCTTGGCAACTGGAAATACGAAGGCGAGATCTTTAAAAGGGAGCAGGATCCCGCCGCCCCGTGGTTTAGGATCACCAACGGCCTAGCCGCCCCCGACATGGTCAAAGGACCCGATGGCCGCTATTACCTATATTATTTTATGGGTGGCACCAAGATGATCTCGGTCGCCGTAAGCGATACTCCCGCTGGCAAATACGAATTCTATGGCTACGTCAAATATAAAGACGGCACCCCCATCGGGAAGAGGAAGGAACCCTTCCAGTTCGACCCAGGCTGCCTCATGGACGAAGATGGCAGGCTCTATATGTATACGGGCTTTGCCTTTGGCGGCAACCCCATCCTCCTAGATGGCTCCAAGCCGACCACCGAAGGGCCGATGTGGTTCGAACTGGATCCTAAGGACATGCTAACCGTCATTTCCGGCGACGAACTCCATTATCTAGACGTACTAACTGGCGAAAAAGCCAAGGGCACCCCCTATGAGAAGCAGCCCTTTGGCGAAGCTAGCTCCATGAGGAAATTCAATGGCAAGTACTACTTCATCTATTCCTCGCTTAATTCCCATAACCTTTGCTACGCCGTAAGCGATTCGCCAACAAGCGGATTCAGCTTCGGCGGCGTCCTCGTTTCCTGCGGCGACGTTGGCTTGCCTGGGGTGGAAGACACCAACCACGCCCACAATTTCACGGGCAACACCCATGGTTCGCTAATCGAACTAAACGGCAATTACTATATCTTCTACCACCGCCACTCCAATAGAAAACAATCCTCGCGACAAGCCTGCGCCGACAGAATCGAATTCAAAGACGGCAGATTCCTCCAGGCCGAAATGACAAGCTGCGGTCTTAACGATGGCCCCCTTCCTGGCAAAGGCACCTATCCTAGCTATATCGCCTGCAACCTCTGGGGCAAAAAGGGCACGAAATTCTATTCGATGTTGCCCTTAAGCAAAAACGGCTATCCCTATTACACCCAAGACGGCAAGGATAGGGAAGGCGGAACGAAAGGTCCCGACCAATATATCGCCAACATGGGCGATGGCGCGGTCGCAGGCTTCAAATATTTCGACCTAACGGGCACGAAAAAACTATCCGTTTCCATTAAGGGAAAGGCCACCGGGACAATCGAAGTCCTAAAGGAAGAAAAGGGCGAACCCGTTGCCAAAATCGAGGTGAAACCCTGCAAAACCCCAACGGAATTCTCAACTTCCATCAATTTGGAAGGCAAAAATGCCCTATATTTCCGCTATAAGGGAAAAGGCGCCTTCTCCTTCTATTCGCTTACTTTGGAATAAGGAAAGGAGGCCTGGAAGCGATATCAAAATCATCGCTATGGCAATAAAGGGAAGACTATATGAAAATTAAGGGCCGCGAGGGAATCTTCCTTCGCAGTCCTTTTTAGGAAAAGGAGACCAACCCATGATATTCAACAAGGTGAAGGGATTCAAAACGGTTGAGAACAAGGACTTTCTTAGAAAAGCCGAGGAGCTAAAACCCGTTTTGTTCAAAACCAAGGTCGTCCCCACCCCCTCTATTTCGGAGCCGATGGGCAAGGGCGATACCCTTCTTTTGGATTTCCTAGACCACCAGGTCGGCTATCTCCATTTCCATGCCTCTAGCGTAGGCTCCCCCGCCGATGCGCCCGCAAAGATCAGGATCAGATATGCGGAAAGAAAAGAGGAGCTAGAGGAAAACTGGGACGAATACAAAGGAGAGATATCCTCCTCTTGGCTTCAGGAAGAGACCTTCTTCTTGGATTATCTTCCCGTAACCATCTCCCTTCCTAGACGCCACGCCTTCCGCTATATCGAGATAAAGGTCATAGACACCACCCCCAAATATAAGGTTAGGCTCTCCCATATCCATTCGATTTCCGTCTCTAGCGCGGATTATCGCCTCGTCCCCGAAATAAATATCAAGGACAAGATGCTAAAAAGGATCGATGAGGTCTCCTTAAGGACGATGCACGAATGCATGCAAGAAGTCTTTGAAGACGGGCCTAAACGCGATGCCAGATTATGGCTAGGGGACCTAAGGCTTCAGGCCCTAGGCAACTACGCAACCTTCCAAAACGCCGATTTGGTCAAGCGTTGCCTTTATCTTTTTGCCGGCAGCACCATGAGGGATGGCAGGGTCGGCGCGGGGCTTTTCCATAAGCCGAAGGTCCAAGTCGACGACACGATCCTATTCGACTATTCCCTATTCTTCGTCTCCACCTTGAAGGAATATTACGATTTCACTAAGGACATAGAGACGCTAAAAGACCTTTTCCCCACCGCGAAAAGGCAGATTTCCCTCTCCCTTCTTGAACTCGATGGCAAAGGCATCGTCAAAGACCATGACAATTGGTGGTGCTTCTTGGATTGGGGGGAAGGGCTAAATAAGCAAGCGGGTGCCCAGGCAATCCTAATCTCCGCTTTAAAAGACGCCAAGGAAATGGCCTCCATATTGGGGCTAGATACCGCGGTTTACGACACCAACATCGATACCCTTACCTTCGCCGCGAAGAAATACCTTTTCGATGAGGCCAAGGGATTATTCGTCAGTGGCAAAAAGAAACAAATCTCCTGGGCCAGCCAAATCTATTTCGTCCTTTCGGGCATCTTCGATAAGGAAACCAATAGGAAAATCCTCTCTAACATCGAAAAAGAACCCCATTCCATCAAAATGGTGACCCCATTCCTCCATCATTATTATGTGATGGCCCTACTAGAAGTAGGCGAAAAGGAAAAAGCGATTTCCGTCATCAAATCCTATTGGGGCGACATGATTCTAGACGGGGCCGATACCTTCTATGAGGTCTATGACCCCCAGAACAAACGCTCCTCCCCCTATGGGGATTGGGTTATCAATAGCTTCTGCCACGCTTGGAGTGGGACCCCTTCCTATTTCATTAGAAGACATCTTGGCTAAACGTCAACGGAAATAACAATTTTTTACACTATTCCCATAACATTCATGCATTTTTTTCGCTATAAGATAGTTTTATGAACTTTTACAGTTGCATAAAAATGAGTTCATGATACATTTTTCCTAGGGGGGTCTTATCGAGGACCCAAATATGATCAAATTAATCTACGTTCGCTACTTCGTTTCCACGGTTGAGACGGGGTCTTTGACGGAGACGGCGCGTATTTTCGACGTCTCCCAGCCCGCTATCAGCTACGCGATTAAGGAGCTTGAAAAGGCGGTTGGTCTACCTTTGTTCACCAAAGTGGGGAAGAAATTGGTTCTTACCCCAGACGGCAAAAAGATATACGCCATCCTTTCCCCAACCCTGGAGAAATGGGATTCCTCCATGAATAGGGTCGTGAATTACTGCAAATCCAAAACCACTTTGACCATCGCCGTGCCAATGGGGACCAACCCCACCACCTTGATGTCGACCTTATCCGACTTCTCCTCCAAATACCCGGAAATCAAATTCAATCTGAAGGAAATGGTATGCGTGGAAGCGAGGGAGCAAGTCCAAAACGAGGATATCGACATCGCCTTCTCCGTCTACCCCGAGGGCTTTGACCTTCCCAACATGGTCCATGAGGAGATGAAGGAAATCGAAATGCGCTACCTAGTTGGCTTAAACCACCCCCTCGCCAATAAAGAAGAGGTCACGATGGAAGAGATCGCCCAAGGTCCCATTGTCCTCTTCGCCGAAAGCAGCCCCATCTCGGAAGCGATCAAGGATTCCTTCAAAAAGATGGGAATCAATCCCAACATCGTCATGTCCACCACCCAGATGAAGACCATTATGGAAGTCATCAACTACGGTAGCGTCGGCAGCTTCGCCTGGCCTAGCAAGGTGCTATTAGACAACAAAGACGTCAAACTCATCCCGATCAAGGACCTAGGCATCCGCTTCCTCTATGGCTACTTCTATTTGGAAAAGAAGGAACTGAACCAAAGCGAGAAGACCCTATTGGACTTCGTAAAGGCGTAATCATTTAAAAACAAAAGAACCCCAAAAAACAAAAACCCAGCCTTCTATTCCATAGGCTAGGTTAGAGAAGATAGGGATTCTTTTTTATCCAACGTAATCGGAAGGATGGGCTTTGCTTCTCATATATTCAAGCAATAGCCTTGCTCCTTCCGGGAGTTCTAGCCCCTTCACGTAGAAGGCGCCTTTGACGATATCGATGGCACTGTTGGTGATGGGGATGATCTTAAAGCCCTCCATGTCGGAGACGAATTCCTCGGGGCAGACGATCGTTCCGGCCATGCCATAGCCCACGATTTCGGCGATGGTCGCGAATTGGTGGGAGGAAAGAATCACGTTGGGCGTGACACCAACCCTTTCGAATGCGGCGGTGATTTGGCCATAAAGGAAGGACCCTTCATAGAACAAAGCCAAGGGGGAGGTGCCGATTTCCTCCAAGGTGATGGATTCCTTATCCGCATTCTTATTGTTTTTGGAAACGACGTAATTGAGGCCGCGGTGGGAGAAATCGATCCTTTCCAAATCGGCGCAGTTGAAATTGTTGGGATATACCTGCAAGGCCAAATCGGCATTGCCCGCGAGGATCTCTTCCTTCGCGGTTTGGCAGCCGACTTCCCTAAGGTTGAATTTGAATTCGGGGTGGTCTTTCCCAAATTTCTCCAAGAACCTGGCGACTTCAATCGATCCAGGTCCTTCCGGGGTCAAGACACGCAAAACGGATTTGCTTCCGGCATAGTTTTCCACCGACTTAAGGGAGGCGTTGAGTTTGCGTAGGGCAGGGTTTACGATGGCGTAAACCTTTTTGCCATCGGGGGTAAGCTCGAACCTTTTGTTTTTCCTAAAGAACAATAGCAGCCCAAGCTCGGTTTCGAATTCCTTTATGGCATAGCTGACGGCGGGTTGGGAAACGCCTAGATTTTCCGCAACGGCAGTCAAGGAGCCCATATCGGCAACGGCAACGAAGTATTTTACATGGATAAGTTTGATCATGGTCGGTCCCCCAAAGAAATAATCGTTTCGAACTAAGCTAATCGTCACCTATCAAGCAAATCTATGTTTATTCAATAAGCAAGGTTTATTCTATACCCAACACCATCTTTTTTAAACCCCATTTATCAATAATCGGTTATCAATAAAAATAGTGGATATAAACGAAAGGGCCGTCACTTCGTCTAGTAACGGCCCCTTCTTATTGCCTATAAAAGGAGGTCAATTAGGCTTCTTTGCTCTTCTTGGGAAAGATCCCGAAGATGCCGAGGCAAGAGAAGACTAGGGTTAGGCCGAAGGCCACGCCGAAGCCGATCTCGAAGCTGCGGAGGAGGATCTGCCAGGTGGGGGTGATGGGAACGTAGGTGCTGCCGGGGGCATCGCCATTCATCGCGTTGGAATGGACGACGGTGTAGAGGATGCGGTGGGCGGATTCACGCATGTTCTGGGCGAGTTGGCCATAGCCTTTGCCAGGACCATAGTTGGCGATGAAGGCGTTGACGGTATCATCATCGAGGTTGCCATCGGGCAGGTCTTCGCCGGAATAGAGGGTGCTCTGGATCGTGACGATCGCGGCGCAGGAGCTCCAGTAGTCGGTGACGGCAATACCCTTCATACCGATTTCGGTGCGGAGGTAATCGACGCAGAGGGCATCGTTGGCGTAGTTGCAGACGGTGCCAAGGCGGTTCATGGAGGTCATGACGCACATGGAGTCGGCCTTTTCGATCGGACGGCGGAAGGCCTCGGGGTAGTTTTCACGGGCGGCCTGTTCGTTGGTCCAGGTGCAAACGCCGGAGCGGTTGGTTTCCTGGTCGTTGAAGGCGAAGTGCTTGTTGTAGACGTAGCAGCCATGATCCTGTAGGCCTTGGATGACGGGGGAGATGATCTCACCGATTAGGATGGCGTCTTCGCTATAGTATTCGAAGGTACGTCCGCCATAGGAGGAACGATGGACGTTGGAGCAAGGTCCGTATAGGCCGGAATAGCCAGCCCATAGGGCGTCTTCGCCCATGGCGTCGCCAGCTTCCTTGGCGAGTTCTTTGTTCATGGTGGCGGCGACGATGGGGTTGCAGGGATAGCAAGTGGGCTTCCTGCTGTCATCGGCGGAGATGCCGCTCTTCCTGGCAAGGCCGTTGGCGCCGGCGGCGTAGGCATCGGTTAGACCGACGGGGCCGTTGGAGTCGACGGTAAGCTTCTTACCGATGGAATCGAGCTGGACGGTGGAACGGAAGCCTTGGGTGACGAGCTTGACGGTTTCCGCATAGGTGAGCTGGTCGAGTAGGTTGTCCCAGCCTTCGTAATCGTAGGGGATATCGTTGCCATCGCTGTCCTTTAGAAGGTCGACGAGGACCATTTTGGTGCCGGAATCGTAGGTCGGATATTCGACGGTGTCGGTCGGGACGGCCATCTGATTCATCTCGGCGAGCATGGTCGCGTTGAGGTTGAGGTGGACGTAGTCGGTGGGATAGGTGCCGGTCCAGTTGTTACGGGAGAGCCAGGTGACCTTGTTGCCTTCGCTATGCTCGTACTTGTTGGGGTCGGCTTCGTCGAAGAGGTTGTGGATGGCGTTGCCGGTATTGGGATCGGTGCTATAGGCGACGTCGTTGAAGGAGAGGTCGAATCCCTTGACGAGATCCTTTTTGCCTTCGGCGGTCATGCCGTCGCTTGTGCTCTTGCCCTTGGCGGCGAGGATGTTGTTGATGGCCTCGTGGCTATCCTTGGCGGCGGTTAGGTAATAGGTGCCTTCGTCGAGGATGAAGGTCTTGGCCTTATTGGCGTCATAGGAGGTGAAGTCGCGTTCGTCGACGGTGACGGTCACGGTTTCGGAGGCGCCGCCTTCCAACTTGGAGGTCTTGCCGAACCCGATGAGGTTGACGGCGGCTTTTTCGATGCCATTGGTGACATCGTAGTCGGTATAGGGCTTCTGGACGTAGATCTCAACCGCTTCTTTGCCAGCGACGGAACTGTTATTGGTGACCTTGACGGAGACCGTGTAGGTGTTATCGCTATTGCGGGTGGCGGAGAAATCGCTATAGGAGAAGGAAGAATAGGTTAGGCCATAGCCGAAGGGGAACTTGACCACGTCGTTATAGGAGAAGTCGCCAACGTTGGCCCTGCCTAGGACCTTATCTTCGTAACGGGTTTCGGCGTACTTGTAGCCGACATAGATGCCTTCTTGATAGGTGACGGTGGTCGCGTAGTTGGCATAGGACCTGCCCTGCTCGACCATGGTGGAGGCGTTGTCG
>JAILEX010000007.1 GCA_024687185.1 Bacilli bacterium | reverse complement strand
CTATACCCTGATCAAGGATTGCCTACTTTCCTTCCTTGAGGCCCTCCCTTCTTCTAGACATAAGGCGAGGTTCATCATGGAAAAGGACGTCATCCACAACGTTAAGGGGAAGCCCCAGCTTAGGAGGTTCTTCGACATGCTTACCCTCTTCCTAGAAGAGGCCTTGACCTATAAAACGGGTGGAAGCATTTACCTAAACGCTTATGCTACAATACTAAAAGAGCTTGGCGACAAGCTTCCTGGATTGGAAGCGAACCTCCTGGAGGTTATGTCCATGCGCTCTGAAATCGAAATCAATATAAACGCAGGACTGTTATTGACTCATTTGGTCAACGTCCTTTGCAAGGAGTGAATCCATCATTATGGAAGATAAAACCGAAAAATATTTTGTGGGCGTCCGTTTCCCCACAACCGATAAAACCTACTACTATTCGACGAAAACCACCGAGCTTGTGCCCGGGGATTTGGTCATAGTCAATTCCGAGGACAACCTTGAGGCGGCCACCGTCGTCACAACCGTGATGAACCAGCAGACCCACAAGACCTCGCTAGAACTTAAACCCATCATCCGCAAGGCGACCGCAACCGACGTCCGCATATATAAGGCAAACCTAGCCCATGCCCAGGAATGCATGGCGATCGCCCAAAAGGAAGTCAACGCGCGCAACATGCCCATGGACTTCGTCGCGGCGGCCTTCTCCTTTAGTGGAGACGTCATCACCTTGACCTATACCTCCACCGAAAAGCGCGTGGACTTTCGGGAGCTTCTTCCCGTACTAGGTTCCAAACTTAGGGCCAGGGTCAGCCTAAGGCAAATAGCCTCCAGGGACCGCGCGAAGATGATCGGTGGCATCGGCATCTGCGGATTGCCTTTATGCTGCTCCACCTTCCTCACCAACTTCGAGTCCATCGGCATCGCCAAGATGAAGAATCAGATGCTCGCCATCAATATCCCAAAGTATTCCGGACCCTGCGATAAGCTCATGTGCTGCCTCGCCTACGAAGATGAGACCTATACGATCGAAAAGAAAGACTTCCCCCGCGTTGGTCAGGAAGTCAAAGTCGATGGCGAACCCTATACCGTCAATTCCTTCAACATCGTCTCCCGTACCGTCCGCCTCGCAAACGCCGACAAAAGCGATTTCCAAACCGTTCCCCTTGAGGATTGCATCGCCATGATCAAAGGCACTTATAAGCCTCATCCGATTGAGAAAAAAGGCGAGGAAGAATACAAACTTCCTGACTTTGGCGTATCCTCAAAAGCAAGCAATTTTGAAAGAAATAGTGAGGAATTAGAGGAAAATCGCCAAAATAGAGGCGACAAAAACGGTTCAAATAAACCTTCCGATTCCTCTTCTCGTAGAAACGACAGGAACAACCGTAACCGCGATAAAAACAATAGGAACAATCGTGGCAACAATAACCAAGGCAAAGATAACCCGAAACCCGAGGAAAACGGAAATAGGGATAATAGCCGCAACCATAACCGCCATAACCGCGATAGGAACAATAGGAATAACCGCAATAACAATAACGGGAACCAAAGCCCCAAGCAGCAAAACAACAACCAAAAGCCTAGGGACAATGGAAGCCCCGCCAATAATAACGGGAACCCCAATAACGGGAACAAACCCCATAACCGCAACCGCCGCCGTCATCATGGCGGCAAACCCAATAACAAGCCGGGAGAAGGCGAATAATGAATAGGGAGCTCAACTTCTCTGGCCAATCTCCCATTTTGACCCTAGTCGCCACCCCAATTGGCAACCTGCAGGAATTTTCCCCTAGGGCCATTGAGGTTTTGAAGGAATGCGACTTCGTGGCCGCGGAAGATACCAGGAATTCCGGCAAGCTCCTTTCTTCCTTTGGAATCGAGAAGCCCTTTATCTCTTGCCATGAGCATAACGAGGAAGAGGCCAGCGAAAGGATCATCTCCTTATTAAAAGAAGGCAAGAAGGTCTGCTATATGTCCGATGCCGGCTATCCCCTTATCTCCGATCCAGGGGGAAGGTTGGTGGCAAGGTGCCTTGAGCACAACGTCAAAGTCACCGTCACTAGCGGCCCCAGCGCGGCCATAAACGCCCTTGTTTGCTCTGGGTTAGATTCTAACCACTTCTATTTCGAAGGCTTCTTGCCTCCAAAGGAAAACGAAAGAAACGAAGAACTCAGGGCTTTGTCCGTTAGAAAAGAGACCCTGATCTTCTATGAATCTCCCCATAGAATCACCAGAACCCTTATCGCCATGGCCGCAGTATTTGGGCCTAGGAAGGCGGTTATCGCCAGGGAGCTCACCAAATTGCACGAGGAATTCATCCGTGGATCTTTGGTGGAACTTGCCCTGGAAAAGGAAGAAACCCTAAAAGGGGAGATGGTCATCATCGTGGAAGGCGCCTCCAGCCAAAAGGAAGAGGTCACCGACAACATGATCGCCTTGGCGTTAAGGGATGAACTTGAATACGAGCGTTCTGGCAAAGAGGCGGTCGAAGTCGTCGCCAAAAACCTAGGCGTAAAGAAAAACAGGGTCTATTCGATATATTTGAGGACCTTTAAGACAAAGGTCGATTAATTGGATGTCTCGGGCTCGCCGATATTGGCGAGCTCTTTTTTCGCCCTGTTCTTGTCTAGAAGGTAAGTCAAAACAACGTATCCGGCGAATAGCATGCCTCCGCCTATGGCGGCGACGAAGCCTAAGGTTAAGCCCGGGGTTTCATAGACCATCGTGTAGGTGGTTTCGCCGCTTGGGGCGATGAATCCCTGGAGCCCACCATTGATCCTAAGGGTTTCTAAGGGCTTCTTTCCGCTAGAGCTATTGGAATAGACCTTCCAGCCTTCGTCATAGCCTAATTGCGTGGTCACGATCGTCTGATTTGGATAATTCGTTGAGAACGTGTATCCGTTTTTGATCTTTTTGACGTCCTCTAGTTTCCTAGATTGGTTCTCCCCGTTCCTTGAGGCGATGTCTCCATAGGGGATGACGGAGAGAAGGAAGTCGCTACTTTGGACCCTGGTCTTCAATGAGGTATTGGTAGGCCAAAGCAAGCAGATGGCTTTGACCTTTCCGGAGGCATAGAAACCACAGGATCCAGAATATCCAGAATAATAGGAGGTCATTTCCCCGTCCGCGGCCACGGAACCAAACGTAGTGGCGTCATAGCCAAGGACCTTGTTATCGTCGCCAAAGAAGATGACGCGGGGCTGGCGGAGGAAGTTTTTGCCATCCCTATTCCTTATCGTGGAATTCCACGTCTTGGTGATAAGGAAATAGGCGCCGTTTTCATCGGTATTGAAATAGTCTCCACTAGTGGGGGTAAGGATAAGGTGGTCTTTGCCGTTAATTAGGTCGTTATAGTCCTCTAGGGTATGGGTTGCGGTATTGTGGTCGAAGAAATAGCCGACCGTGTTGTCTCCATAGGAGGTTTGATGGGTCTTCGAGGCGAATAGGTAATCGCCGACATCGACGGAATAGATCTTCGCGTCATACCCGGATTTATAACCAAGCACCTTATAGCCGTTATAGGAATTGACGGATAGGTCGTCGACTTCGGAGACGGCAAAGCCTTTTGGCAACTCGAAGTCGTCGTCGATGATGGCGCCGTTAGTCAAAATCATGTGGTTGCGTAGATTGTTGCGATGAACGTTCCTCGCGGTCCTAGAGAAGCCGTAGAAGGTGCTTTTTTGTTCGCTTTCCTTCCCCATCCTATAGATGTAATTGGGATCGATGCCATGCCCCAAAGAAGGCATGAATTCATCGTCCACCCTATAAACCCTGACCCTATTTCTATCAGGGGAGGCGCTTTCGATTTCCTTTGCGCCAAAGGGCACGCTTTCGCCAATCCAGATATCGTTATCGCTAGGATAGTTCTCCTCTACGTAATAGCGATAGCCTAGGGCATAATCGGTCGCATAACGCTTATTGCGGTAAGAGGCGCTCCAGCTATAGCTAGTGACGGGGGTGTCGTTATAGCTTTTGATGGAGGAGGTGGAGGGCAGGTTCATCATCTGGTTGAGATAGGCAAATTCGCAATCGGCGTAGTTGATAAGGCTATGGAAGGAGCTGCTTGCGGGCTCGCCTACGGCGTATTGGAAGTTGGTCGTCCCTTTCGCGGCGGCGAAATTGACGCGGTAGAAGGATTCGTCCTTTGCCTGTTCGTCGATTTTTTCCGCGATCGATCTAGAGGTAGATAAGGTCTCGGCCCCGCCCATATAGGAACCATCGATAGACCATAGGCCAATGTAATAATAGGCTGTATTCCCCATGGCAACCGCTTCTGCCGCAACGAATATGAGCATGACGTGGCTTAGCCACTTCTTCCTATAGCCTATTAGTAGCAATAGGCCTTCTATGAAGATTAGGACAAGCTCATAGATCAAATACCAATATCTCGCCAGATCCTCATAGGAATCCGTCGGCATCAAATAGGTGGATGGATAGTAGGTGACGTAGGTGGTCCCGCTTGCCCTAACCCCTTCCAACACCCAATAGATGGACATATAGGCCAATATGGTTGCGACAAAGGCAAGCAAGGAACCCGTGATGGGAATCCAGCGCGGCGCATCCTTTCGTTTGTCATAGGCCCAGCAGCCATAATAGACGATGCTAGGAACCAAAACGAAGTACCATCTTCCATATCCGTTGCCAGAGAAACCGAAGAAGAAATAATAGGCAAAGGTGGTGAATAAAAGGGTCAATACGCCCAAAATAGCGAGGACGTGACTCATTCTTTTCTCTTTGATGGAGAAGATGATCGCCTGGAAGAAAAGCAAAATAAACGGGGTGTAGCAGAAATAGGAGGCAACCCATGCATCATAGGAAGTTCCCGCGCCATAACGAAGCAAAGGCAAGGCCTGGAAACCACCCGTCGGGAAGAAGAAGGATATTAGGCCCATTAATTCCCTTCCGGGGTTCTCGCCGACCTCTAGGAAGAAAAGCCTAAAGGCTTCTTGGAAATCCAGGGCCTTAATCGCGTCTAGAAGCGCATGCATATAGGCGTTACCGATGCTGACGGTCCTGCCGGTGGAGCTAGAGGCGCGGAAGGAAGGGATCAATACCCAGGCGGAAAGCATGATGCCGATGGCAAACCCAAGGACGCCCGCGCCGATAACGATGAGGTTATCTTTGCCCTTTCTTTCCCTGAACGTCACGAAGTAACGGAATACGGCATACATCACGCCCCATATGCACATCGTCACGGTCAAAAGGAAGCACGATAGCATCATAAGGAATACGCCGATGGAAAGGGCGCCTATCCTTTTTTCCCTAATGACTTTCTCGATGCCATAAAGAATAAGGGGGACATAGGTTAAGGCGGCCACAAACGTTGGGAAGCCAACCATGAAATTCATGTAGCCCGAGAAGGCGATCGCGAGGGCGCCGAACCTAGATGCCCCTTCGGAGATACCGCGATATTTTAGGAACTTCCTAGAAAAATAGGCACATAGGGTCAACTTGATGATTGTGCAGATCAAAAACGTTTGGGGCACGGCTTCCCTTGGGAACATGATGATGATCAACATGAAGGGATCGAATAGCCCATAATAGGCGTTCGAACCAATGTTATCGGCACCAAGGAAAGTTACCGTGTCGTATAACCTAAATTCCCCAGAGGCAAAGAAATGCCTCCAGGTATCGTAATAGCTTTGGACGAAGGGAAGATATTGGTGGGAATAGTCCCAGTTTAATGCCGCCGAAAAGTTGTTCTCGATAATGCCATAGATATTCCAAAATATCCCTACTAGGAAAACGAATACGAAGAAATAAAACGGGCTCTTCCAACTGCGTAAAAAGGCAGTTTTTTCTGAACGCTTGAACCAATCGAAAAACCCCGCATAACTCTCTTTTGGAGCGGATTTTGCAAAGATTTTTCCCTTAAGTACGCTCATTTGGTTGTGGGTTTAGTTGCTTCCTCTGCTTTGGCAGGAGTCTCGTTTTGCTCTAATCCGATCGTGTCACTGACGGCGACGGAGAAGGCGATGCCCTGGCCTTTCGTGGACATGCCCGCGCTCTCGTTGACCGCATGTAAGACGTCGTCGCGGATAGAGGTTGGGACCAAGATCATGACGATTTCCTTTTCGGGGGTGATCTTGACGCCGAAGAACTGTTCCATCTCTTTGTTGCCGGTGCCGCGGGCGGACAAAACGGTTCCGCCACGTGCCCCGGCGGCCTTGGCCGCGGTCATGACCAAATCGGTGAAACCTAGGTTGACGATGCAGAATATCGCCTCGTAGCTGATGTCGCTCATTTGGACTTACCTCCGATGATTTTGATTTTCTTTTGCTTTTTGCTCTCCACGGGCTTTTCGAAGAAGCGCACGTTGCTGAACATCTTGTAGACCGAGACGGACATGATTCCCGTAAGGGGAATGCAATAGGCGATGCCCTTCGATAGTTTAGAGATGTTAAGCCTAGATGCAATAGACCTCTTCACGACTTCCCAGGTATCCTTCCTCATAAGGGCGAATATGACGGCCTTACGGAGCTGTCCGCCGGTGACTTCGTCAAATAAGGAGGTCGAAGTGCCTCTGGCGCGGGTGGTCCAGGTCGCATAGACCTCGTGTTCGAAGACGATTTGCTTCATATCGTCCTCTTGGCCCTCGTTTACGACGATGCAGGCGATCACAAGGGGATGGATGCGGTGGGACTTATCATAGGGAATGTTGTCATTTTCCATCGGGCTTCACCTCGCTTTCGATAGCAAAATGGATGACTTGGTCGTCGTTTTCCTCGACGATCCTCTTCCTCGCCCTGGCTAGGGCCATGCTCTGCTTGATGCCACCCACTAGGCCTAGGGCCTGCAAGACGATAAGGGGCATCATGGCGACGAGGGCGACCAAGCCAAAGCCATATAGGTAAACGTCTTTCCCCTGCGAATAGGCAAAGCCGATGCAGAAGGGAAGGACGAACGTCGAGGTCATGGGACCGGAGGCCACGCCGCCTGAGTCAAACGCCATGGCGGTGTAGATCGGGCGAACGAAGAAAGACAAAGCAAACGCGATGATATAGCCTGGAATCAGGTAATACATGACGTCGAATTCGAAATAGGAACGGATGATGGCCATCACGACCGCAACACCGATCGATCCGGCCAAAATATAGAGGACGGTATGCTTTTTTATGGCGCCTTCGGTAACGTCTTCGATCTGTTGGACCAAGACGTGGACCGCGGGTTCGGCAAGCACGCCGAATACGCCGAACAGTAGACCCATGACAATCGCGACGGGCAAGAACTTCGGGTCGCTGCCAAAGCCCTGTCCGACCTTGCTTGCGATGGGCATGAAGCCATAATCGACCGCGGAGAGGAAGAGGACCAAGCCAACATAGGTCACAAGCATGCCCAAAACGATCCTTACGACGGTCTTCCAGGGAACGCGGACGAAGATAAACTCGTAGATGAGGAAGAAGCCAAGGATCGGCCCAACGGATATGGCCACGGACCTAGAGGATTCTAGTAGGCTATGGCCCACCTTCGTTAACACATCCCCAGAAGTGGAGGGCATGACATAGGTTTCGGGGAGTTCCGTCCCCGTAAGGCCCATGATCCAGGAGATGATGACCACGGCGATGATGGGTCCGACCGAGCATAACGCGGTCAAACCGAAGGCGTCTTCCGAGTTCTTGCCGCCGTGGGTGGCAGCTAAGCCTAATCCAAAGCCCAAAAGGAATGGCACCGTGACAGGCCCCGTGGTAACGCCTCCCGCATCGAAGCAAACCGGCAAAAAGCGCGGGTTGATTAGGTAGATGAGCATGAAGGTAAGGCCATAGAAGGCCAGGAAAAGCATGTTCAGGTTCTTCTTCGAGAAGGTCCTCGCCACGCCGATGACGAGGAATAAACCCACGCCTAGGCCAATGGAAAGGATGATGACGATGCGGTTCACGCCGATTTGGCTAGACAAAACGGATAAATCGGGCTCGGCCACGGTTACCAACACGCCCAAAAGGAAGGTCATCGTCAAAACGAAGAAGAGGTTCTTTTTCTTCATGAGCGAGCTGCCGATGATCCTGCCGATCTCGGTCATGGATTGCTCGGTGCCAACGTTGAATAGGCCCATACCTATGATGATGGAGATAACGGCCACGAGGAATGTCAAAAATTCGGGCAGGGAGATGATGTATATATCGGAGAATTGGTCCGAAAAGGCGAATGTTTGGAGCAAATAGAAAACGATGATGACCGCGGCGATCGGGGCCGCGGAGAGCAACGACTCAAGGAATTTTGATAACCAGTATGCTCCCTTAGACATGTTTACTTTCCGTTAGCTTTTCTCCTGCGATAGTTCTTGAAGCTGTTTTGGGCCTTTTTGATCTTGGTCGCGGTCCTGGTGTCCCTGGTTAGCTTCCTTTCCTGCCTTTCCTTCTCCGCGAGCTGCTCCTTGGTGAGCTTTTTCTCCCCGAACATGAGTTTCTTGAACTCCTTGGGCATTGGGGAGAGTAAATCATAACGCTTCTTGTTGAGGGGGTTAACAAAAGTTAGTCGATAGGCGTGAAGTCCTAGCCTCTTCAAAGGGTTGGAGGGTTCGCCGTATTTGTCATCCCCGATCACGTGGTGGCCGATGTTGCCTAGCTGGACGCGGATCTGGTTCTTCCTGCCGGTCTCGAT
>JAILEX010000074.1 GCA_024687185.1 Bacilli bacterium | reverse complement strand
TCCTTGCTATTATTCGGGTTGCTTAAATATATTCGTTGCTTCAAAGCGGCATGGAGGCGAAGAAGAGACTTTACCCGATACGGGTGCGAACAATAGGGAACGAAAAAAAGGCGTGCCGTTAGAGGACGCGCCATTTCGTATTGGTTATTTTTTTAGCAATCCCAAGTTGCGGAGAAAGAATTGATGGTGAACACGGAATCGGTCCAGACAAGTTGATAATAAATCACGAGCCAACGAGGTTTGTTATCAAAAGTAGTTTCCGTGTAGTCCGCGCTGACGGTTGAACCGGTAATGTCGAAACTGCCCCGAGCTAGCGTTCCATCTCCGGCTTCCCTCAGCACCTCGTAACTATGGGTGCTGTATTCCAATTGGTCAGGATCCAATTCACCTGTATAACCGCTTACTGTATAGTTCATAGTGAACGTCTTAATGTTGTTGAGCCCGATGTAAAGCGAAAATTCGCTCCCGTTTGGCACTGATGCGGATAAGAAATATGTTCCAGACCCATTTCCAAAAGTTAGGGTGATGGGATACGGAACCTGCATCTGTGCGGTATTGTACCCTAGCGCTATATTGGCATCGTCTCCTTCGGCGGTGCCGATATAATAATCATTATAGTATTCAAGATAATAAGAGTCCCCCGAAGTCCTGGCATGGACGGTGGTAGCGGAGGAAAGCGTCGCGTTTTTTCCGGTGGCGCTGACCTCGGGGACGGTAAGGGTGTCCATTCCGGCAATCGCGACACCAGCGACGCCGATGATAGATGCCATCGCAACGCCGAGTAATAGGATTCTTTTCTTCTGCATAGTTGACCTCCAGATGTTTCTTTTTTAAGGACAGAATATATTTTTTTTATTTTATTAGGGTTATATATAACAAATCAATATAGATTGTCCTATTTCCGGTTGATCTTTTTTGCTCAATTGAAGCTTGCTATTATTCGGTTTGCTTAAAAGATAAAAGAATCCTTAGTTTGTATTTGACATATGCGTAAGGCGTAGTAGGATGAAAGAAAGAAAAGCGACATAGTTACCTATATATATCTTTATATGGGGGGAGGTAATAATCATGGCTATGGAAAGAATCGGCGACATTAGGACCAGGAAAGTCATCGAAAGGGCATTGAAGGTGGTATCCGTCATCGCCCAGCTTCATATCCTGGAAGACGACTTCGATAGGGAATGCGCCAATAGGATCCACCTTCGTTGCCATGAGGCGACGGTTAAAAGCGAAGAGGATGAAAGGGCGTGGCAAAACGTCTTCCATAACCTCTTCCCGATCACCAAGGAAAACGCCGAGGAATTCCTTAACGGCATCAGCGACCTTCTCCCAAAAGCCTAATAGGATAGGCCTATAGACAAAAAAAGGCCCACTTATAAGGTAAGTAGGCTTTTGGGGAAGAGAAATAAACGAAGCCCCTAGATGATATCCAATAGTTCCTTAAGGGAATGGATATAGAGGTGGCTCGCGCTTTTGCTTGCTTCGATATCGGTCACGGTATTTTTATCATATACGCCGATTACGTTATAGCCATGGCTTTTCGCGGTCTTTAAGGCCACTAGGGAATCCTCTATGACCAAGGTATTGCTAGAAGATACCCCAAAGTAAGAACGTACCATTTCATAGATCTCCGGGCTATCCTTGCCGAGCTTGCAACTTGATACGTCTTTGATCAAGGAGAAATGGTTTGCTATGGAAGTCCTCTCCAACAGGGGGAGATAGAGTTCCTTGCTATTGGCGGTCGCTAAGGCGATGGTCACGCCTTCCTCCTTAAGAGATTCTAGGACCTCCCTTGCATAGGGCTTAAGGGGGATAGTGTCCTTATAGGCTTGAAGGGAAAGTTCATGCCATTCGTTAAGGATATCTATTTCCTCTTCGTCAGGAAGGTATTTGGCTTTGGTCAGTTTGGCGGCGGCTTTTAGGCCGATATGGGCGATCTCCTCGCCATAGGTTAGGGGCACTTCTTTATTTCTTCTAGCGAAGAAAATCCTATCGATATCGCTCCAAAGCGAGGTCGAATCCGCGAGGGTGCCGTCTAGGTCGAATATCGCTAGGAGGATCTTGTTGCCGTTAAATTCCATATGGCCAATTATAAAAGATAGAGAAAGATCGGTACATCGCGACTTAGGTAATATTGGTGGAAGGAAAAAAAGAAGAAGGGGGGAGACGCTTTTCCCTTATGCTAGAATTAAAGCAAGGAAAGGCGATACTAGGATATGAAGATAAGGGAAATAGAATTGGAGTCGCTAAAAGACCTTGGCAAGAAGGAGCTTAACGAGATTAGGAGGAAGGCCATCGTCGATAATCCCCTGATCGAATTGCCTTCCATCCTCTTGCCCGAGGTCCATAGCCTTTCCTATTATTTCGTCTCCTATAGCCACGACGATTATAAAGAGGTGTATCTCGATATCATCGGACTCGAGGAGGCGGGGCTAGAGATCTGGTACGATAGGGGGATACCCGCGGGGAAAAGCTGGAGGAGCGTCGCCGAGGACTATCTCTATCCTAGGGAATGTAAGGGCGTGATCCTCTATCTTGGATTAGCCTCCCTCACTAGCGATGCCGTATTGGAGGAGATAAGGTTCGCCAAAGAATATGGCAAACCCCTGTTCGTCATCACTCTCCCCGTTAAGGAAGACTATCTCTATAAGGATAAAAGCACCTATGGGAAAAGCTATTCCCTAAAGGAGATGATAGAAATCGCTAAAGGAAACGGCCTTGCTATGCCTAAACCTAGGGAAAGGGAGCTATTAAGGAACATAAAAGAGGAGGATATCTTCCTGCCCTATATCATGCACCCCTCCTTAAAGAAGGAGAAGATAGAAAGCTTCACCTTCGACGAGCCCTTGTTTCGCTATAGGGAAGTCGAGGAGAAAACCGATAGGCTTAGAATCAAGATATCGGGTTGCAACGACCCCAAGATCAAAGTCATTAGCCTTAGCGACCTCCCTAAATCCAAGCAGAAGGAGGTATTCGGCTATGACTTCCTCTCGGCCAGCTTTAGCAATTTCGCCTTCCTTGAGGGGATAAGGGTAAGGCAACATAAGCAGATCAGGATCGGCGACTTCGCCTTCTATGGTTGCCTTAGGAATCGATTCATCGATGTCGATAGCCTGACCTACGTCGGAAGGAACGCCTTCATGGGCAATCTGAACCTAAGGAAAGTGGTGGCAAATGATTTGCCGGATGTTAGCGATAGCGCCTTCGCCTATTGCGAGAAACTCTCTTCCTTTGAGGGAGAAAGCGTCTATAGGGTTGGGGAAAGGGCGTTTTTCTCCTGCGTTAAGCTTAAGGAATTCAAGGGATACCCAAAGGAAATCGGCGATAGCGCCTTCGCCTATTGCGAATCCCTAAGCCTCTTGCCCTTAAGCAAATCGACCATTTCTATTGGTAGCGACGCCTTTAAGTTCAACAAAAGAATAGAGACAGTCGACCTAGACCTTTCCTCTTCCTTCCTCATTCTTTCTTCTAGCGCTTTTTCGATGATGGAGGGGTTAAAATCCGCAAGGCTAAAAACCGGGGAGAAGGGATTGCCCGAAAGGCTATTCTATGGTTGCCACCAACTGGAGGAAGTCCATCTGAATTGCATCGAACCCTTAGATATAGGGCCCTATGCCTTTAGCGGGGATTTAAGGCTTAGGAAAATCGAAATAGAAGGAGAAGTCACCTCCATTGGCAAGCGCGCCTTCGTCGGGGCGAGGCATCTGGATACCCTGCTTTCTAGCGATTCAGGCGTATTGGATCTAAAGGGAGTGACTCACGTTGGTTTCAATGCCTTCTTTGGCACGGGGATAAGGAAAGTCGTCGTCTATGGTAAAGAAGGGCTAGAGGAATCTTGTTTCGGGGGTATGTCGGAATTAGAGGAAATCGACGTCATATCCCTAGAGATATACGAGGATGAGCTATTGCCACTTCTAGGGGACCTAAGGGAAAGGGAAAAGCCTTTGGTCATCGCCACGTTAAGAAGGGCTTCCAAGTGGAGAAGGAAGAATAGTGGGGGCGAGAAGCTAGTCGCCTATGTAAGGACGGTCCATGGCGAGACCCTAGAGGTCTACCAGTAAACCGGGTTTATCGTTTAAGGAAAGCGAAAAACAAGAAGATGTTCCTTGCATCTATGATCATATCGATATTCCTAAGCATGGGGTTTTTATCTCTTGCCATTGTGGGCACCGCCACCCTTAGCGAGGGCTTCCCATTATGGTTAATGGTCTTATCCTGGATCTTGTTTGGGGTGTTCCTCCTTTTCTTTTTCCTAACTAGGATCATCATGGTTCTATATTACGTTAGGAAAAGTAACGGGGAAGAAAAGAAGAAGGGGCAATAGATAGGGCTTATGACTACCGGGCTCTATTTTTTTATCATTAGTTGTTTTCCATAGATATTGATGATTGGCAGAGAAAGAAGGGGCTAAGAAAACGCTGCCTTCTTTCGGCTGTGGGGAGTCTTTCCGGGCAATATTGGTCGGATTCGTGGCGGGAAAATGGAAGTAAAGAGAACAATTGACGCAGGGTGAGCCTCTTTGAGAGTGAAAAAAGGCGCTTGGTCAATGAACGGCCGAAGCGCCTTAGGGTAATTGGCCTTTGATGACTAGCAGGTCCAATGGACTTCCAGCCTAGTGACCTTAAAGGTGTCTACTACCGAGGCGGGATCCCCCTCTTGGCTAGGGCTGTAATAGTTCCAAAATCTAAATAACAACATTTGTACATTAGTCCAGTTTGCTTCTACGGGGCTACTGGCATTAGTCGCTTCTTGATCCGTAATAACTCCGCTACCAATGGGTGTCGGGTCTTGGGGACCGGCCGTAGCCGTCCACTCCAAGGAAAAATTTCGGCCAGAAACAAAGGCAAAGTTCATACTGAAAGAAGTAATGTTATTTAGGAAAATAGCAAATCCGAATGCCGTTCCCGCGCCACTACTTGTGACGGTCGTGGTGAAGACGGTTCCTTCGGTTGTTCCAAATTCGACGGTAGTGCCGGGTGCACCCCCTGCCATTATCTCAATCTGGCTATGGTTGTCATTGGGGCTCAGATTGCCGGTAACTTCAGGGAGATGATAGCCATAATCGCCACCTGTTTCAAAGTCATTTCCGTCGGTCAGGATAATGCTTTTGTCGTAGGGGCCCGCCATAACGCCCGGGACGCTAATCGCGTTTTGTCCGCTGATGGCGACCACGGTGGCGCCGATGACGCCTACAAATGCCCCCGCTAGAACCAATAGCCTTCTTTTTTCCATTGTTGGTAATCCTCCATATTTGTATGTGTATTATGAATCGGCTGGGGTCAGTATATATGAAATATATGTTATGGCAAGACAATAATCGCCAAAAGTTTCCGCTATCCCGCGAGTGAAAAA
>JAILEX010000073.1 GCA_024687185.1 Bacilli bacterium | reverse complement strand
ACCGTTCGCTCATGAAGCGAATCAAAGTCACCGGCAAAGGCAAGATCAAATACGTTCATGCCTACAAGGGACACCACGCACCGTACAAGACCCCCAAGCAGAGCCGTCAGCTCCGCCGCTCCGGGATCATCGACAAGACCGACTACAAGAGAATTCGGTTCATGATCGTTAAGTAAGAAGGAAAGGAGAATAATTAACCATGGCTAGAGTCAAAGGTGGCACCGTTACCCGTGCCCGTCGCAAAAGAATCCTAAAGCAGGCTGAAGGCTACTTCGGTTCCAAGCATCTTTTGTTCAAAACCGCGAAGGAACAGGTTCTCCATTCCCTCCGCTACGCTTACATCTCCCGTCGCCTCATCAAGAGGGACTACCGTAAGCTCTGGATCCGCCGCATCAACGCCGCGTGCAGGACCAACGACATCTCCTATTCCGTCTTCATGGATGGATTGAAGAAGTCCAATATCGCCATCAACCGCAAGATGCTCTCCGAGATCGCCATCCACGATCCCGAGGCGTTCGCCGGACTTTGCAAGACCGCCAAAAAGGCCGCTGGCAAATAAGCGATAACCGACAACCCCAAAACGAAGAGGCTCTCATTTGAGGGCCTTTTTCTAATAGTGTGGCACTTTTATGGCAATACATTTGCTATCATATTGTCATAAGAAAGGAAATAAACCCTATGAAGAAAGAGCTACTAGACGGTTTGACCGTAGAGCAGATCGAAAAGGTCAAAGCCTGCAAAACTAGCGAAGAGGTCCTCTCCCTTGCCAAGAAAGAAGGCATCGAGCTAACCACCGAGCAGCTTGCGGCCGTTAACGGAGGCGGATGCATCGAAAGCTGGCTCAATCCTAGAGACGAAGACGATTGATCTAGGCATATATTTGCCCGTTTATCACTAGGCCGTAGGAAACGAACATTGGTTCCTAAGGCCTATTTTCTATAGTGTGGCACTTTTGTGGCAATACATTTGCTATCATTTTGTCATAAGAAAGGAAATAAAACCCATGAAGAAAGAACTACTAGACGGTTTGACCGCAGAGCAGATCGAAAAGGTCAAGGCCTGCAAAACTAACGAAGAGGTCATCGCCCTTGCCAAAAAAGAAGGCGTTGAGTTAAGCGATGAGCAGCTTGAAGCCGTTAGCGGAGGCGGATGCTTCTCTACCTACAACCCTTGGCTCGATCCTCAACCCGAAGACGAAGAATAACCCTTCTTTCTTCTATTACCTATACTATTAGGCCGAAAAAACCAAAAAAGGTTTGACGGCCTTTTTTCATGCTAACCAATCAAAAGACCGGGTTCTTCGTTATTTAGCGGTGTTCTTCCTTATAGCGGGCCAGGGCGATTTCGATTCGCTTTATCGCTTCCATTAGGATGGCCTTTGGGGTAGCGAAATTAAGCCTTAGGAACCCTTTGCCATATTTTCCATAATGGCTTCCGGGGGCAAGTCCCACTCCCGCATCCTCCAGATAGGGCAATAGTTCTTTTTCGTCTAAGCAAATATCCCTAGTATCGATCCAGGCAAGATAGGTGAATGGGGCTTTTTCCATTTTTAGCCCTGGTATCCTGTTAAGCTTTTCGTATAGATAGGCGCGGTTATCCTTTAAATAGGACAATAGGGCATCTAGATAACCGTCGCCTTCCCTATAGGCGGATTCCAAAACGGGTTGGGCGAAAACATTGGGTTCCCCCGTATCTAGATAGAAAAGCTGTTCCTGGATTTGGTCAAATAGGTTTTGGTCTAGGCAAGCAAACATCGCCGCGTGTATGCCAGCCGTATTGAAGGCCTTGCTAGGGCTCACGGCCATAATGACATTGGAGACTGCGGAAGGCAAAGATAGCGAGGGCGTGTATGCATAATCCAAAGACAACAGGCCATGTATCTCATCGCTAAGGATAATAACGCCATATTCTTTGGCGAGGAGGAAAAGCCTATCCAAATCCTCTTTCCCAAAGCCTATGCCAAGGGGATTATGGGGAGAGCAAAGGACCATTGCCTTATTGGTTTTAAACGCTTCCTCTAGGGCAAGGAAATCCAGGCGATTATCCTTTATAGGGACATCGACCACCTTTCTTCCCGTATGTTCGATGCAGGAATAGAAACAATTATAGACGGGCCCTGTGACGACTACGCCGTCGCTAGGTTTGGTGAAACGGAACAAAAAAGCGTCGATGATGGCAAGAACGCTACTTGCGTAACCGATTTTATCGATATTCAAAGACAAACCAAACCTTCTTTGGTAGAAATCGGCGCACTCCTTCTTCCATTCCTCGTTTAGTTTGGGGTAGCCCAAAAGAGGGTGTTCGGCCCTATTCTTTATGGCGTCTAATACGCTTTTAGCGGTTATGAAATCGGTATCGGCTATCGTTAGGGGGATAAAACCCTTTTTCACGTTATAGCGTTCGGAATCGCTTTGGTAGCGGTCTATTGCGATATCGAATTGGGACTTATTCATCTTGGTTTTTCTTCTGATACGCCATCTTCTTATCGATGACTTCGCCGTCTTTGACGGTTATGAAGTAACTATTGTCGAGCGCTTCTTCTATCATCGATTCGAAATCGAACTTGGATTCATAGAATTTGGCGTCCTTCAAACTTGGCTTGGTCTTTGGGTTTTTGGGTGTGAAGATCGTACAGCAATCCTCATAGGGTCTAATGGAAATATCGTAGGTTCCGATCTTTTTGGAGGTAGCGATGATCGAAAGCTTGTCGCTGGTGGCGAGGGGACGGAGGACCGGGATGTTGGTGACTTCGTTAATGACGTTAAGCGATTCCAACGTTTGCGAAGCAACCTGTCCCACGCTTTCTCCCGTGGCGATGGCTAGGGCATGGTTCCTTTCCTTTGCCTTGGCCGCGATTCTCATCATCATCCTTCTCATGATGGTGATGCAATAGGGTTCGGCGGCGTTGGCGTAGATCGCCATCTGAAGCTTCGTAAAGGGGATGACCTGAAGGCGGATCTGCTCCTGGTAGTTATTGAGCACGCCCATGATGTCGGTCAATTTGTCGATGACCGCGTCGCTAGTATAGGGAGGCGCGGCGAAATGGAGGCATTCGACCTTGATGCCGCGCCTAATCAAGGAATAGGCCGCGACGGGGGAATCGATGCCACCGCTAAGAAGCATCGTGACCTTGCCGTTCATCCCCAAAGGATATCCACCTAAGCCTAGGGCTTCCTTGCAGTAGATGAAGGTCTGCTTGGGCTTAACGTCCACTTTCAGGGTGATATCCGGATTATGGACGTCGACGCTTAGGGAGGGGATATTATGGAGGATGACCCCTCCTAGTTTTGCCGCGAGTTCCATTGAGGGAATCGGGAAGGATTTATCGATGCGGTGCGCCTTTACCTTGAAGGTGGAGCCTTCTTCGTCTTTGATGATCTCTAATGCCGCCGTTGCGATTTTCTCGTATACGCTATCGCAAACATAGCATAAGGAAAGACGCTGGATGCCAGCGATGTTGCAGGCTTTTTCAAGCACTTCCTCCGCATCTTCCTCACCTAGGTTGATTAGGATATGGTCCCTATCCTTTTGGAAAGAAAGGGTGGAGAAGGATTTCAGGGTATTCTTGATATTGGAATACAAACAGCTGACGAACTACTTGCGGTTATCGCCTTTGGTGGAGAGTTCCCCGAAATGGACGAGGATGGAATCGGGTTTCATCTAGGTGAGAGCTCCTTTAATATATCGGTTAATGCGTTTAAGAAGGTGTCGACGTCTTCTTCCTTTGTGTCCCTATCGAAGGAGACGCGCATGGAATTTCCGGCCAATCCCCTGTCTAGGCCCATCGAAAGAAGGACGTGGGAAAGGGGTTCGCCCTTGCTTGAACACGCGGCGACGCTAGAAACGTAGATTTCTCTTTCCGATAGCGCCTCAAGCACGACGCTGGCCTTATGGACCAAGAAGGAGAAATTCACGATGAAATCGGAGGCGTTCTCTGGGGAATTTAGCCTTAATAAGGTGGGGTTATTGGCCACATAATCCCTTATCTTCAACGCAAGGGAATGGACACGGGCATTAGGCAAAGGCGACTTCATGGTCGATTCTAACGCCACGGCCATGGAGCCGATGGAAGGCAGATCCTGCGTCCCGCCGCGAAGGCCATGTTCCTGCGAACCCCCAGAGACTAGGGGCAGGAAGCTGATGTTCTTCCTATAGGCTAAGATGCCTACTCCCTTAGGGCCGCCGAATTTATGGGCGCTTAAGGAGATGAGGTCGACTTTGGAATAGTCGATCTTGGCCTTGCCTATCGCCTGGGTGGCGTCGACATGGAAATAGCATTTCGGGTATTTGGAAACGATCTCGGCGACTTCCTTTATGGGGCTGATGGCACCGGTTTCGTTATTGACCCCGATTAGGGTCACCAGGATCGTCGATTTGTCGATTACCTCTTCTAATTCCCTTGGATCGATGGCCCCGCTTTTTTTTGCGTCAAGAAGAGCGACATCAAAGCCAAAGCTATCCTTTAACTGGCTTAACGAGGCGCTGACGGAAGCATGTTCGGCGGAAGAGGAAATGATTCTCTTGCCGCGGTTTTGGTATTGGAAGGCGATTGATTTTATCGCCATGTTGTTGCTTTCGCTCGCCCCGGAAGTGAAGATGATGTCGTGGGTTTTCTCCACTCCCAGTGCCTTTAGGCAACACTTGCGGAAACCCTCTAGTAGCCTAGAGGCATCGCGGCCATAGGCATGGGTGCTGCCGGCGTTGCCAAAATGGGAAAAAGACAGTTCCTTATACTTCTCAAAGGACTCGTCGGACATTCTTTCCGTCGAGGCATAATCTAGGTAAATCATGGTCTATTCGTTGAAGCGGAGACGCTGAATGGCGGCCCTTGTGTCCTCGTAGCAAGTTTCGAATTGGCCCGCGAAGTAGAGCTTTTCGGTCTGTTGGAGGATGACGTTCATCTGGGAGAAGTCCTTCCTCTCGCGGTTGGCCATCAAGATGGCGGCATCGGCCATGATCATGGAATCGTATAGCTTTTTGATGCCAGAGCAGACGTCGTCCCCTTCTCTCATCAGCCCCTCGACGAGGCTATTGATCGCCACGACGTCTATCGGGCGGGTATAGAGGAGGTTGAATATCTTGTCTATCGTCTGGTAAAGCTCGGCGATGCGGGGCGAATATTCCTCGGTGACGCTCGAGATGTTTATCTTCCTCAAAACGATTTCGCTGGATTGCATCATCTCATAGTAGACGGCAACCTGACGAAGGGCGTTTTCGCTATCGGATTTAAGGGATTGGAGGTAATCGTTGAATTCCTGAATCGCCCTTTCGGCGTCTTGCGCTTCGTCGCGGAGGAGGTACATCTTCTCCACGAGTACCGTATAGGGCTGGTTATCCGCGCTATGGATATAGGTGTCTAGGTTACGCTTGGTGGCGCTGGCTTTGGAAATAAGGGCTTTGATGCCGTCGACCTTGGCCTGTTCTTCCGCGGGGATCGCATAGGCTTTTTTGATATCCGGGATCGCGTTCATCAAGCGGATGTTCTTTTGTTCGATAAGGGAGTTTTCCTGATAGATGCCTTCGCATTCGTTCTCGAATTTGACCCTGGCGACCTTCTCCTTTTCAAAGGCGTCGAAATATTCCTCGATCTCGGCGGAGATGCCATCGAGTTCGTCTTGGATGCCGGCGAGTTTGAAGCTTTGCACTTTTCTGGTGACGACCTCAAGTTCCTCGCTCATTTCGCTGGTTCTTTCCTTGGGCATGATCATGAATAGGGGATAGCCCTCGTCGATCATGGTCTCATAGCGGTTGCGAAGGGAGTTGATCTTATCGGGCAAGACGGATTGGATGGAGATGCAAAGGTCCGGCAATACCGCGAGGTCCCTAGAGAGCTCATCGATGATCGCGGGGGTGGTCTTTAACGTTTCCTTGGCCTCTTCATAATGGCCCGAATCGACGAAATCCTCGAAGGTATGGAATACTTCGTCTAGCCTAGAGAAGACCTTTTCGAAGGAATCGGCGACTAGAAAGAGCTCGGTTTGCTTCACGTAGTAGTCCTGTTTGACCTGACGAAGCCTTTCCTTAAGCTGTAAGGAAATCTGATGGCATTCCTCCTCGGGTTTGATGACGGTCTTCAAATCGTCGTTGAGCCCGTTGACCTTGGCCTCGAATTCGGCGAGTTCCTCCTTAACGTGGGGAAGCTCGATCCTTAGGCTTTTGTAGTTATGCTCATCGACGAGGTCGCGAATGCGGTTGATTTCGGTCTGCATGAAGGAATCGCTATTGTCGCGGATTTCCTTGAACCTCTTGGAATAGGCGAGGTGGATATCGCAATAGACGAGGTTGGTTTGGGAGATGATCTCGATGCGCTTGATGTATTGGGAATCCTGTCCCATCAACAATGCGTGGAGGTATTCGAATTTCCTTTCGGCTTCCCTGACCTTCTTCTTAAGGATCATGTGGGCGAACAAGGTGAAATAAAGCAAAACGGCTAGGCCGATAAGCGCGACGAATCCCACGGACAGCCCGACGATAAGCGGGACGGTGGCATCAAGGATAACAAAAACGTTGCTAGATAACTGCATATAGATATTTTAGCACGCATATTCCCGTATGCGCGAGGGGATTGAAGGCAAATATTCAACGTTTTTATCGCTTGATTTTTACCCTATTTTTGCTTCCTTTTTTTGCCCAAATCCCGTTTTCATCCATTTTGAAATGTAATTTTTGCCGACTATACAGTGTATAAATATGTGGACCATGCATTCATTTTCGATTTTTTGGCACCGAAAATATTACATAGGCATATGTAAAAATCGGCAAATCGCCAAAACTCAGGGAAAACGCCAATCGCAACATGTTATTGACTCCTAATCCTTGTGCGCGTATATTTACGCTTGCGTGGAAAGAAGCATGTTTCCATTCTTCCGCCTGACGTCGCTAAAACTAACATCAGTAAGCCCTGCAGCTACTTGGGCTGAACCTAGCGACACCCGGGAAGAGAGGGGAAGCACCTAACCTTTGCACAGCCAAAGAAAGGAAACCAAACATATGTCTAGGTACACTGGAAGCAGATGGAGCAAATCGCGCCATTTGAACTTCTCCATTCTTGAGACCGGCGAAGAGCTCAAGAAACGCCCGTATGGCCCGGGTCAACACGGCCAAGACCGTAAGAGGAAGCCCTCCGAATACGGCACCCAGCTTCTTGAGAAGCAGAAACTTCGCAACCTCTATGGCGTCAACGAGCGCCAGTTCCGCAAGCTCTTCATCCTTGCCAAGCGCGATAAGGAAACCGTTACCGGTCTAGCCTTCTTCCGCCTCCTCGAGAGCCGTCTTGACAACCTCGTCTACCGCATTGGATTCGCCAGGACCCGTGCCGGCGCCAGGCAGCTTGTCAACCATGGCCACATCTTGGTCAATGGCAAGAAGGTCGACATCGCCTCTTATCTTTGCAAGACCGGCGACGTCATCACCCTCAAGGAAGAGACCCCGCTAAAGTGCGTCAAGGAATCCATGGACACCGCTCCCGCCTTCGTCCCCTATGTCGAAGTCGATAAGGAAAAGTTCTGTGGCAAGTTCGTCCGTCTCCCCGAAAGGAACGAACTAACCCCTGAAATCAAAGACGCCGCCATCATCGAATACTACAACCGCAAGCTGTAATATCCGACACAAAACGGAATCAAAAACCCCTCGCAAGCTGCGCGAGGGGCTTTCTCTTTATCCTTGTTATATATAAGCCTATAGGGGCAAGGGCTTTAGGAAAGAGAAAACGTTAAGATAAACGGACTCTCCTTCTTCTTTTTCCTCCTCATGATAAAGCACATACCTTCCCTTTATCTCACCGAATTCCCTTTTCTCACATAACCTTGGTTTTTCTCATCATGAACTTACGTGTTTGTATATGGCCTTTTAAGGAATGCCATTGCTTCAAACAAGGAAACTCGGCGGGTAAGGCATAAGGTTTTTCAACAAAAAAAGCCTAGGAATTCACCTAGGCGATTACATTAACGAAGCTATAAGGTTTAGAGCTCACCGAGGAAGTAGTTCTTCTTTCCCTTCCTTAAGACGAGATATTTGCCATAAAGGGCCTTGTCTTTGGAAAGGGTTAGGTTGATGTCGGCGACCTTGCCGCCATTAAGGGAGATGGCGTTTTGCTGAATCGCCTTCCTGGCCTCGGTTTTGGAGGTGGTGGCGCCAACCGCGACAAGCGCGTCCATGATGCCAACCCCTTCTTCTAACTTCACCTTCATGTCGCCAAAAAGCTCTTCGATCTGGCTTTCCTTCAAGGAAGCGACTTCGCCGGAGAACAATACCTGGGTCATGGCGATGGCCTCTTCCGCGGCTTCTTTGCCGTGCACGTCCTTCGTGACCTCATAGGCGACCTTCTTTTGGCCGATGCGGGCGCCAGGAGAGGCGAAATGCTCCCTAGCGACGTCTTCGATTTCCTCGGGGGTGAGGAAAGAGAAGACCTTGAGGAAGCGGATCGCATCTTCGTCGGTGACGTTCATGAAATACTGGTAGATCGCATAGGGGGAGGTAAGGGAGGGATCAAGGAACAAAGCGCCTTTTTCGCTTTTGCCAAACTTCTTGCCATCGCTTCTTAGAAGCAATCTTCCTGTCATTGCCTCGACCTTTTCGTCATTGCCATCGATTTTGCGGATAAGCTCTAAGCCGGAGGTGAGGTTGCCCCATTGGTCATTGCCGCCGATCTGCATCGAAACGCCTAAGGTATGATGGAGATGATAGAAGTCGATGGACTGGAGGATCTGATAGGCGAATTCGGTAAAGGAAAGCCCGGCATCAAGCCTAGACTTCACGATTTCCTTCGAAAGCATGTAGTTGATGGAGAAATATTTGCCATAGTCGCGCAGGAAATCGATCATGGTCATATCGCCCAGCCAATCGTAATTGGAGACTAGGCACCCTTTCTCGGGGTCGCTTAGATCGATGTATTTCTCTAACTGAGCCCTAATGGAGGCGGTGTTTTCGAATAGTTTCTCCTTCGTTTGGAGGTTCCTTTCCTTGCTTTTGCCGCTAGGATCGCCAATCATGCCGGTCGCCCCGCCAACAAGCGCAACGACCTTATGTCCGGCTTTTTGGAACCTTTTTAGCAAGCAGATCATGACATAGTTTCCTAAATGCATGCTGCCGGCGCTAGGGTCAAAGCCGCAATAGATGGTGGTCTTTTCCTTCAGTAAGTCACGGACGGCTTCTTCGTTGGAATATTGCTCGATTAATCCGCGGTAATTCAGTTCATCAATGAAATCCATGGGGTTTCTCCTTTGTTGCGGGGATAATTCTATCCCAATTGGATAGAAAGACAAAGAAAGAAAAAAGGACACCCACGAATATTGATGTATGGGTGCCCTCTTTTTGGGTTTTTATGGGATTAATACATGCCTTCCGGTGCGGCGGGCATCGCGGGCTTTTCTTCCTTGATCTCGGTGACCGCGGCTTCGGTGGTGACGAATAAGGCGGCGATAGAAGAGGCATTTAGTACTGCGGAACGGGTGACCTTAGTAGGATCGATGATGCCCTTCTCGGCCATATTGACCCATTCGCCGTTTTTCGCATCGAAGCCAACGCCGGCTTTCGCGGCCTTTTGCTTCTCGACGATCTCCTCGGGTTCATACCCCGCGTTCTCGGCGATCTGGCGAACTGGCTCATATAGGGAATCCAATACCGCGTCGATACCCTTTTGGACATCGTGGACGGGATCGGTGAGCTTACCCTTAAGGGCCTTATGGACTTCCGCTAACGCGGCGCCACCGCCGATGACGATACCTTCGGCAACGGCTGCCTTGGTGGCGTTAAGCGCGTCTTCGATACGGAGTTTCTTATCCTTGAGTTCGCTTTCGGTGAGGGCGCCGACTTTGAGCACGGCGACGCCGCCGGAGAGTTTGGCGATCCTCTTAAGGAGGTTCTTCTTGTCGTATTCGCTGGTGGTGGCGGCAACCTGTTCCTGGAGTTCAGAAACCCTATTCTCCACTTCTTCCTTGCTGCCAGCGCCGCCGACTAAGACGGTCTTATCCTTCTTAACGGTGGCTTTCTTCACCTTGCCTAGGTCGCTAATCTGGGCGTCCTTTAACTCCATGCCAAGTTCCTTGGAGATGAAGTTTGCACCCGTGGTGATCGCAATATCCTGCAACGCGGCCTTTTGCGCATCGCCGAATTCAGGGGCTTTGACGGCGACCACGTTGAAGGTGCCGCGAAGCTTATTGACGATTAATGTGGAGGTGACATCGGCATCTAAATCGTCGGCGATGATAAGCAACGGCTTATGGCTATCGACGACAGATTGGAGCAAGGGGACGATGTCGTTGACGTTAGAGATCTTCTGGTCGGTGACCAAAACCAAGGCGTCCTCTAATTCGGCAACCATCTTCTCCCTGTCGCTGACCATATAGGGGGAGAGGTAGCCCTTATCGAATTCTAGACCCTGGGTGAGGGCGAGTTCATCGTCCACGCCACGGCTATCGTCAACGCTGACAACGCCGTTTTTGCCGACCTTTTCCATCGCTTCGGCGATAAGCCTACCGATATTGGGGTCGCCACTAGAAAGCGAGGCGACGGATTCGATGTCCTCATTGGTTTCGATGGGACGGGAGAGGTTAAGGAGCTCTTCCGCGACGGCTTTGCCGGCTTTTTCCATACCAGACCTAACAAAGACGGGATTCGCGCCCTTTTCGACCGCGTTGATGCCGCGGTGGATCATCGATTGGGCAAGCAATGTCGCGGTGGTGGTGCCATCGCCCGCGAGATCGTTGGTCTTGCTGGCGACCTCATACACGAGCTTTGCGCCCATATTGGCGTAATTGTCCTTTAGCTCGATCTCCTTGGCGATTGTGACGCCATCATTGGTGATAAGGGGAGAGCCATAGCCCTTATCGAGGACGACGTTGCGTCCTTTCGGGCCCATTGTGAGTTTTACGGTATCGGCAAGGGTATCGACGCCTTCTAGCATCTTATCCCTGGCGCTTTTTCCGAATTTGATTTCTTTTGCCATAGCTATATTCCTTCTTTCTAACTAACTCAGTCTTCTACGACGGCGAGGATGTCCTCGTCCTTGAGAAGGAGGTATTTGTGTCCGTTATCCTCGTAATCGGTACCGGCGTATTCGCGGTAGATGACCTTTTCCCCGACTTCGACGGAGACGGGGCGGAGATTGCCCTTCTCATCGAGTTTGCCTTCGCCGATAGCGACGACGGTGGCGACGTTACCGACTTTCTTTTCGGTGGTTAGCACGATGGAGCCGACTTTCTTCTCATTGGGAAGCTTCTCCAGTAGAACGTGATCATGAAGTGGTTTAATCATTGTTGTTTCATCTTCCTTTCGCTTCAATCGCCTTATATTGTATGCAATTCTTTAGCAGTGTCAACACCTGAGTGCCAAAGAATTTGAAACACGTTTCGGAAAAAAAGGAAAACCCCTTATCGCTAAGGGGTCCTAAATCAAAGATTTATCCTTATTTGTAATCAGGGTCTAGCCCCCTCCTATCGACGGTGCTTTCACCGATCGAATAGGTGGCATCGAAGGTCGCCGTGCGCTCCTGGAGCTGGTTGTTGATCAAGTCGATCAGCATGTACATACTCCTTTTCCCCACCTCTTCCATGTCGATATGGAAGCAAGAGAGGACGGGACGGCAGATCCTGGCGTATTTGGTGCCGATGAGGGTAAGGATCTCTACGTCATTGGGGACGTTTAGCCCGCTATCGGTGGCGGCGTTCATGACGGCGGCGCCGATGGAGTCGCGGTAGCAGACGAATAGCCCAGAACGGTTGGTCTTGAAATATTCAAGGAACTGCGCGTATGTACGGGTGTAGGAATCGTCGCAGTTGATGATGTTATATTCCTTGCCGAGTTCGTTATGGTTGCGGATGAAGCTCTTTTCGGCATGCTGGAGGAGGCGGCCCGCGTTATGGACGTGGAGGAAACTCATGGCCTTGTTGCCACGCCTGGAATAATATTGCTTGATGAAGCTAGTGAGCAAGGGATCGTAGCTTAGGTGGATATTGGCCACGATGTCGCCGGAAACCTGCTCGTCGATGATGACGGCGGGAACGTTATAGGAGGTGATGACGGAGACGTCGTCTTTGGAAAGCTGGTCGTCGAAGACGATGACGCCGTCGACGTGGCTGGAGATGACCTTCTCGATGGAGGCGAGGGCCTCTTCCCTAGAATGGGTGGTGGCGAATAGGGTCAATAGATAGCCCCTTTCCCTCGCCACTTCGGTGATGCCGGCGAGGACATTGGAGATAAATACGTAGTTGGCGCTAGGGATGACGACCCCGATATTGGTGGTCCTATTGGTCGCAAGCGACTGGGCCAAGGAGGAGGGGCGATAGCCCAAACGGGCGATGGTGTCCTCAACCTTCTTCCTCGTGGCGGGGGTAACCGAACCCTGCTTGTTGATGACCCTACTGACCGTGGCCAAAGAAACGCCGGAGGCCTTGGCGACTTGGTAGATGGTGACGCGATCTTTTTCGTAATTCATGGGTAGTACTCTCTTTTGTAAGCCAAAACAGCATGTTTTTTGTCGTATCACTGTTCTAGGTGACAAAATTATCCTTAAATTGATACCAATAAGCAATCATAATTTTTTCATGATTTCTTAAATAATTTAAGCAATTGACGGGCATTTTTCCCATAAAATCGGCATTTTTGAAAATTTTTTTCATTTTTGCATGACAAAATTTGATATAAAAACTTCATAAATGGCACATTTTCTTTCGCAAATTGTCAAAAAAAGAAAATGAATCTCGCCATACATTTTGGCTTATTTCGTTCGGTTTATAAAAAAATCTTAATTAGCGGAGGAAGAAATCCATGCCGAAGGAAAGCTCGTTGGCGACTATCGCCTTCTTATCTTCCTCCCCTAGGCGGAGGTCTTTTTCGGAACAGAGTTCGCACTCGATTGGGATGTTTCTTTCCACCCTTGCGTGGAAGGCGCTGCCATCGAAGCGCAAGCAATTATCTTTGGCGATGACCACGTGGTCGCCTTCTTTGAAGTTGTTATACCTAGTGACGGTGGTAAGGGTCTTTTCCTTAATGTCCAGGGTCAAGATGGATAGTTTTTCGTTTAGGGGGTGTTCCTCTATCTTCAAAACCTTGGCGACGACGTAGCCGGAATCGGTGCAAGGGGGCAAAGAGGGCAAGCCCGCGTTTTCCATCATGGAGGAGAGGACCTCGACCATCTTATCCTCGGGGGTCACGATCATCCCGTCCGCGCGGATCTTCATGATTTTGCCGATATGGAGGAAATTGACCCCGATCAGGCGGTCTTCCTTATAGAGGGCGACGATATCGTCGCGTTGCTCGACTCTATCCGGATAGCTCTCTGGCTCATAGACCAGGAAGAGGATATCGCCGTTGGTCTTATGGTTATAATAAAGGCGGTACATAGGCTTTGCTCCTTCTTTTCTTCTTATTTAGTATATACCATGCGGTATATGTTTTTGCCCTTCCCTCTCCAGGCGGCCTCATATTCGGTCACGGAGTCGGTTTCGCTATCGGTCTGATAGTCTTTGTCGACGCTGACTTCGTGAAGCCCGACCTCCACAGCCTGCTCGAGGGTGAACTCGAAGAGGGTGTCGTTATCGGTTTTGATGCGGAGTTCACCTTTTTCGCTAAGCAAGGAAACGATGTTCCTAAGCCTTGGCGCGAAGGTAAGCCTCCTTTTCTCGTGGCGTTTTTTGGGCCAGGGGTCGGAGAAATTCAAATAGATGATGTCAAAGGAAAGCCCACTTAGCCTCTCAAAGAGGAAATCGAAGTCGGCGCGGTATAGGTATACTTCCTTGCATTCGCTTGAAACGACTTTCTTATGGGCGATCGAAAGGACCATCTCATCTCTTTCTAATCCGATATAGGTCCCTTCTATCTTCTGGCTTTGGGCGACGATGAAGTCGCCTTTGCCGGTCCCTATTTCCAAATATAAAGGCGATTTCCCCTTAAAAGGGGCGGGATCAAAGGATTCCCCGTCTAGTTCGGGGTGGCTTTCCAAATATGGGCTGACCCACTTCTTCTTCCTTGCCCTCATAGTCCTATTTCGCTTTTATTTCCTTAGTTGGCCCAAGGAATAGATCGCGTCTGCATAATAGGCAATCGAATCGTATAGGTCTTCCATCAGGAAATATTCGTTGGGCGAATGGATGTTGCCAGGGCGGCCAGGGAAGGCTCCGCCATAGGCGACGGTGTTCTTCGCCTCTTTGGCGTAGGTCCCGCCTCCGATCGCATAGGGCTTGGCGAAGAGCTTATGGGATTGCCTCTTATAGGATTTCATCAAGGTGGAGACCAAGGGGGACTTCTTGTCCATGATGAGGATCTCGGCCTTGCCGCCGATGATGACGTCGCTAGAGATGGCCTTCTTCATCTTCTCGACGCAATCGTCTGGATGGGCGGCTTCGCCATAGCGGAAGTCGAGGGTGATGCAAAGGAATTTGGAATGGTCATCGTATTTGAAGATGCCATAGTTATAGGTATTCTCGCCTAATTCGGGGCTGCTCTCCTTGCCGCCGAAATTGGCGCCGAAAGGATCGGAAAGCGCGGAGGCAAGGGTCTTTAGGTATTCGTTGCCATAATATTCGCCTAGGACCCTGAAGGCCTTGATGCCGGCGTTATCGCCAAGTTGGGGCATCGAGCCATGGGAGGTTTTGCCTTTGAAGGTCAAAACCATCGCCTCGCCGATACTCGAGACGTCGGCGAGCTTTTCCTCGACGAGCTTCCTTTCTAGCTTCTTATCGGATTTGACGGTGACGACGATATGGTCGCAGACCGCATTGGAGACGTGTCCCCCAGAGATCCCGATTATCGGGGCTAGGTCGACTTTGCGCCTAATCAAGCCATGGTAAATACCCTTTTCGGCATAGATGAGGGGGAAATCCGCATCGGGGGTGAAACCATAGTCGCAATGAGGCTTTTTGAGGGTTTCGAAATAGTAGCGCAAGCAAGAGGATCCCCTTTCCTCGTCGCCGCCGCTAACTAGCCTTACGCGATATCCTTCGAGGAGGTTATTGTCCTTTAATAGCTTCATGGCCATCAAAGCCGCGATGAGGGGGCCTTTGTCGTCGGTGGAGCCGCGGGAGATCATCTTCCTCTCCTTGCCTTCGCCGACGATGTTGCCGGAGAAGGGATCCTTATCCCATTTCCCGGAGACCGGCACGACGTCGCTATGGGCATAGATGCCAACTAAGGGTCCAGATCCGCTACCGAAGCTGATCTCGGTGGCATAGCCATCGCAGCGATCGACATCGAATCCATATTCCTCGCCTAGGTTGGCGATGAAGTCCAAAGCGCCTTTGACCCCTTTTCCAAAGGGTGCTCCCTTTTCGATTGTGGAGGCGTCATAAACGGATTTCTTCTTCACGAATTCCACTAAGGCGCCCTCGGCTAGGCCATGGTAGTTTTGGGCAAGTTTTTTGAAGTTTGGCATATCTATTTTCCCTTCTTACTTCTTCTATAACGTTTTCCTTATTCCCTAAGGTTGTTTTCTTTTACATGGATGCGCTTTCGGCGGTCTTCAAGGTTGGGATCGCGCGCTTTAGCGTCTTGTTCAATATTGGGGTGATGATGGCGCCCAAGCTCGCCTCTAGGACCATGCCGATGGCAAGGAAGCCCAGAATCGTGATACCCGTGCCTTCGATCGCGACGGAGTCGGAGAAGACCCAGCCGAAGACCCAGCTTTCCGCCAGGAAGAGGTCGCCGAAGACCAAAACGGTGTGTAGGCAAGTCGAGACGAAGCAAGAAACGATTAGGAAGACGTTCCTCTTCTTCTCGTCCCTTATCTTCATGGTGACGCTAGAAAGGACGCCGATGATTAGCCCAAATAGCATCCTAGGCGGCACGGCCACATAAATCTTTTGGAAGGCGATGTCGAATACGCTGGTGGCGCCAGAAAGCGCCTTCGCCCAGGAAAGTAGGCCGAAGACGGTCCCATAGATCAAACCCCTTTTCCAGCCGAATAGGCTCGCCCCTAGCAAAACGGGGAGATGGAGCAAGGTAAGGGAGAAGGGTCCGACGTTGATAAACCCGACATAGGGGATGAAGCTCATGGCGATGAGAAGGGCGATGATGACGGCATCGAAGGCCATGGAGCGGATGCGCTTCCTCCTCTTGTCCTCCTCGTCGATTTCCTCTTCCTTCCCCTTGCGGTCGAATATGACCATCCAAAGGGAAATCGCGAGCACGAGTATAAGCGCGATGAGCGCGCGGATGTTTTCGTAATCCATTTCTTTTTATTCTTTCTCTATTAGGCTTTTTTGTTCCTCAGGTAGACTTCCCTTACCCCATATAGGGCGAGGTCGGGATAAAAGCTGAACTCTCCTAGGAGTTCCTTTATCAAATTGGCATAGCCGCCGGTCAAAACGCGGTGAAGGGGCTTGCCATATTCCCTTTCGATCATATCGCATAGGCCCCTCGCCTCGGCGGATAGGCCATAGAACAATGCGGAATTGATGGAATCGTGGGTATTTTTGCCTAGCACCTTCTTAGGAAGGGAGAATTCGACTTCGGGAAGCGCGGCGGTATCTAGGTTGAGGGCCTTTTTGGCGATGCCCGGGCCCACGCCGATCGTGCAGCCTTCAAATGACCCCTCTTCCCCTAATAGGATGATCTTGGTCGCGGTGCCCATATCGACGATGACGGTATCCCCGCCGCTTATCTTCTTCGCGGCGACCGCATCGGAAAGAAGGTCGGCGCCCACTTCCTCGGGGTGGTCGACGTTGACCCTTAGCCCCAAATCGGAGGCGATGGTGACGGAATAGGGTTCCAACCCGAAATAGGATATGGCGGCTTCCTTTACCTTTTCCTCGATATCGGGGACGACGCTAGAATAGGCGACCCCGGTGACTTCGTATCTTTCCTTCTTGCCATATTTGAGCAAGGCTTCGAACACGCCTTCCCACTGCTCTATGTTAGGCCTAGGATTGCTTGGGATGGAGGTAGCATAAAGCAACCCATTGTCCCCAAAGCATCCGATGGAGACGGTGGAGTTACCGATATCGAAGCAAATTAACATAGGCCTATCCTCTGAAGCGTAGGGAAAATCCATAGGATTTAACCGACGAAAACTATAGCACCTTTACGCGTGCACATATACGAAAACAAGTAAGGTAAGCGGTTACCTAGGTCAATTCTCGCCGAAAAGGTCCCTGGTAAAGACCTTTGCCTTGGCTGGTTCTAGTTCCTTTTCGTAGCGGTTTGCGACGATCAAATCGCAAGAAGAGAGGAAGGAAGGCAAATCGTTATCTACCTTCGCGCCAAGATATTCGCCCATCGTCAATAGCGGCTCATAGACAAGGACGGAATAGCCTTCCTCGCTTAAGGATTCAAGCACCCTGGCGGAGGTGGAATTCCTTAACGAATTCGAACCCTTCTTCTGATTGAGGCGGTAGATGCCGATAACGGGGTCTTCCTTTGCCTCGACCTTCCTTTTCACCGCGTCGACGATGAAGGATACGCGGATGGAGTTGGAGGCTATCGTGGCCTTCACGATTTCCTCTGGCACGCCCTCATAGGAAGAGAAAAGCTGTTTGCTATCCTTTGGCAGACAATACCCGCCATAGCCGAAGGAGGGATTGTTATAGTTATCGCCGATCCTAGTGTCGGCACAAACCCCGCCTATCACCTTTTTGGCGTCCATCCCCTTGGAATAGGCAAAGGAATCGAGCTCATTGAAATAGGCTACCCTAAGGGCGAGATAGGTATTGGTGAAAAGCTTGACCGACTCCGCCTCGATTAGGCTCATCGTCATCTTCTTAGCCTCAAAGTTACGGCAAATATCAGATAAAATATCAAGGAATTGCAGCGATTTCGCCTTATTTTCCTTTCTAGAACCCACGATGATCCTAGAGGGGAAGAAGGTATCTTCGATCGAGGTCGTCTCCCTTAAAAACTCCGGTGAGAAGAGGATGGTGGCCTCTTTATAGACGTCTTGCAGGCTATCGCAAAAACCGATGGGCACGGTCGACTTGATGACGATGGTGGCATTGGAATTGGCCCTAACGCAGGATCCTACCACCTCTTCCACTATCGAGGTGTCTAGCCTAGATAAGGATTCATGGTAATCGGTTGGGACGGCAACGATGATGAAGTCGCTTCCCTTTATGGCATCATCCAAACTTGGGGCGCAAAGAAAGGAAAGCCCCTCTTTTTTGATTAGTTCGTCTTGGGTAGGACCAAGGAAAGAAAAGTCACCACGATTGACCTTATCCGCCTTCTCCTTATCGATATCGAAGCCAATGACTTCGTGTTTTGGGGAAAGGCAGGCGGCAATTGAGGCACCCACATAGCCCAAACCGACGACCGCGATCTTCATTTTGGCTTGCCATCCTTTCTGCCGCTTTCATCCCCATAGGTTTCCTTTTGTAGCTTCACCATCTTGTTGATGGCCTTATAGGGATTTTGCTGCTCGGGGGAATAAAGTTCGTTATAGAAGGTATCGCGTCCTTCCCCGATTCCCGCGGAGATGAATTCGTCCGAACTTGGCGAAAGGACCTTATCGAAGTAACACAAAACGACGGCCTTCCCCTTCATTGGGGTGATGGCGACGGAATAGGAAGGGGGCACTTCATAGAATTGGGGATTGGCGCTATTGAGCACCTCGACCTTGAAGTCTTTGCGGTTTTTCTTCCTCTTGGAATAGGAGACGTTACCGAAAACCGTGAGGTATTTGGCGGTTACGTCTTTGCTATTGACCCTGGAGAAGGTCTCATAAGGGTCGCCGATCAATAGAAGATAGGTGCCGATATCCTGGTATTTGAATAATTCCCTAACGTAAAAGCCCTTATATTGGTAATCGTAGACGGGTTCCTCGATGTCGCTAGCCAGAAGCAAATAGGAGCAAAACAAAACCGAATCGAAATAGTTGCCAAGTAGGGGCATCCTCTTTTCCTTGTCCTCGATGATGCCTTTGAAATTAGATAGCTTATCGAAGATCTCCCTCTCCGAATAGGTGATGCTGCCGCCCAAGTCGATGATCTGGGCTTTCTTTGGCAGGCGGGGATATTCGAAGTAGGAGACGACTTCGTTCAATATCCTTTCGGCGATATCGTTTTCGAATTCGAATGTATGGGTGTCCTCTTTTTCGTTTTCATACCCATTGATGAAGCTCATGATGAGGTCTTCGAAATAGGAATAGTTGGGCAGCATCGTCTTGTCTTCGATGAGGGTATGGAGGTAATGGATGAAACAGGGTTTCTCATAGGATTCGATCATCCTGTTGAGGCTTTCGTACTTCTTCCCCTCGAAGGAGACGTAGAGGACGGGGATCCTTTTCCTAAGCCCCGAGAGGGTTTTCAAAACGAAGTCCAAAACCTCCTCGTGGATCTTCTTGTCCTCATCTAGTTTCCTAGGGAGGAGGAAGAGGACCATCTTGCTCTCCTCGATCGCCTTTTGGTCGAACTCATCAGTCAAAATCGAAAGCTCATACCCCTCCTTCCTAAGGAGCGATACAAGCATCTTGCCTAGAAGCGTATTTTCGCCATAAAGCGCGAGTTGGACCATAGATTCCCTTTTATCCTACGACGATATTGAGGATCCTTCCCTTGACGAAGATGACTTTGCGCACGGTCTTCCCTTCGAGGAAGAGCTGGATGCGGGGATTGTCCATCGCCGCCTTGACGGCGCCTTCTTGGTCGATGTCGGTGGGGAATTCCATGACGTCGCGGGTTTTGCCGTTGACCGAGACCGCCATTTGGATGGTCTCTTTCTTGAGTTTGGATTCATCATAGGTCGGCCAGGCTTCATAGTCGATGCAGTCCTTGTGGCCGAGTTTTTCCCACATCTCTTCGCCAGCGAAGGGGCAGACGCAGCTAAACATCTTCACGAATCCCTCCAAATAGGGACGGTAGATGGTCTTGGCTTTGTAGCAATCGTTGATGAAGACCATCATCGCGGAGATGGCGGTATTGAAGTTAAGCGATTCGAAGTCGCCGGTGACTTTCTTTACGAGGAAGTTATAGGAATAATCGAGTTCGCCGCTATTGTTCTCGCTATGCCTTTCCTTGAATTCGGGCTCGTCCACTAGGCGGAAGACGCGGGCGATGAAGCGATAGGCGCCATCGATGCCGGTGGTGGACCAGGGCTTTTCGGATTCAAGCGGGCCCGCGAACATCTCAAATAGCCTTAAGGAGTCCGCGCCGCTGGAGTTGATGATATCGTCGGGATTGACGACGTTGCCCCTGCTCTTGCTCATCTTTTCGCCGTTGGCGCCTAAGATCATTCCTTGGTGGAAGACCTTCTTGAAGGGTTCCTTGCAGGAAACTACGCCGATATCGTAAAGGAACTTATGCCAGAACCTCGCATAGAGCAAATGCAAGACGGCGTGTTCGGCGCCACCGACATATAAGTCGACGGGGAGCCAATGGTCCATGAGCTTCTTTTCGGCGATCTCATCGTTGTTGTTGGGATCGATATAGCGGATATAGTACCAGGAGCTGCCAGCCCATTGGGGCATGGTGTTGGTTTCCCTTTTCCCCTTCCTTCCATCCGGGGTTTCATAGTCTAGCCATGCACTTGGGGCAAGGGAAAGCGGGGGTTTGCCGTTGCGCGAAGGCTGATAGTTCTCCATCTCGGGAAGGGAGACGGGGAGCTGGTCCTCGGGGACGGGGAATTCGGTGCCATCGTCCAGGGTGACGACCGGGATAGGCTCGCCCCAATAACGCTGACGGGAGAAGATCCAGTCGCGGAGTTTGTAGTTAATGACGCGTTTGCCAGCGCCTAGTTCCTCTAGTTTCTTGGTGATGGCCGCTTTGGCGCCCGCGATATCCAAACCGTCGGCGAATTCGCTATTGATGTGCTTGCCATCCTCAATCATCGCGCTTTCGGAGATATCGCCCTCTAAGACCTGAATCATTTCGAGGTTATGCACCTTGGCGAATTCATAGTCCCTTTCGTCGTGGGCGGGAACAGCCATGACGGCACCGGTTCCATAGGAGCCTAAGACGTAGTCGGCGACATAGACGGGAATCTTCTTCCCATTTATCGGGTTAATGGCATCGATGCCCAAATAAACGCCGGTCTTTTCCTTATCTTCGCCCATGGTACGGGAGAGTTCGCTCTTCCTCGCGGTGGCCTCGACATAGGCGAGGACTTCCTTTTCCTGGGCTTTGCTAACTAGTTTCTTGACAAGAGGATGCTCGGGGGCTAGGCAACAATAGGTGCAGCCAAACAGGGTATCGACGCGGGTGGTGAAGACGCGGAAGGATTCCTCGCTGCCCGCGAATTTGAATTCGATTTCGACGCCTTCGCTTCTGCCAATCCAGTTGCGCTGCATCTCCAAGGTGGATTTAGGCCAATCCAAAAGCTCTAGGTCTTGGTCCAATTTATCGGCGTATTCGGTGATTTTCAAAACCCATTGCCTCATGGGCATGCGGATAACGGGATAGCCACCGCGTTCGGATTTGCCATCGATCACCTCTTCGTTGGCCAAAACGGTGCCGAGGTCGGGGCAATAGTTGACGGGGATGTCGGCGACATAGGCAAGATCGTGTTTGAAAAGCTGTAAGAATATCCATTGGGTCCACTTGTAGTAACCCTCGTCGATGGTCGCGAATTCCTTGGACCAGTCATAGCTCAGCCCTAGGGATTGGATTTGATCCTTGAATTTGGCGATGTTCTTCCTGGTGAATTCCTCAGGATGGGAATTATTGGCGATCGCGAATTGCTCCGCGGGCAAGCCAAAGGCGTCCCAACCCATCGGGTGGAGGACGTTGTAGCCCTGCATCCTCTTCATCCTGGAGACGATGTCGGTGGCGGTATAGCCTTCTGGATGGCCGACATGGAGCCCCTGCCCGGAAGGATAGGGGAACATATCCAACGCATAATATTTGGGTTTGCTGAAATCGTGGACGTCGCAATGGAAGGTGTTATGTTCCTCGTAGTAGCGTCTCCACTTCTTTTCGATGGTCTTGAAGTCGTAACTCATATCTATTTACCTCGGCCGAGATTAAAAAACTCGCAAAGGGATTATACCTTTGTTTCAAAAAGATGAAATACGCTCCTTTAAAAAGGAGAGGTTCTATTCGGTCAATTCCCTGACTTCTTCCGCGAGGTCCACCAAAAGCGGTTCGAACTTCACGCCATAGAAGTGTTTGGGGTCGTCCAACGTATTGGTGATGGCCCTGCTGACGAAATCGGCGGCGAGTTGGGCGGAGGCGATATCGCTTAGCCCCCTAAGCCTGGCCCCGACGAAGACGGAGGCGAAGATATCGCCCGTCCCATGGAAATCCTGGGGGATCTTATGATGGGAATAGGCTTGGATGAGGGACCCGTTTTTCACGATGACCCCGGTATCGACGGGTCTAGAGCCGATACCCTTCAATACGATGGATTTGGCGCCCAGTTTGGTTAAGCCATCTAATATTTCCTCGATTTCCCCTTCGCTAGGCTCGGGGTTAAAGGGACGGTCCAATAGGAACGCGGCCTCGGTAAGATTGGGAAGCAAGACGTCGGATTTGGCGCAAAGTAGCTTCATCTCGTTAACGTAATCCAAATCGAAGCCACCATAGAGTTTGCCATGGTCCCCGAATGCGGGATCGACGATTAGGGGTCCTTTATTTAACGGGGAAGTAGCGATATCAATAACGATATCAACGTCTTTTTTGCTGCCCAAATAGCCCGTGTAGACGGCATCGAAGCGGATGCCTTCCTTTTCCCAATGGGCCTTGATTTTGGGGAGTTCCTCTTGGAGGTCATGGAAGGTAAAGCCGGTGAATCCGGCGGTATGGGTGGAGAGGATCGCGGTCGGTAAAATCGCGGTTTCCACCCCCAAAGCGGAAAGTATCGGAAGCGCCACGGTCAACGAACATTGGCCATAGCAAGAGACATCTTGGGCGGATAGGATTCTTATTCCTTTCATGGTCTTGCTCCTTAGTTGAATAATTCGGTCGAGTAATAGCGGTCAACCCCATCTGGAAGGAGGACGACCACCCTTTTGCCCGGATTGGCTTTGCTAAGCTTAACGGCGGCGGATAATGCCGCTCCGCTAGAAATACCGACGGCCAACCCATCGGTTTTAGCCAATAACCTCGATAATTGTAAGGCATCCTCGTCCCCTATGTCTTCGATTTCATCCAATAAAGCCGTATCAAGAATCTTCGGAACGAAGTTGGCGCCAATGCCTTGGATCTTATGCGGGCCGGCGCTTCCTTTGGTCAATAAAGGCGAGGAGGCGGGTTCGACCCCGACGATTTTGATGCCCTTATCCTTTTCCTTTAGGTATTTGCCTACGCCGGTAATGGTGCCACCCGTGCCGATGCCCGCGACGAAATAATCGAGTTTGCCGTCTAGGTCATCATAAATCTCTGGACCGGTAGTTTGATAATGGGCCTTCACGTTACTTGGATTGACAAATTGGCCCACGATTATACTACCAGCAATTTCCTTATGTAATTCCTCGGCTTTGGCAATGGCTCCCTTCATACCCTGGGCGCCGGGGGTCAAAACGATTTCCGCGCCATAAAAAGAGATGGCGTTCCTTCTTTCCCTGGACATGGAATCGGGCATGACGATAATGGCCTTATAGCCCCTAGCGGCCGCGATGGCCGCCAAGCCGATTCCCGTGTTGCCGGAAGTGGGTTCGATGATGGTGGAACCTTCTTTGATCCTACCCTCTTTTTCGGCGTCTAGGATCATTTGCAAGGCCGCCCTATCCTTTACCGAACCGGTCGGATTGCCCTTTTCTACCTTGGCGTAGATCTCGCCTTCTACCTTAAAATAACGTTCGATGCCCCTTAGCCTTAACAAGGGGGTATGACCCACCATTTCGGTGATGTCGTTATATATCTTCATAATCTTGTTTCTCCTTTAAAAATGCGTTCAAATAAAACGAATTATCTTAGGTTTTATAGGTCAATAAGCCTGCAAAACCTCAATTTTCTTCCTCTTCGAAGAAATTTTCGTATACTTCTTCCGCAAGTTCGAGGAAGGGCAGTTCCCTTTGCCTAACAAGCCCTGCAAAACCGTCTTGATGTTGTTTTTTAAGCATCTTTATCGCGGTATGGAAAGGATAGAAATCGGTGTCGAGGATATAGTTATCGCCCTCACTCTCGAAATGCTTCTTTGTCTCTCCAATAAGTTTACACAAGAAGACATAGTGGTAATTGAACCTATCGGCGAGGTTATATTCGTCTTTGACTTCCCCAAGATAGGCAAGGCGCTTGATCTTAAATCCGCATTCCTCCTCACATTCTCTTTTTAATCCATCGAAGGGGAGTTCGTCCTCCCTTCCTTCGCTATCGGCATATCCGCCACCTGGGAGTTCATAGTATTCGAAGTCGCCGTATTTATCGTCCCTATGGCAGTGATGCAAGGCGATCTCGCCATTTTCGTTGACGATAATTCCCCTAACACAATGACGGACGGGACGGTCTCCTAAACCCAAAGCTTCCCTATCAACCCTATCGTAATAGGGATCCTCTAATTCTAAGGATAATGGAGAGCAGACCTCATCCTCATCGATGAGGGCTTTGCCCATTTTCCAGTCGAATTCGAACTGGGTCATCAGCGTTTTCAATGCCTTGATGGTCGAGGTGTTATATTCTAAATCCCCATTGAAATAGATCATGTCGCTATCGATGCCCTTAAAGGGGGAACCGCCCTTTTTGATATAGTCTTTGCCATAGGCGGATTCGAAATTGATCAAACCGACCCTGGGTTCCCAGTTTTTGTCGCAGAATATCGCGCCCTTTAGATATGGGGTATGGGAATAGAAACGGCAATCGAGCCTGATGGTCCCGCTTTTTTCCCTAATCTCCTGATAGGTCTTTAGGATATCGGCGCTCTTTCTCCTTGGGCGTCTGCCCTTTTTGACCTCCTGCATCCTCTCTTCTTCCGCCTCAATGATAGGATCGCGGAGCAATATACGTATTCTGATGTCCTTATATTCCTCGTTTTGCCTATCGCGGTATCCAAAGGTGGAACCGAATAGTTCGCGAAGAAATACCGCCCCGGCATAGCCGAAATAGGCGATGTTGGTCAGGTTGTTCTTTTCCTTTGCAAGCTGATAGAACGCCTTGTCGTAGTCATTTTGGTCGAGGAAGGTTATCTCCTCCTTGGGCTTAATGTATTTTAAGGTCAAGGCGGAGGCGAGTCCTTCTTCCTCCATGAACATAAGCATCTTCTTATCGGAGACGGTATATTCTTGCTTCAAGGGGTTTCTGCCCTGGAAGGCCCAGGCCTTACGGATTTCCTCTTCGCTTGATTTGACGTTGGGGGAATGCATGATGGCCCTAATAAGCACATCCATCGCCTCTTCGTCAAAAAAGTAGCCATCGACGTTGACCGCATAGATCTTGATGTTATTCTCTTCGCGGAGTTCCTCGATTTTCTGTAGTTCCTTAATGGTCGCGGTCACGTCGATTTTATTGTCGTTGTCGTTGACCTCGCCGTCTTTGATAAAGTGGTCGGTAAATCCTTTTGCCAAAACCAAGACGACGTTTTCCGCGGATTTCAAAAGGGGGTCGATGCCATCGATATAGTTTCCTCCGCCTTCGGAATTGGAATACCAAACCCTGCCATAATAGCGCATCTTATCGATTTTCATCGCCTCTTTTAGGGTTGCTGCGCAGACACGGTGATCGTTTCGATAGCAAATAAAGGTATCGATATCGTAATTCTCGATTTTCTCTTCAATCATGGTTTTACCCCTTTCCCTTTGGGAATATTGTAGTCGCTAAGAAACAAAAAAGAAGACCCGCCTTAAGGCGAGCCTTCCAAAGGATTTAGATTTCTTAGGCTTTGCTAACGGAAGAAAGCGTGCCAAGGTTGCTATAGGTGGTGCAGCCGCTATAGGTATAGCCGCTAAGCAAGGTGCCTGTGGTCACGTTGCCATTGGCGAAGGTGAGTTTATAGGCGCTGCCACCGCTATAGGAACCGGATTTGCTGCTAGTGGTGACACTTTTCGAGCTAACCCTGGCATAGCCAAATACCGCTAAGGTACCGCCACTTACCGAGGCCGTGCCATCGCAATCCATGGCCGCGGCCATCTCACTGCTTGGCCCACAGACGACCACGACGCCGCCGATTTGGGTATAGGTGCCGTTGCTATCGATGCCATCGACATCGCCATTAGAAGGTACGCAGGCGGTCAGATATCCGCCGGTGACCTTGATGGCAGGGGTCTTATTGGGGCCGCAGTTAGCCGCGTTTACCGCGTCGTCGCTAGCATAGACGACGGATTCGCCACCGCTGATGTTGATCAAATTGCCTTCTAGCCCTTCATAGGAGCTCTCGACTTTGACCGTGCCGCCGGAGATATTGAGGTTAGAGTCTGCGTGGACGCCATCGTCGCTTGCGTTGATGGTGAGTTTGCCACCGCTGATATTGATGTCGCCTACCCCTTTTCCGCCGGATTCGAAGGTATCGCCATAATTGGCATGGAGGCCATCGTCATAGGTATATAGGGTGGAAGTGCCACCGCTGATGGTGATGGTGTTCGCGGCTTTATAACCCTTCGCGGATTCATCGGCTTTTTGGGAGGAGGAACCTCCGCCCATGCCGCCTCCGCCCATGCCGCCTCCGCCCATGCCGCCGCCTCCTGGGCCACCGGTATTTCCGCCCGTGCCTCCGCCACCTGGACGGTTATAGGTAGTGGTGTCGCTATAGGTGGAAGTCGAATAGGAAGCGGATACGTCGCTATTTTGTGCATTGGCGTATTTGCTGGTGTAGGCATAGATAACGGGGGAAGTCGCATTGCCATCGTCATCGGTGCCATCGCTTACGATTAGGTCATAGGCCGCATCTAGGGCATCCCCGGAAGAGAGGACCTTAAGGGTGCCGCCATAGATTTCGATGTTGCCCCGCTGCTTATTGGAACTCGACAAATCGGTGTTTTCGCTATGCAGACCATCGCCATTATAGGCAATGACGTTCACGTTTCCGGTCTCCATTTTGATGGAGTCCTCGCCTTTGATACCATGGTTATTCGCCTTGACGGTAAGGGTCTGGTTTTTGATCTTGACGTCTTTGGTGCAATGGACACCGTTATAGTAGTTTCCGACTATGGTTAGCGACCCCGTGCCTACGAATTTTGTATCGGCTTTGGAATAGATCGCGCCCTTTCCTTGGCCTTCTACGTCAGCGGTATAGGCGCTACGGGTATCGTAGATGAAATTATCGGTTCCCTTTAACGCCTTAATCTTTAGTTCGTTGCCAGAGATCATATAGATCGGCGAATTCTGCCCATAGCTAAGGGAGAGCCCATTCAAATCGAGTTCGACAACGTCGTCTTCGTTCTCGTTTTCCTCGCATTCGATGTAGATCTGCCCGTTTAGCTGTCCCGACAAGGTATAGGTGCCGTATTCGGTGATACGGATGATATTGGAATCGCTATTCTCGACGTTAGAGGAAGCGGAAGAACCGTCTTCTTGGGTCGAGGTATCGTTGCCCTGGATGGAGAAGCTTTCGCTTATATCGTCGCTTGCCTCCTCAATCGTAATCGATTCGGCATCGGAGACGTTTACGGTCGTGTTGCCGCCACCATCATCGTTAGTCGGGGCGTTTTTCGCGGAGATGTTGCCGCAAGAAGCGAGCAATGCCCCGGATAGGACAAGGGGTGCGAGCCTAAGTAATGATCGATTGCATTTCATGGTGAATCCTCCTTTTGGTCGCCATTATCCTAAGCGGTCAAATTAAAGATTACCTAAATGCGTTAAACGAAATTTATCAAAAAGAAAAAATTGGTTATGGATTAGGCCTCTTCCTTTTCCAATCTTCTTAATACCGCTTCCGTCGCGCTCATCTCGGAATGCCCATAGGTATCGATCATCATGGTGGCGCTATGGCCTAGATACCTGGCCGCGGCCTTTACTTCCTGCATGTTCTTGCATACCTTCATTAACGCCGTTGCCTTGGCATGGCGGAAGGAATGGGGCGTTATCTTTCTCACGCCCGCCTTTTCTATATAAAAATATAACTTCCTCCTAAGACTGGATTTGGACAAAGGGTCATTCCCCGATCTGTCCGAGGCGAAGATAAAGCCTTTGCCCTCGGTCTTCTTCTTATATTCCCTTAGCATCTGGTTCATCTTGGAGGGAAGGATACAAACGCGGTAGCTCTCCCTCGTCTTAAGCTGGCCCGTCAAGATCCGCCTGCCCTTTTGCTCATAGATGAGCTGCTGCTTTATCTCCATCGCGCCCTTTTTCTCGTCATAGCAATCCCATGTAAGGCCAGAAAATTCGCCAATGCGCAGACCCAAAGTCGAAAGAAGGGAAAAGATGACCAAATCGGTCTCATCCTCGATGCAAGAGAAGAACCGCTCCCTCTCCTTCTTATTCCATATGTCCTTTTCCTTCTTTGCGCCCCTATTCTCGGGGATGTTTTCGAATATCGTCATGGCATCTTGGTAGGAAGAGGAATCGATGATCCTCCACTTGAAGGCCATCTCCGCCATTTGCCTAAAAACGCCAAAGCAGCGGTTTTTCCAACTTGGCACGCCCTGATGGCGAAGAAAGGAAGAATATAGGGTTTCCATCTGCTTATAGGAAAAGCATTTCCTTGCCTCCATTTCCATCCAGCCTTGGCAATAGGTATTCACGACGCTTCTAGAAAATTGAACCGAAGAAAGCCTGACATGAAGCAATCTATAATCGTCGAATTTCTTGAAAAACACTGCAAAAGTCATGTTTTTGTACTGTTTTTCCTCGTATGCCTCGACCTTTTTCTTCACCAATATCGGTAAGGCTTCCATAGCTTCCTCTAGGCTAGAAAACCCAGAGGAATATATATGCGCCCTCTTCCCTTCCAGCAATTTGACGCAGTCGATGCAATAGGTTCCATCTTCCTTTAATTTGATTCCAGAGACCTTGGGGTTATTTTCTTTTTGCATAATAAAAACGCCCGCCCTACATCCCTTTCCAGCTTTTTCGATCAAGTCGGGGCAAGGCTAAGCGATTACCTTAATCCAAAAGAAAAAATAGTCTAGTCTAATCCATTTGGCCAATCGAGACCAAATAGCGTCTTAGGATAACGGCCGCGGCGATGGAATCGATCGATTTCTTCTGTTTCTTTGCCTTCTTCCCCGATTCGTGGAGCAAGGCGCTGGCCTCAACGGTGGTGTTCCTTTCGTCTTGGAAAACGAGTTCGATATTGGGGAAGGTCTCGTTGAGCCTATTGGCGAAGGAATTGACGATCGGGGTCATCTCACAATCGTCTCCGCTAGGAAATAAGGGCAAACCAAGGACGAAGGTCTCTACCCTTTCGATCATCAAAAGGTCGCGGATTGCGTTAATGCCATATTCGTAATGCCCGGCTGGGAATCTAACTTCGTTAAGGGGCGAAATGAATTCCCCAGAACGCGATAACGCCATTCCTAGCGATCCCTTTCCTAAATCAAGCGCGAGCAGGTTTTTCTTCATAAGGGGATTATCCCCTCAAAAAGATGCTTTGGAAAGGAAAAGGCTAATTATCTGCAGGTGACGGTAAAATCGAATCTTTTTGGAATCATCATAAAGAGAGTGTTATAAAATTTAACATTTTTATAAAAAGTACTATAATTCCCAAGGCTTCTATAAAGAAGACCCGTTAGAAAAAAGAAGGAAAAAAGAAAATGAAAAAGACCAACCTCATCCTTTTGGTCGCCGCCGGAACCGTTCTAGCTTCGTGCGGAGGATCCACCATCACCCGCGAACAGGCCAGTGAAAACCTCGCCAAGTCCGCCAAGTACGTCGAGAGTGAAGAATTCACCTCCCCCACCAAATGCACCATGACCTCCACCATGTCCGGTAGCGAAGAAAAGGGTACCATCGAACTGGCCTATGACCTCGATAATACCTACCTAAGGAGCGTCATCAACACCACCGAAGAAAAGAATTATGCCTGGGTCTATGCCGATGGCGACAAATACGTTTCCGCCGTCTCCACCGACGGAACCACCGGCACCTACGCCTACATCGAAAAAAGCGGTGCCGAGGAAATGATCAAGGAATACACCAGCGAACTCGACCTCGCCGAATTGTTCAAAGGCCTATCCGAATCCTTAAGCTCCGCCGTCGAAACCGTCGAATCCCAGGAAGCTTCCGCCAGCACCTCCATCCCTGGCTATACCATCGAGAAGAATGAATTCAAAGAAAACTACACTTCCACTGGCGATGGCAACCTCACCATGGATATCTCCTACGAATTCAAAGGCACCCTCGAATTAAGCGCATTGGGCGTTACCACCAAGACCACCACTTCCTTGTCCATGACCCTCACCGCTTCCATTGACAAATATCTACCCAAGAGCATCAAGACCAGCTCCTCCTTCAGCAATGGCGAAGGTGAATCTGCCGTCAGTTTTAATATAAGCAGCGAAGAGACCTTCAACTGGGGCACCTGCGACAATAGCAAACCCGACCTCTCCAAGTTCACCCAAAGAGACGCGGAATAAGCCGAATAAGCGATTAGGAAAAACCTATTTAGGCGGTTACCTCCAACGGGCAATCGCCTTTTCTTTTTTCTCTTACACCCCCCTGTTTTGGTAATCCTTCCCTTATGGTAAACCATCAATGGAAAGGCCATAAAAAGCGTTCAGAAAGGAAATCGATAGAATCTTAAATTCCCCGCAAAAAGCCGCTTAAAAACAAAAAAGGGCCGATTTCTCGACCCTTGGTGTCGCTTAGGAATCAAAGCTGCTCGAACTGAACCTGGTATAGCTTATAGTAGTAACCCTTTTGATGGAGCAGTTGCTGATGGGTGCCCTGTTCGATGATGCGGCCTTGCTGCAAGACGATGATGTTGTTGGCGTGTTGGATCGTCGATAGCCTATGGGCGACGACAAGCATCGTGCCGATGTTCCTCATCTTCTTAAGCGAGTCTTGGATCAAAACCTCGGTCTCGGTGTCGATGTTGGCCGTGGCCTCATCGAGGATTAGGATTTGGGGCTTGGCCAAAACGGTTCTGGCAAAGGACAATAATTGACGTTGTCCGCTCGAGAAGTTTTCGCCTTTTTCGATGACCTTGCTATTTAGCCCATCGTCTAAGGTATCGATGAAGCTATCCGCGTTGACATAGCGGCAGACTTCCATGACCTCCTCGTCGGTATAGGTCTCGCTATCATAGAGGGTGATGTTGTCTTTGATGGTGCCGGAGAAGAGGAAGACGTCCTGAAGCATTTGCCCTAGGGCTTTGCGCAAACTCTTGATCTGGATCTCCTTGATGTTGACCCCATCGATGAAGATGTCGCCCTTTTGTGGCACATAGTTCCTGGAGATGAGGGAAAGGATCGTTGTCTTGCCTGCGCCAGTCGCCCCAACAAAGGCCACCGTCTCGCCGGGTTTCACCGTGAAGGAGACGTCCTTGAGGATCCATTCCTCGTTTTTATAGGCGAACCAGACGTTGCGGAATTCGATCTCGCCTTCGAATTTATCGATTTGCTTGGCCTCGGGAAGGTCGACGATATCGGGCTTGACGTCAAGCAAACTATAGAGCTTCTCGCTGCTAGCCTGCGCCCTTTGGAGGTTATTCAAAGAGTCAGCAAGGGCTTCGATTGGGGAGAAGAAATTGCTAAGTAAGAGATAGAACGCGACGACGTCGCCCGCGCTAAGTTCGAACTGGAGGGCGAAGAAGAAGGTGACCGCGATGGCCGCATAATAGAGGAAAGAAACGAAGGGGCGGTAGAAGGCAAAGGCCGTGACGACCTTCATCCTTAGTTTCCTTAATTCCTGGTTTTTGGCGTCGAATTCCTTCTTTTTGCGGTTTTCCTGGACGAAAAGCTGGACGATCTTCATGCCAGAGAGGTTCTCGTTGAGGAAGGTGTTGAATTCGCTTTGCTTCTGCCTTTCCTGACGGAAGATCTCCTTGACGTATCTAGAGAAGAAGAAACTCGCGACGAAGACGATCGCAAGGAAGATCATCATGATAAGGGAGAGAAGGGGCGAGAGGATGAACATGACCACGGTTACGCCCGCGATCGTCAGAATGTTCCTTAAAATGGAGACGAGCGTATTGGTGAATAGGTCGCTCATATTCGCCGTATAGAAGGCAACGCGGGTGACAAGGGAGCCAACCGGCATCATGTTGAGCTGGTTTAGCGACATCTCCTCGACGTGTTCGAAGACGTCGTTGCGGAGCCTATAGATGATCTTTTGGCCCGCCTTTTGTAACAGCATGCTCTCGCAATAGAGCAGGAACTGGTTGATGACGGTTAGGCCTAGGTAGCTCAAACCCAGGATTAGAAGCGTCTCAAAGCTCACGCCGCTGACCTTTAGGTTAAGGTCGTTGGTGAATTCCTTTAAGACGATGGGGAGGAGCATATTCGCCCCAACGCTAAGGGCAAGAAGCAAAATGGCCGCGATGAAATAGACCATCTCGCCCTTCAAATAGGCGAAGGTCCTCTTGGCGATGACCCAAAGGGAAAGTTTCTTATCGCCATATAGCCTATCGCGGGTATCATCCATCGCCATATCAGCTTGCCTCCCCTTCTAGTTCCTGCAGCATGACCATCTTCTGATAGGTCGGAGAGACCTTTAGAAGTTCCTCATGGCTGCCAAATGCCTCCACGACCCCGCGCTTTAACACGAGGATCTTGTCTAAAGAAGAAACGGTGGAAACCCTGGAGGCGATCAAAATCGTGGTCCTACCCTTGCGTTTCTCCTTGATGCTATTGAGGATTTCCTCCTCCGTTTTGACGTCGACCGCGCTGACGGAGTCATCCATCACCAAGATCGGCGCGTCCTTCAAATAGGCGCGAGCGATCGAAATCCTTTGCTTTTGGCCACCGGATAGGGATACGCCCCTTTCCCCGTTGAGGGTATGGTAGCCGTCGGCAAAGCCCTTGATGTCGCCGTCGATGCAGGCGAATCTGGCCGCTTCCTCTATTTCCTGCTCCGTCGCGTCCTCCTTGCAGAAGCCGATGTTATTGCCGACTTCGTCGGAGAAAAGGAAGTTATCCTGGGGGACGTAGGCGATATTGGAGCGGAGGGAGTGGAGGGTGGCCTTCATGATATCGACCCCATCGATGAAGATGGAGCCCTCGGGCACATTATGCACGCGTCCGAATAATACGGATAAGGTGGATTTGCCGCTTCCGATCTTGCCAACAACGCCGATGGTCTCGCCTTCTTTTACCTCGAAGGAGACGTGGCTAAGGACATCGCGGTTGCCATCGCTATAGCGGAAAGTGAGGTCCTTCACCTCGATATGGCCCTTCACGTCCTTTAGTTCGACGGCGTCTTCGCAATCGTAGATGTCCTCTTTGCTTTCGATGAAGGTGGTGATCCTCTTTAGGGAGGTCTTGGCCCTACTCCTCATGGCGATGACTTGCCCAAGGGCGATCATAGGCCAAATAAGGGAGGAGAAATAGCCGATAAGCGAAACGAGTTCGCCGGATTTTAGATTGATGCCCCATAGGGGATCGCCGCCGAAGGCACGCCATACCAAATAGCCGCCTAGGCAAAGGGCGATGGAGAAGATGGCCCCGATGATGACTTCGATCGAGACGTCGAACAATACGGATATACGCGCGAACTTAACGTTGATCTCCCTATTCTTTTGGGCGACCTTGGAGAAGGCGCGGAGCTGTTGCTTTTCCTTTACGAAAGCCTTGATGACGCGGAGGCCGGAGATGTTTTCCTGGGAGAAATCATAGAGTTCGTCGTTGCTTTTTTGCCTCATGTTCCAGATGCTTGACATGATGCGTTCCACCAAGACGCCCCAAGCGACGATTAGTAGCATTGGGATGATGATGATCGTGGCGACGAGCCAGTTGACCAAATACATCTTCACGATGACGATCGCGCTCATGAAGAAGGCGTCGACGAGCATCACCGTGCCCCAACCTAGGAAGTCGGTGATTTCCTCGATGTCGGTGCTAAACCAGTTAAGGATGTTGCCGACCGGGTTTTGGTGGAGATAGCTTTGGGAAAGCCTTTGGGATTTGGAGAACATCTCGTCGCGGATGCCCATTTCGATCCTGGAGGAAGCCTGAAACAAAACGATCCTCCATATGGCGCGTCCGATGCCTACGCCAAAGGCGACGATCACAACGGTCAAGACGATCTTCAATACGGGTTCTTTGATGTCTGACTCGCCAGACTGGAACAAATCGACGATGTTGCCTAGGCTTTCTGGGATGAGGGTCTGGACATAGTCGGTCACAAGCAAAGTCAAAACACCTATAAGAAACAGGTACCAATACCTCTTGTAATACTTACTCAGAATCTTCCCTAAAAGCATAACGGCAATATTAAACTCGTTTTATGGAATAAAAGATATAGGAAAGAAAGCGATTACATTCCCTTGTGGCGTTTTCCTGGAAATGGAAACTCGGCCTATTTCCCTTACGCCCTTTTTTACCTAAAAACCCCATCGGATGAAATAAAGCGATATGGGGCTTAGAAAAAGATAGGGACAAAGGGGGAACAAAGGTCGATTTTAATAGCCCATATCTCTTTTCGCCCTTCCTATCGCTAACAAAAGTGACATAATTGTTTCGCTAAATTAGGAGTGCATAATGAAAAACATCTTAAATAAGAGTTTCTTGGGCATGAAGCTCTATTACTTCATCCCCTTCTGGGTCATTGGCCTAATCGGGCTGATCGTCGGTAGCTTCGTCGACAAGGACCTCTCCCTCAATATGGCCACCCAGGGCACGCCCTATGGCATGTTCTTCGAAAGCTGGGGTTCGGTCATCGTCACGGCCCTAGGCCCCGTTGGGGTAGGCATCCTCGCCAAAGGGTTAATAAGAAAAGGCGGCAAGGTATGGCTCAATATCCTTGGGGCCGCCGTTAGCGTCGGCACCTTGGCCATCTGCTTCTATTTCATGTTCAAAGACCTTAAGGGCAGCACCGTGACCGAGGGCTATGGCTATACCATCCCCGATTGGGCCGCCGCGGTGGTAAGCGGCATCCTCTGCCTTGGCCTATATTCGGTTGCCTATGTCTTAGCCGATAGGGAGGATAGCCCCCGCATCATCCTAAACGGCCTTGCCATCTTGGCTAGCTTCGCCGTCTTTCAGGGCGTTTTGGAGGTCTTCAAACTCCTCGCCGGACGTCCTAGGTTCCGCTTCCTTGTGTGGAGCGAGAACGCCTATTCGATCGATGATTTCCGCGCCTGGTGGCAGTGGTCCTTCTTCAATAAGCTAGACAATGGCGGCAATAGCGACGCCCTAAAGTCCTTCCCTAGCGGCCATGTGGGTGGGGTCACCGCCTATATCGTTTTGCCGCTGGTATTCGCTTCCTTTAAGAAAACGAAAGACAACAAAGCCATCCGCATCGGCTCGGTCATCTTCGCCTATGTCCTCGCCATCACGATGGCCTTCGCCAGGATCGTCAACGGCGCCCACTTCCTTAGCGACGTGAGCTTTGCCATGATCCTTTCTTCCCTAGTCGCCTGCCTTGTTTGCCTCGTCGTTAGCAAATTGCCCTTCAAAACCAAGGAAAGCGAAGGGAAAAAGGAATAATAGAGTTCCCCATCAACCATATCAGGGAGGTCCGTCGGGGGCTCCTTTTTATTAAAAGGATATCTTCCCTTTAGGTAAGGAAACCCATAAAATCTTTGCAAGCATGGAATCGATCCGCGACATCTTCATCACCGGCTATGGCCCTAGTAGCAGCCACACCATCGCCCCAGGCAAGGCCGTGGAATACCTTTTGCGCAAATACCCCCATATCGATAGGGCCGAAGTCACCCTTTTCGGTAGCCTCGCCCTAACGGGGAAGGGACATGGGACGGACGATATCATTAGAAAAGTGTTTGGGGATATCCCATGTGAGGTTAAGACCAATCTAGACGAGGTCAAAGACCATATCAACACGATGGAATTCACCCTTTTCATCGGTGAAAAAACGGTTAGGGAAACCATTGTCTCCATAGGCGGAGGAAGTATCCTCACGGAGGAAGGCAAAGGGAAAAAGAACGAGGACGTGTATCCGTTTCATACCCTCCATGACATCCTAAGGCACTGCATCGATAACAAAGTCGACCTAGGCGACTACGTCATAGAAAAAGAAGGCAAGGATATCCTTCCCTATATGGAAGAGGTGCTTCGCGTGATGGACAATAACGTAAGGGAAGGACTGCAAAAGGAAGGTTACCTTCCCGCCTCCTTTAAGATAAAAAGACGCGCGAAGGCGATATATGAGGAAAGTAAGTCCAAAGAGGAAAGCGCGGAATATGAGGTGATGGCCACCTCCATCGCCGTGGCCGAGGAAAACGCCGCCGGGGCAATCGTCTCCACCGCGCCCACCTGCGGCAGTTGCGGCGTGATTCCAGGGGTTATCTGCTACCTAAGGAAAAGGGGGATCGACGATAGGAAGATCGTCAAAGGCCTTTGCGTGGCGGGGCTAATCGGCAAGATCATCAAAACCAACGCGACCGTCTCAGGCGCCGTAGGGGGTTGCCAAGCCGAGATCGGCAGCGCCACCTCAATGGCGAGCGCCATGATCTCCTATTGTTTCGATAAACCCATTAAGACGGTGGCCCAGGCCGCCGAAATCGCCCTTGAGCATTCTTTGGGGTTGACCTGCGACCCCGTCGGGGGCTATGTCCTCATCCCCTGCATCGAAAGGAACGCGATCTATGCCGTCAAGGCCATCAACTGCGCAAGGCTAAGCGCCTTCACCAACCCCGACGAGAGCAAAGTCCATTTCGATGAGATCGTCGAGACGATGTACCAAACCGGGCTAGACATGAACCAAGGCTATAAGGAAACCTCCACCAAGGGCATGTCGAAGCTAAATATCTGCTAAAAAAAGGAATAAAGAGTATCGCTAGGGGATTTCGAAAGGGATTCCCTTTATTTTGTCACCAGGTTACAAAGGTATTGACATCTGTAGTATTGAGTAATACAGTTAAGACAGCATGATACTCCAATCGAAAAAACCTTTGTTCGAACAGATCGCCGACTTCTTCCTAGAGATGATCGGCAAGGGGGTCTATACCCCCGGTTCCCCTTTGCCTTCCGTAAGGGAAGTGGCCCTACAGGAGGCGGTCAACCCCAATACGGTTTTGAAGGCCTATGGCCTACTTGAGGAGAAAGGCATCGTCATAGCCGTCCCCAAGAAAGGGTATTTCGTGGCGGAAAAACCCAGCGTCGAGGACGAGGTTTCGCAAGCGCTGCTATATCTATTAGGAAAAGGGTATTCGAAGCAAGAGATCATGGATAAACTAATGGAAATAAAGGAGGGTGAAAAATGATTGAGTGCAGAAATCTCACCAAGTCGTTTGGCGATTTGAATGCCGTCGATAATTTTTCCTTGGAATTCCAGCCCGGCGTCACCGGCGTCGTCGGGGAAAACGGAGCGGGTAAGTCTACCCTTTTCCGCACAATCGCCGGCATCTATGAGGCCACCTGCGGGGAAGTCTATGTGGATGGCCATCCTAGCGGAAGCAAGGAAGCGAAGCTAAACCTGTTCTTCCTTAGCGATACCCCCTACGCCCCCCATGGCGCGACCCCGGTCGACATCATCGATTTCTATAAGGGGCTACATCCCCTCAATAAGGATAGGTTCCTCGAACTCATCCGTAACTTCGGCCTTCCCGAAAGGAAGTCCATCAGCAATTTCTCCAAAGGCATGAGGAGGCAGGTATTCATCGCCCTCGCCCTATCGATGGACGCGCAATACTTGCTTCTAGACGAAGCCTTCGATGGCCTTGATCCCCTAGTCGTCGAAAAGATTAAGGGCGAGATCATCCAAGAGGGCGAAGCCGGCAAGACCATTTTGATCTCTAGCCACAACATGCCGGTCCTGCAGCGACTCGCGGACCGTTTCGTCTTGCTCCATAAAGGCAAGATCAGCAAAGACGGGAAGAGCGAGGACATCGGCACGGAATTCGTGAAATACCAAGCCGCCTTCAAAAGCGAATTCAATGAGGAGATCCTCACCGCCTTGGGCTACCAGGTCGTTTCCTTCAAGCGAATCGGCTCGGTCTACCACTTCGTCTTGATTTCCGCCCAAGGGGTGGAGGAAAAACTCGAAAGCGCCTTCCATCCTTTGTTCCTAGAAAAGGTCGCGATCGACCCAGACGAGCTCATCGTCCTTGAGATGATGCTCGCGGAGAAAGGAGACCGCCATGCTTAAAAGCCTCATCGTTTGGCACATCAAAAAGTGGTGGCCGCTACTACTTATCTTCACCACCGTCATCTCGATTTTCTTCGTCTCAAGCATCCAGGCGATGGGGATGACCACGACGACGGACTACTATAACTCCTCGGTGGGCTATAGGGCCATCTTCATGCTCTATTTGGCCATTCCCGCGATGCTTACGACCTTCGTCATGCCGATATTCGTCTATATCTACCGTACCTCATTGCAGGCCGTCGATTGCTTCTATCAGGCGGGACACGACAAAAAGACCATATCCAGGGTCAGGGTCACCATTGGGCTCATCATCGTCTTGGCCTCGATGACGATCGCCTTCCTCCTTGGGTATCTGCTTTTGACGCTTCGCTATTTTTCGACCCCGGAAGTGGAAAGCTACATCAGCCAATATTCGGGCAATACCATCTACACCTATAGGGTCTACTATAATTTCGGCTATATCTTCCTTACCTACCTCCTTCTCCTACTTATGGTGGGAGGCCAGTATTTCATCAACTGCTTCTTCGTCTCCTTAGGCGACAACATCATCACCCAGATCTTCTATCTTGTTTTGGGTTCTGTGGTCACCACGCTATTCCTTGCCGCCCCCTATTCCTATAGCCTAGTCGCATTAGACCGAATCAATGACCTCGGCATCGGCACGGAATTGATGCAATATTGCTTCATCGGCTTCGGCCCGATCCAATCCATCATGGGCGTGTTCCTGCTCATGATGAACCCGATAACGATCGGCTATTACGTTTGGGAAGTGAACTATCTCCCTCAGTTGATGATCATCGTCTTGGTCCTCCATTTCGTCTTCTCCCTATTGGCCCTTCTCTACACGATGTACGCCGATTCCCCAAGCGGGGAATACGCTGGGAAATCCACCCCACGCCACTGGACCATCTCCATCTTCCCCCACATCGCCGCCTTGCTTATTGCGGTACTACTATCGATACTAGGCTACTTCAATGGCTCTGGCGGGGTATTGCTAAACATCTTCTCCGTGGGAGGATACCTATTCTTCGTGACGATCTATTACGCCTTGTTATCCTTGCTAAGGAAGTCGTTTAAACCGCGCAGATTCGACCTAATCGCCTTTATTAGCGTCGCCGGGACCGGGCTCATCCTGATGCTTGTCTCGACCGCGATCGGCGTATAAACCCCCACAAACCCCAATAGACACCGCCTGTATCTTCTTGCGGTGTCTTTTTTTCTATATAAAGGCGATTAACTTTCGCTAAAGGCAGGGCTAAAATAAGGCAAATGAAAAAACTAAAATCCGCGTTGGTGATCGCCACTATTTTCACCGCTTCGTTTGGCTTCTTCCTCACTTTCTTCCCTGGAATCGGGAGCATGAAGGGGATGTTGGGGTTCGCCTATCTCTCCTTCTTCCGCTTCGATACCCCCTATGGGACGCTAGACACGATCTTATTGCTATATGGGGTTTTGGCGTTTTTGGCCACCCTATTCCTATGCATTAAGAAAAAGGCCATTAGCAATATCTATGCCCCAATCGTGTTTTTGGTCTCGATTGCCTTCTTCCTCATGCAATCAAAGCCCCTGACCGATGGCTTGCCCCTAATGGGTTTTGCGCTACTAGGCTGCATATTCGCCTTCCTTTCGATTATCCTTTCCCATGCCTTACTCGCCATAACCGTTTTGGGGATAGTTGGGGTAAACCTATCCAAAAAGGAGGAAAAGCCTGGGTTCTATGCAAGGAAAAAGCCCCTTACGAAAGGGCTATTCGGTTCGCTTGCCTGCCTTCTTATAGTCGTCATCAGCCTATTCGGCGTGATCGGGGTCGGGTCCATAGTCGGGAATAACGTCAATCACGATGTCGCTAGCCACGTCGATCCCGGCAATAACAGGAAGGCCTATTTCGCCAAAGGCAGGGGCACCTATGACCTTAATGGCGACCTATTCACCCTAAAAGGCGTCAATTTCGGAAACTATTTCATGCAGGAAGGTTGGCTTAGCCCCTTCTCTTTGGGTGAGGCAAAAAACGAAGACGGCAGCTATAAAAAGGTAAACGAGGAAGGCATCGTCGAGGAATACGAGGAGATGTACCAAGAGGAAATGATCGCGGCGATGAGGAACAACCCAAACCTCAGCGAAACCAAAATCGCCTCCCTTTGGGACGCCTACTATAAGACCTATGCGACTGGCGACGACTTCGTTAACATCAAATCCCTTGGGATGAATGGCATCAGGCTGCCGATGTATTATGGCTTGTTCATGGAAGGCAATCCCGGGGCGCTGACCTTCAAAGCCAATGCCTTCTATTATCTTGACCGCTTCCTGGACATGGCCAAGGAAAACGGTTTGGTGGTCGTGCTCGACATGCATGGCGTGGAAGGCGGGCAAAGCGGATATGAGCATAGCGGCTCTAGGAAATGCGAATTCTGGGATAACCTAGACTACCAAAAGGACATGGCCTCGCTTTGGAAGGGCATCGCAAGTCACTATAAGCAAGATAGGCCGGACCTATATTCGACGATATTCGGTTTCGATTTGGTGAATGAGCCAGGACCGAAGGCGGAAAACGGCTCCTTCAAAAAGCAATGGGACGTCATGGACAAGATGTATAAGGCGATCCGCGAAGTCGATACCGACCATATCGTGATCTTCGAGGGCGTGTGGGACTTTTCCAACCTCCCAGACCATAAGGCCTATTCTTGGGAAAACGTGGTCTATGAATTCCATTTCTATAACTGGAACCATGGCGCCATCAGCGACGACCTATATTGGAACATGGTCAATATCGCCTTAAGCAAGGCCGATAACGAGGTCCCCTTCTATATCGGCGAATTCAATTTCTTCGAGGACGAGGCCACTTGGCTAAAGATGCTTGACCAGTTCGAAAAATGGAACTATTCCTGGACCATGTGGACCTATAAGCTCTCCTGCGTCGGCTGGTGGGACAATTCCTGGGGCATCTATATCAACAAGATGAACCTCAAAAACAAGGTCCTAAAACTCGACCTAAGGGACGCGAAATACGAAGAGCTCCTGCTTCTATTCTCTAATCAAACCACCTCGCTTACCTATAACGAGACGGGCTTCACCTATAAGGTATTGAAGAAGCATTTCGGGAAATAACGCGTTCCCCTTGCATATAAAAAGTCGTCCGATCAAATGGGTCGGACGACTTTTTCGATTGGGTTATATTACCAAATGGAGACGCGCTTATTGGGCTTAAGGTACATCTTATCCTTCGAGGTGACCTTGAAGGTGTCATACCAAGCGTTGAAGTTGCGTGGCTGCATGTTCGCCCTAAGGATGGCGGGGGCATGCACGTCGACGGAGATGAGGAGTTGGAGGTATTGGGGTTTGGCCTTCATGCACCAGACCTTGGCCCAGTTGGTGAAATATTCCTCGTAGTTGGCCTCTTCATAATTGGCCATCATCTCAAGGGTTACGCCCATACCGCCGTTATCGGCGATGTTCTCGCTGACGACGAATTTGCCATTTACCTTGCCCCAGGGGAGCTCGATACCATCGAATTCGTCGATCATGGCCTTGGTCTTCTTGGCGAATTTCTTGAAGTCTTCCTTGGTCCACCAGTTCTTGAGGTTGCCGTTTTCGTCGAATTGGGCGCCATTATTGTCGAAGGCATGGCTGATTTCATGTCCGATGACCGCGCCGATGCCACCGAGGTTTTGGCTTCTGCTCTGATGGATGCTATAGAAGGGGGCCTGTAAGATGGCGGCCGGGAAGGTGATGTCGTTGGCGAAGGGGTTATAGCAGGCGTTGACCATATGCCCTGGCATGGGCCACTTGGTACGGTCGACGGGCTTGCCTAGTTCCTCCATGTTATCCTCCCTAAGGATCCTGCCCAAATGGAGCGAGATCTCATAGGCGCTAAGGGAATCGTCGAACTGCATCTTCTTGAATTTGGGGTCAACCTTATCGGGATAGCCCATCTTGATTTCGATGGTGCTTAGCTTTAGGATCGCCTTTTCCCTGGTTTCCTCGCTTAGGATCTCGTTTTTCATGATCCTGCCCTTATAGGTTTCGATGATTTCCCTAACGATCGAAACGACGTCTGCCTTGGCTTCTTCGCCAAAGTATTTGCGCCCATAATATAGGCCCAAAGGCTCGGCGTAGACCCTAGAGACATAGCGGTAGGCGAATTTTTCTAGCGTCGGGGCGGCGGCGATGCCGGAAAGGGCGCGGCGATAGGTGCCGCCTAGATCGCGAAGTTCCTCGCTCAAAACGGATGTGGCGCTAAGGAGTTCGGTGACGAAGGCCCAATGCTTGTAGGCTTCGAAGGTGCCTTCGTTGAACAAAGTGGAGAATCCCTTTAGGAACCTAGGATCGCCAACGCAGATCATCTCCGGCACATAGCCGAAGATATCGGAAAGGAGCTTCTTGAACTTGATGGGCTTCAATAGGGAATTGACCCTGCCGACCTTCATGGGGTTATAGGCCTTGGGATAATCGGCCCATTCCTCGCTCGACTTGACTAATCCGCCGATGATTTCGTCGAACTTCAGAGTATCTTCGACATAGGCCTTTATCTCTTCTTCCCCTAGTCCCGCCTTGGCTAAGACGGCTTTGGTCATGTTGGTCCATAAGCCGATCATCATCTGCTTCTGCTGGGCCCTTTCCTCCTTATAGTAAGAGGAATCGGGAAGGATCGTGGAAGGACCTTGGATATTGACCATGTGCTTGGTGGTGTCCTTCATGTCGGCGTCGACGGAGAAGGAGAAGGGAAGGGGCAAGCCATCCAAGACGAAGTCCTTGAGGTTACGGTTAAGCGCGGCGACGTTTTTGAGCTTGGTTACCCTTTTCAAAACCTTGAGGGCGGGTTTGGCGCCTTGGCGGTTCCTTTTCTTGGTGTCGGTCAAGACCTTGTAGAGTTTGACCACGTTGGCCATATCCTCATCTTGGACGTCTCCTATTTCGACCATCTTCTTGATATCGCCCATTAGGATCTTTTCCACGCCGGTATCTAGATCGGCGAATCCGCCGACGGTGGGTTTGTCATCTGGGATGACCGCGGTCTCCAGCCAATCGTGATTGACGTATTCATAAAGATCGTCTTGGATTCTGATGTCGCTCATCTATTTAATTCTCCTTGCAATTATCTATTGGTTATCGCTTTCTTAAGGTTTTAAGAAAATCGCCAGGACATTATAGCGTAAAAATAGAAAAAGTCGCCTACGTCGTTTAGGGCAATGCCAATAATTCCGATGGGGTTTTGCGGGGTTATTCCGCTATAAAGGCGATGGAAGAGGCGGGAAGGGTCAGCTTCCTATTCGCCAAGGTGACCTTTTCCGAACCCGTGACTATGCTTTCTTCTAAGCTTCCGGCCACCTCGATTTGGATGCTTTCATTGCTATTGGCGTTGCAATAGAAATGGGCGGATTTCCCCTTTAGGGCAATCTTGTAATCGATTAGGCCGCTAGTTGGGTTAGAAGATTCCTCGACCCTGCCCTTTTGGAGGATTTCGTTGTTGTTTTTTATCGCGATGGCCTTTTTCAAAACGCTATATGCGCTATAGGGATCGGCTTGGTCGGCGGAAATGGAATTCCCGGATAAGGTGACGCTAGTTGTCGCGCCATTCCCCTTGAAGCCCTCGAAGTATTTGCTTGAATCCGTCTTGCCGCTAGAAAAGGGCATGGGGGTACGGTAATTCATGTCGGTATAGCCTTGGGGGCAACTCCCCTTTAGCCCCAATTCGTCGCCATAATAGATAAAGGCGTTGCCTGGGGTAAGCGCATTTAGGGCGTTGGCGATCTTAAGCACGTTAGGGGCCTCAATGAAATAGGGCGCGTCGCTAGATTCCTCATGCCTTTGGCTGAACCTGCCGATATCGTGGTTGCTTAAGGCCCTGGCCATGATGGCGCTAGGATTGACCGCGTCGATCTTCCCCTGGTCGACCTTTATCATAGAGGCAAAGCCGCTGGCCCTGCCGTTAAAGGCCTCATAGGTTTGCCTAGGCGCCTCGAAATCGAAGGTCGAGTCGAACCCGCATGCGGTATAGTCGAAGGCTAGGTCGTGATTGGAATCCAATACTTCCCCAATAAGGTAGCACTCTTCCTTCTTTTCCTTCATCGCTAAGGAGAATTCCTGCCACCACGAGAAGTTTTTCTTATCGCGTTCGCTCCCCGAATTATAGACCCAATAGGCCGCGTCTAGCCTAAAGCCATCCACGCCTTTGCCTAACCAATACCGTCCAACATCCTTTATCGCTTCCCTGACCGCGGTTTTGTCGAAATCGAATTCGGGGAAGCCGAATTTGTTGTCGCTTCCATACCAATCCCTATGGGAGGAATACCAGGTATGGTTCTTGGAGGTATGGTTGAAGACCATGTCCATGATGATCTTAATGTCCTTCTTATGGGCCGCCTCGATAAGGGAGGCGAAATCGTATTTGATCCCGTTTACGGTGACCTCATATCTAGATTTGACCGAATAATAGTCGGTCGCGTCATAGCTATGGTAGCTATCGCTAGGCTGGATGGGGGAAAGCCAAATGGCCCCGATGCCCAAATCGCTAAGGTAATCCAGGTGGTCGATGATGCCCTTGAAGTCGCCTATGCCATCGCCATCGCCATCGGCGAAGCTATAGACGAGGAGCTGATAGAAGGTACGGTAATTGTCTTCGCTGATATCGGGATAGGGAACGTCAGGGACATAGCTGCTAGATTCCCCTCCCCCGGGCCTATGGTCATACCAAGAGGAGCCATGGTAATAATAGACGCCCTTTTCGGCGAGGCTTAAATCGGAGGTTTGGTTAGTGGAATTGTTAAAGATCAGATTCACATAGTCCCTAGAGGGGAATTCGAAGTATTTCCATTCCCCCGCTTCCTTCAATGAGGTTCCAGGCCAAGCCCCGCAAAGTTCGGTGTTCTTCCCGTTTTCGCTAACCCAGGCGTAAATATTGTTCCAGCTTGGATCGCAATAGACCTTGATGCCATCGTAGGTCTCCTTCTCTTCGCTACCAATAGACGCGCTAGTAGACGAGGTGCTTCCCTGGCTTATATCCCCGCTACTTGCCAGCCTAGTTGGGTTAACCCCGCAAGAGCATAAGGCGAAGGAGGAAAACAGGGAAAGCAAAATGATATTTCCTTTCATACGTTATCTCCTAAACGAAACGATGATACGTAACTATTTTACATGTGTATGGCGTAGATGAAATAGCCCGCGTTGAAGAAGAAGGAATCATCCATGAACTCCTCCTCGAGGTTATCGTAATGCTCTTCAAGCCACTCATTGATCTCGGCGATTTCCTTGTTGTCCGGTTCTTGTCTAGCAAGGATCTTGAAGTCGTTTGGTATGAAGCCAAAGTAGGCGAAGAACATCTTCTCCTTCTCTTCTTCGGTCATATCGGAAACGTCGATTCCAGAATGCACTAGGTCGATGTTTTTGGCTTTGATCTTCTTGAAATAGCTATAGATCCTTCTCCCGGAATGGCGATATCCCGCCAAGGTGTCGCGGGAATAGAAGCCCTTGAAGGTGCGGAAGCTCCTGTCCTTGTCGGGATAATACATAACCACGCCGTCATCGACGTCGCGGACGAAGATGCGGCAATCCTTGGCCATGTATTTCTTTAGGGTACGCAAGACCCCAAAGGGGTTCTTCCAGTCGATGAAGCCCATGGTGATATCGATGTAATCGAATTTCTCTATCCCCATCTTCTCCATGTATTCCATTAGCCTTTCCCCCATCTCGTCGTCTTCCATATCGAGATGATAGAAATTCACGTTTTCGTTCTTGAATTCGTAATTGGCCTCATAGACCGCCTTTTCGTTATAGCAAAAGCCAAGGATCTTATCGAACTTCGCCAAATCCAGTTTGTCCATGATGGCGTGGGAATACATGCAGCAGGTGATGAGCCCGTTCATGTGTTCCCTATCCTTGCTCAAATCGTCGAAGACGCCCTTTTCGAAGCGGCGGAGTACCTCGCCTTCGGCCTTTAGCCTACGCTTTTCGTATTTGTCATCGACGTCGTAGTAGCGATTGGAAAGCCTTTCGCTTTGGCTAAATTCCCCCGGGGCCTGGTAGATGACCTGGGTTGCGGATACCGAAACGGGGACATCGCTTGATAGAGGGGGTAAGCCATCGTTTCTTGGGGCAAAGCCCTTTTCTATGGCCTCCTGCGCCTTGACGATTTTGTCGCGGAGCTCGACGATAAGCGGGGCGAGCCCCTTATCGAAGGCCATGAGGGACTGGATGCGGTGGAGATAATAGTCCATCGATGGGTTAAGCCTTACGTCCTCTAGGAAAATCGGGATGATCGTAAGGGTGTTTTCCTTATAGTACTTATAGGCCTGCTCCAGTTCGTTGAGGACATGCACCGATTCGAAGACGCCCTTATCGATTAGGACGAGCATGATGCTGCTTTTGCTAATCGCGTCCACGATATCGGCCGCGTAGTCGAAATCGACGTCGCGCGGGGCGATCCAGCACTTTAACCCCATCTCCTCCAGGTTATTGACGATTTCCATCGCCTTATCGATGGATTCATGGTGATAGGAAACGAAAATCTTGCCGATCATTTTTCCTTCCTCCTTTTGATGAGTTCGACGCAGGGGACGTCGGTGTAGCCTGGATATTCATAGCTAAGGACATACCCGCATTTTGCATATAGCCTTCTACCTGCCCTATTTTCCTTAACGCAGGCAAGGGTATAGGTTTTGTCTTTGGGAAGCGAATTCAGCATCTTCCTCGCCACCCCTAGGCGGCGATATTTGGGAAGGACGGCCAAAGAGAGGATCTGCGTCCCTTCCCAACCCGAGGACAATTCATCGAAATAGCCTTTCATGACCTTGTCGAATAACGGGGGCAGGTAACCGATCGTGTCCAAAAAGGCGCGCTTCATCTCCTCGTGGTTATCCTTAGGATAGCTATCCAAAACGGTTAGATACCCCGCGATCTCCCCGTCTATCCTTCCAACCAAGATATGTTTATGGTTATAGACGTTTTCCCTAAGCAAAAGCCCCTTGGCGACTTTGGCCGCCATTTCGATATCCCCTTCGAAATAATCGGGATAGACGTAAGGATCGGTATGGTAGATAAGCCTGCCGACGGTTTCTATTTCCTCTTCCTTCTCCATATCGACCCCGGTGAAGGAGAACCTATGGGCGAGGATATCCTTGACGTCATTAAAATATAGGGCCATCGTCTCATCCTTATGGGGCAAGGCCGCATGGATTACGTCGTGGGCGCTTTTGATGACGAAGCGGATGGTGTCCGCGTCGACATGCGTCTTTTTCCCGGGGATAAAGTCCAAGACGAGGTGGACGCTGCCCCCATCCACGCAGGGGAAGCGGTATTCGAAATCCCCGCAGGCGATGTCGAATCTATCGTAGAACCTCATCCTTCTGCTTTTGTTCGAATCATAGTCCTCATCCTCTTCTACGGGCTCCGTTTCCAAAAAGACGCCTGATTCGCCAAAAGAAGAAAGCAGTTCCCTAAGGATCTTCTGCCCATACCCCCTTCCCTGGTTCTCTTTATAGACATGGAGGTAATCGAGGTAGAAATACCCTCCCTCTATGGGGCAGCCTAGGCAATAGCCCTTGATCTCCTCGTCTTCCTTTAAGGCAAGGCAAATGTATTTGCCATCGCCAAGCAAAGAGGAAAAGGCCTCGAAAGGCTTCATCTCGGAAGGCGGGAATTCCTCGCCCATGCGTTTATAAACGCCTTTGAAGGCGTCGGAGTAGATTCTAAAAAGCATATCGTATCCCCTGTTTACGTTATCTATGATAAATCTTTTCCTCCACTTAGGGGAGAGATAAGGGAAAAAATAAGGAAAACCCCACCATTCCCCCATGTGGGAGAAAGGCGGGGTTATCGTTTCCGCTAGTTTTGGACTAAGGCTTACTTATCTTCCTTGATGGTCTCTTTGATGACCGAGGCAAGGGAAGTGACCTTGGTAAGGTCAGTGGGGACGATGAGTTTGGTGGCCTGTCCTTCGCTTACCTTGGAGAGGGTTTCGTAGGACTTTAACGCCAATACCTTTTCGTCGACCTCGGCGCCTTTTAGCATCTCCAGACCCTTAGCTTCGGCTTCGCGGACCATCTTGATGCCCTCGGCCTCGGCTTCCTTGACCTTGCGGATAGATTCCGCTTCGGCCTCGGCGGCCTTGATCTTGGCTTGCTTGCTGGCCTCGGCGTTAAGGATCATGGATTCCTTTTCGCCCTCGGCGATCAAGATCGCGGATTGCCTCTGGCCTTCGGCGAGGAGGATCTTTTCCCTCTTCTCGCGTTCGGCCCTCATCTGACGTTCCATGGCTTCGCGGATGTCCTTCGGGGGAAGGATGTTCTTGACCTCAACGCGGTTGACCTTGATGCCCCAGGGGTCGGTCGCCTCGTCTAGGATCGAACGCATTTTGGCGTTGATGATATCCCTAGAAGTAAGGGTGGCGTCTAGGTCTAGTTCGCCGATGATGTTACGAAGGGTGGTGGAGGAGAGGTTTTCGATGGCCCCGATCGGGTTTTCCACGCCATAGGCGTAGAGTTTGGGGTCGGTCACCTGGAAGAAAACGATCGTGTCGATTTGCATCGTGACGTTGTCCTTGGTGATGACGGGTTGGGGTGGGAAGTCGTGGACCTGCTCCTTCATGGAGACTTTGTGGGCGACTCTGTCCACGAACGGGACGAGCATGTGGATGCCGGTGTCCCAGGTCTTCAGGTATTTGCCTAGCCTTTCCACGACCGCCTTTTCCGTCTGGCGGATGATGCGGATCGATGAGATGAAGACGATGAGCAACACGAAGACGATGACCGCGATGACTATGATTGCTACGACATAGGGTTCCATATTGATTGTTTTTCCTTTCTAATCGCCAGGGGATGAAGGCATCACCCTACGATTTCCTTTACGACGAGCTTATTGCCGTCTACGGCGAGCACCTCGACGGAGGTGCCTTCTGGAAGGGGCTTCTTCTCTTCCGTGTTGATGGCGGTCCAGATCACGCCGTTGATCTTGACTTCGCCATGGTTATATTCGTCATAACCTTTGACCATCTTGCCTTTCTTGTGGATGATCTCGTCGATGTTGGTCCTGACGGTGTTGCGCTTAAGCAGCCTATTGGCAAGGGGCCTAAGACATAATAGCGTCGCCACCGAGATGACCGCGAAGACGATGAGCGATATCCACCATCCCGCGCCGGGAATGACCGAGATCACGACCGCGAATAGGGCGCCTAGGGCAAACCAGATGGAGACGAGTTCGCTTGTGGACGCCTCGATGATGAGGGCGATGACGAACACCGCCAGCCAAACGACCCATAAAAAGTCTAGGAATGTCATTTCGCTTTCTCCTTTCCGGTATGGATGGTGAGGATGTTCTCCTTCTCATCCCAGGTCGTCTCGTATTTCTTTGGGGAATCGCTTAATTCGATCCCGAGGGCTTCGCCAACCTGTTTCATCAAGGGGGTGGAGGAGATCCTGGAGTAGGTCTTCTTGACCGCGATCGTCTGGATCGCGTATTCGTCTAGGTCTCCGCGGATCACCCTGTCCTTGGACAAAGGTTGGATGACGACGTTGCCCGATTCGTCTAGTCCCACCTGGACGCGATAGGCATCTGCAAAGGGGATTGAGGCGATGGTGTTCAAGGTGATGTTGGTGCCATAGAAGCTGGCCGTACCCACCTTTTCCTTTAGGCTAAACCATGTTATCGGCATGTCTTTTCCTCCTTCATGACTATAGAATACAATGGAATTCAAAGAAATTCAAGAAGTTTCGTAGCGATGATTCTTATGTTGATTCAAACTTATCCAAATAGATTCAACCTATCCTATTTATATTTATATATAGAGGGTTTCAAAACGATGTTGGCGCAAAGAAAAAGGCATCGAGAAAATAAACGTGGGTTTATCTATAAAAAACCATATCGAAAGATAACTTATGGATAAGAGAAAAACGGCCCGTATTATGAAAATCTCGCTCTTTACAAAATGGGGGAAAATGAATTATTCTATTTGACTACAAAAGAAAAAAAGTTCGATTCTATCGGTCTTTTGGAATACTTCATTATCATCCTATAGGTGCTATTGCGCAAGAGAAAAGCGGTTTGGAAAAAATAAGAAAACGGTTTCATCATCTTCCTCTTTCTTTTTGCGCACGGACGTAACATATTCAAATACGGCGAAAAGCCAATAGCGCCAACTGTAGGCGCGAAAGGAAAAAGAATGAAACATACTTCCAAATCCGTTTTGCTACTAGGTCTCATGAGCTTGTCTGCCCTCGCTTCTTGCGGCGGCAGTGCTGAGAGCAAAGAGATCCACGTCCAGCTCGTCCCCTCCAACGACTCCACCGTGTTGCTCAACATGGCAACCAAACTCACCCCCTACCTCAACGAATACGTTAAGGACACCGGCTATACCTTCAAAATCGACGTTGGTACCTCCTATGCCGCAACGACGTCCGCTCTTGCCGCAGGCCAAATCGACGGTGGCTTCCTAACCGCTTCCGGTTATGCCCAGTGCACCATCGACACCCCCAACAAGGTCAAGGTCGTCCTCTCCGCCTCCCGTGCCGGCTATAAGGTCCAGGCCGACGACTTCCCCGGATTCACCGCCGAAGCCAAAGAACTCCAGCGCGCTGCCATGAACGGCGAAGTCACCAAGGATGGCAAGGCCGTCACCAAGGACAACGCCTCCAACGCCTATGTCTATCGCGGCGAACAGAGCGCCACCGAAGTCTCCTTCTATAGCGCCATCATGATCACCCTCCGCGACTCCGCCAGGGCCGAACTAAAGCTTCCCGCCCTCGATAGCGACGGCGATGGCAAGACCACCATCAAGGAAATCAAGGATAACAACGGCATCGTCGGCGTCATGGGCGCCACCTCCTCCGCCGGTTACATCTATCCCACCTACACCATCCACCAGAAGGGTTACACCAAGGGCTTCTACGCCAAGAACGACTACGATGCCCTCTCCGCCGCCGACAAGGAAAAGGCCATGATCTCCGCTGAGCAGGCTTCCTACTCCGAAGGCGTCGCCGCCCTTATGGAAGGCAGAATCGATGCCATGTGCGGCTATATGGATATCCGCTATGGCGGTGCCTTCGTCCAGGATTCCTCCAAGTACTACAAAGACGAAACCCTCTTCACCAAGGGCTATTGCGTCGAAGTCATGGATCCCATCATGAACGACACCGTCTCCGTCCGCGCCGACCTAAGCCAGGACAAGATCGATGCCATCAAGAAAGCCTTCAAGGCCGCTGCCAAAGATGGTGCCAAAGACAAGGAAAACACCGCTGCCTACTACCTCTATCAGATCTATAGCCACACCGGCTATGTCGATGCCCAGGATAGTGACTACGAAAGTGCCCGCTCCATGTACAAGTGGACCCTTCAGAACACCAAATAAGCGCGTTCCTACCTTTCTTAACCAATTCCATTAATTAACTAATTTTCCCACCCAGGAGAGCCCATATATGATTGAACTTAAACATGTAGACAAAGTCTACTCCAACGGATTTAAAGCATTGTCCGACGTCAACTTGAAGATTGAGGACGGCGAATTCGTCTCGATCATCGGGCTCTCGGGTGCGGGAAAGAGCACCTTGGTTCGCTGCATCAACCGTCTTAACGACGTCCAAGCCGGGGAAATCATCATCGACGGCGTCGACATCGCCACCCTCAAGGGCAAAGCCCTAAGAGTCCAGCGTCGCAACATCGGCATGATCTTCCAGTCCTTCAACTTGGTCAAGCGCAGCAACGTCATCACGAATGTTCTCGCAGGCCGAGTGGGGTATCACTCCACCTTCGAGACCATTTTTGGAATCTATTCCAAGGAAGAAAAGCTTTTGGCTTTGCAATCCCTCGACAAATTTGGGATCCTCGACAAAGCCTACGTCAGGGCCAACCACCTTTCCGGCGGCCAGCAACAGCGCGTCGCCCTCGCCAGGGCCCTAACCCAGGAACCCCACCTCATTTTGGCGGATGAACCCGTCGCTTCCCTCGACCCCGCGACCACGATCGCCGTCATGAACGATTTCACCCGCATCAACAGGATGGGCATCACCATCATCGCCAACATGCACCACGTTGACCTCGCGAAGAAATACTCTTCCCGCATCATCGGCATCAAAGCCGGCCAGATCGTTTTCGACGGCAGGCCGGATGAAGTCACCGACGAAGTCACCATGAAGATCTATGGCAGGGCTTTGAACAAGAACGAAACCCTCGGCAACATCGACGACATCGAGCCCGTCACGGAGGATGCCCATGAATAAAGCAGAGTCCTCCGAAAACAAGGGCTTTTTCTATAAATGGGTCCATAGGGAGGTCCAGGTCGACCTTTCCGACGCCCAAGATGGAAGCGACATGCGCACCATCACCAAGAAAAGGCCGGTTCTTCTGATTTCCTTAGGTACCCTAGGTATCGTCGTGTTAATCGCCTCCATCGCCCTCCTAAACTGGGGCGCGAGGCTTAACATCAACTTCCCCGCCTTTGGCCAGGCCATCGCGAACCTATTCATCCCCAACCCCTATAGGACCGGGGACATCGCCGGATGGTGGGCCTATGCATGGCAGCAATTCTCCACGAGCTTCCTCCAGCTATTCTATATCTGCTTCCTAGGCACCGCGATCGGCTCCGTCCTCTCGGTTCCCATCTATTATCTCTGCGCAAGGAACACCAACAGGGTCAAATGGCTCCGTACCGGCGTCAGGGTCATCTTCGACATCATCCGTACCCTGCCGATCTTCCTTATCTGCTTCTTCTTCTCGCAGATCTTCTCCATCGGCAACACCATCAACGGCGTCTTGACCATGGCGGTATTCACGATCTCGGTCAAATACCTCATGATGTACCAATACGTCGAAACCATCGAGATGTCGCCCTTTGAGGCGATCCGCGCCGCAGGCGGCAGAAACGGCCAGTGCATCATGACCGCCATCCATCCCTATGCCAAACCGATGTGGATCTCTTACTTCATCTATTGCCTAGAAATCAACATCAGGGCCTCCGTCATCTTGTCTTACGTCGGATTCGGCGGCTACATCAAAATCCTTCAGAACAACATCGAGAACAACTACTATGACTATGTCGGCGCGATGCTACTCCCGCTTATCCTATTCGTCATGATACTCCAGTTCGTCTCCAACTTCCTCATGAGGAGGGGCCACAAATGAAACAGTTCCTCGAAGCTCTCAAGAAGCCTTTCCTCGACATCCACGACTATTTCGTGGGCGATACCCGCGGCATCAAAAGCTATGCCGACCCCATAAGCGCCTATCAGGCACGCCCAAGAAGATGGATCATGAACCTCATCTTCCTAGCCACCTTCATCGGCGTCTTCATCTTCATGTCCTGGCAAATCGACATCCTCTCCTTCGGGGATAGGCCGATCAACTGGGAATATACCGGCAGGATCTTCCGCACCTTCTTCACTTGGGACGGCGATTTCTGGGCCTACTTCTTCGGCTTTAGCGAAGCCGATGGCGGCTGGACGGGCGGGGTTCTCTATAACATCCTGATCACCTTCGCGATCACCTTCATCGCGACCCTCATCGCCTTCTTCATCGCGATCCCCTTCGGCATCCTCGCAAGCCACAGGATCTTCGGCAAGTGGGCCTATATCTCCGAAATCTTCCTGATCTTGATCCGAACGATCCCGGAAATCCTATTGGCCCTATTCCTCATTAGGCTTTCTGGCTACCACGTCCTAACCGCGATCATAGCCCTTGCCTTCCACTCAATCGGCATGATTGGCAAACTCTACGCCGACCAAATCGACGGCGTCGACTTCGGGCCCATGGAGGCTTTGGAAAGCTCTGGCGGAAACAAGTTCCAGCAGATCCGCTATGGACTTCTCCCCCAGGTCATGCCAAACTTCATCTCGGTAGGCCTATATAGGCTGGACATCAACATCCGTACCGGAACGATGCTAGGCCTTATCATCCAACAGGACGCCGGTATCGGCTGGAACGTCTTGCTCCACTTCTCCTATGGCAAATACCAGCAATTAGGCGCCGACACCCTCGGCATCATCTTGCTCATCGTCTTGGTGGATCTCTTCTCTAGCTTCCTAAGAAAGGTCGTTACGAAGTAATGCGAAAACTCATTCTCATGGCCGGGGTCGCCGGAAGCGGCAAAAGCACCTGGGCCAAGAAATACGCCTCCGAACATCCCAATACCTATATCATCGATACCGATGAGACCAGGAAAGCCCTAACCGGTTCCTATCTTATCTTCACTAACCCCGTCTCTGTTGCCTGGGACGAAATGATCCGCCAGGCTAACGAGATCATGGCCAGGGAAAGCGATTGCACCGTCATCATGGACAGCACCTTCCTCGACGACGAAAGAAGGATGTATTACCTAAAAAGGCTAAAGGGATATGACTATTTGGAACACTTCATGGTCAAATTCCATGACTATTCCGTGGTCTATCAAAACAACAAAAGCCGCATCAAGGAGAAATGGGTTCCGGAAGACGTCATCAAAGACATGGTCGAACGTTACGTCAACCCTTCCCCCGAAGTCGAAAAGCTATTCGACAAACTGACGATCGAATATTGGAACTAAATATTCCGGAAGTAGGCAAGCAATTCGTCTACTTCCTTTTCTTTTGTGGCGTAACTAGTGACGATCCTAAGTATGGCTTCGTTCCCTTCTTCGCCCCAAGGCTCTAGGGCAAAACGCTGCAAAACGGCGTTCCTTTTCTCTTTTTCGACGTAGATGAAGATCTGATTGGTCGGGGAATTGCCATATAGCCTAACCCCGATTTCCCTTAATCCTTCCCTAATCTTCTTCGCCATCTCATTGGCATGGAGGGCGAGCCTAAAATAAAGCCCGCCATCGAATAGGGTCTCAAACATCACCCCAGCCACGAATCCCTTGGCAAGAAGGGCACCCCTGTTTTTGATGTGGTAGAGGAAATCGGGGGCGAGTTTGGGGTCATTGATGACCACTGCTTCGCCAAATAGCGCCCCGTTTTTGGTCCCGCCGACATAGAAGACGTCGGCGATGGCGCCCAATTCTATTGGCAATACGTCGTTACCGACGCAGGTAAGCGCGGTCCCTAGACGCGCGCCGTCGATAAATAGATAGAGGCCATTTTCGTCGCAGACCTTCCTTATGGCCTTCAATTCCTTTAGCGAATAGATCGTACCGGTCTCGGTGGAATCGGAGATATAGACCATCTTGGGTTTGACCATGTGGTTATCGATATGCTTGGCAAGGATGTCCTTAATCCCCGCCACGGTTAATTTGCCGTCTTCATTGGGACAAGTGAGGATCTTATGGCCACTTGCTTCGACGGCGCCGGTCTCATGGACGTTGATATGGCCGCTATCGCAACAGATCACGGCCTCATAGGGCCTAAGGTAATAGGAGATGACCGCCATATTGGTTTGGGTGCCGCCGGATAGGAAATAGACGCCCGCATCTTCCTTTAACCCGAAGGTCAAACGGATGAGCTTGGCCGCGTTTTTGGTATGGATGTCCTCGCCATAGCCAAAATTCTCCTCGTTCTTCACCCTATATAGGGCCTCCAATACCTCATCGGCGCAAAATACGCCATAGTCGTTACGAAACATAAGGGAGTCCTCCTTGTTTACACAAGGCTAATGATAGCAAGCAAACGAATAATTGCCACACGTATGCGCTTATTTTTCTCGCCTTTTGCCCTTTTAAGCGCGAAATCGGTTCGGAGGTAGGTTAATGCCTATGCCGAAAGGAAATCGCCCCTAGGCCAAAATATAGGCCCCCTTATGGTTTTGGCCACTTCGTTTAGGGGGTATAATTGCCTCGAAGGCAAACATAATGGAATTAAAAGTCAAAACCGAATATGGCTACGTCTTGGGCAAGGACACCCCTAGATGCGCCCAATACCTTGGTATCCCCTACGCCAAGCCTCCCCTAGGCGAACTCCGTTTCCGACATCCGGTGAAACCAGATCCTTGGGATGAGGCAAAGGAATGCAGGCAAGCGAAGAACAACCCCATCCAACGCCCGGGCGGATATGAATATAGGGAATGCTGCAGCGAGGATTGCCTCTATCTAAACGTCTATGTCCCCCATAATTTAGAAAGGAAGGTCCCCGTCATGGTTTGGATCCATGGCGGCGCCTATGAGCAAGGGGGGAACGGCAGGGCGCATGAAGGGAAAGAGGAACTAAACTACGACCTCTCTTCCTTTTGTGAGGCCACCAAAACCGTGGTCGTCGCCCTCTCCTATAGGCTAAACGTGTTCGGGTTCCTCTATCTCCACGCCTTTTCCGATAGGTTCGACGCCAATAACGGGCTTTATGATCTGAAGATGGGCTTGGAGTTCGTCAAGGATAACATCGAGAATTTCGGCGGGGACAAAGACAACATCACCGTATTCGGGGAATCCGCGGGAGGCGCGTTGACCTTGGCATGCCTATCTAGCGACCTAACCTCGCCCCTATTCCATAAGGCGATCTCCCAAAGCCCCTGCGTCGACCATTTCTTCGATAGGAAACTCGCCGAGAAAATCGCCAAGATGTATATCAAGGCCCTAAAGGTAAAAGACGTCGATGAGATTGCTTCCCTATCGGTAGGGAAACTAAGAAGCGTCATGAACAAAGTCGCGGATTCCTTCATGATGAAAGGCCATATAGAACCTCCCTTCTCCCCGACGATCGACGGGGAATTCCTTAAGGAGCTTCCTAGCCTTAAAATCAAAAAGGAGCGGACCCATCCACTTCTTATCGGCACGATAAGCCATGAAGGGGACTTGTTCTTGAAAGACCTTAGCAAGTTTTTGATCGTCTTAATGAACCTAGTTACCCCAGTCAAGGCGAAAAAGGGAAAAGACAGGTTCTGGATGAGGTCTAGCGACGCATTAACCGACCACGTCTTCCTCCTTCCTAGCGAGGATATCGCCTATAACTATAAAGGCGACGCCTATATGTATTACTATGACTACACCACCCTGGAAGTGAGGCAAAAAGGATGTAGGTGCTACCATGGCGCGGACATCGCCCCCTTGTTCGATATCTCCTTCTCCTTGGGAAGCAAAGACGACCCCAACCTAATCCCGATAGGAAAATACATGAAGGAAATCTGGAAGTCCTTCGCCTATGGTAAACTCGACCTAAAACCCTATAAGGAAAATAGGGATAGGCTTCTGATTACCCTAGATACCTCCATCGCCTACCTAGAAAAGGAAGCCAAACCCGAATAAAAAGGTTTTTGTCTTCCCTATCCCTTCCCCTTGCCAAGATGGATAAAGGAAGGAAGTGGAACTATAATTGGACCCGATATGATCAACGAACTGCTCGCCCCCGCCGGAAACCTAGAAGCCGTCAAAGTCGCCATAAGGTATGGTGCCGATGCGGTTTATTGCGCCGGCAAACGCTTTGGGGCGAGGAGTTTCATCAATAACCTTACTGACGAGGAGATCGTCGAGGCCGCAAGGTTCTGCCACCTCCATGGCAAAAAGATATACATCACCTTGAATACGCTCATCTACGAAGACGAATTCGAGGACGTGAAACCCTATATCGATTTCCTCTATCGCCATGTGGACGCCCTAATCGTCCAGGACTTTGGCGTCGTCCATTATCTTCGTTCCCATTATCCTGATTTCCCGCTCCATATCTCGACCCAATGCAGCGTCCATAACCTAGACGATATCCGCTTCCTCAAATCGATCGGGGTCAACCGCGTCGTTTTGGCCAGGGAACTTCCGTTAGAAGACATAAGGGAATTAAAAAAGGAAGGCGTCGATTTGGAGATCTTCATCCATGGGGCGCTTTGCTTTTGCTTCTCTGGGATGTGCTACCTCTCCTACTATAAAGGCGGAAGAAGCGGGAACCGCGGTTCCTGCGCCCAGCCATGCCGCCAGGAATACTCCCTTCTAGAAGATGGCTTACCCCTTACCAAGGGAGCGTTATTCTCGATGAAGGACCTAAATACCATCGACCATATCCATGAACTCCTCTCTTTGGGAGTCACTTCCCTAAAGATAGAGGGAAGGGCGAAATCGCTAGAATACGTCGCATCCGTCACCAAGGTATACCGCAAATTGATCGATGATTTTAACGCGGGCAAAAAGGAAGGGGTCCCAAAGGAGATGCTCCTTGACCTATATGCCTCCTATTCTAGGGAAAAGACAAAGGGCTATATCTTCAAAGAGGACAATAGGGACATCACCACCAATACCACGGTCAAACACCAAGGCGTCTATATCGGCAAAGTCGTCGAATATAGGAATAAACAGGTCAAGGTGAAACTCGTCGAGGAGCTTTCCCTTCTCGATGGCATCCGCTTTGTGAATAACGGCAAGGAATATGGCTATAGCGTGACCCGCATCATAGAAAACGGGAACATGGTCAAATCCAGTCGTGGAATAGTCTATATAGACGTGGAGGAAAAAGTCCTTCCCGGGACGAAGGTCTATAAGACTTCCTCTAGTAAAATCGCCAAGGAACTTAAGGTATACGAATACCCCTTCTTCCAAACGGGAAGCCTATACGTTGAGCTAAAAGAGGCGAGACAGGTAGTCGAAATCGACGTCGGGGAGATAAAGGTAAGAAGGGAATTCAATGAGGTTTTGGAGAAGGCGAAGACCGTCAAAGACGACGCCGTCTTGGCCCAGTTCTCCAAAAACAATGGCCTGCCCTTCCTCTATAAGAAGACCAAGATAAGAAACGAGGAGGGACTATATATCCCAATCGCCACGATCAATAAGATGCGCTCGTCTCTTCTTGAGGAAGTAAAGGAAAGGCTAGAGACAAACGTCTGGAGGGTCTATTCCCCCTATCCCTTTAACGATGACCCCTCCTTGTTCATCCATTCCAATGAGCGAGAAAGCCTAGTGCTACCTAAAAAAGACGTCTATGGCGGACTAATCGATTATGGAAGATTAAAAAAGGCCCCCTTTGCCTTGCATCTAGGGGAAATAGGGAAGGAATCGATCGTCTCCCCCTATTTCGGCATCGCCAATAGCGAGGCCATCAAGTTCTTCCGTAACCTCACCTACGATACCCTTATCCTCTCCTATGAATCCACTTTCGAGAATTCCCTAAAGCTAGGGGAACTAGATTCCAATCTAGGCTATTTGGAGGAATACGACGAACCTTTGATGGTCGCGAAGCATTGCCCCGTTGGGAAATACTATGGGGCGGAGAACAAGGGATGCGGCAAATGCGCGAAGCACCATTATGAAGTAAAAGACAACGACAGAACCTATACCCTCAATTTCCGTAACTGCTATATGTTCTTAGAAGGGAAAAAGGTTATTAGGGAAGTTCCCAAAGGGCTAATCCCCACCAAAATCGTCTGAAAAAGGCTCCGCCTGTTCAAGGATGGAGCCTTATCTATAGTTTTGTTTAGGACTTCTTTTTCTTGCCAATCAAGATGGCCCCTACCCCTAATAAGGGCAAGCCTAGTAGCAAGAAGACTGCGGGGTTGATCGCCTCTTGCTTGATGTCAAAGCTAATGGTCCTTTCCCCTTTTGCGGAGACGACTACCTTTCCTGCGCTAATAGAAAGCGACCTATTGGAATAAGCGGCCCAGGCGTTAAGTCTGGTCCTTGCGAATCTCACCTTATAGTCTTCGCTAGAGAAGAAAGAGGATATGTCGCTACTAGAGCAGGCGTTAAGCTTTTCGATGGCTTCGTCTAGTTTGGTTAGACATTGATTCGCCGTATCCTCGTAATTGATGTAATTGACCACGTTTTCTAACGTCTCATCGCCTTTATAGGCAATGGTGATGCTAGAGACGTTAGAATAGTTGGATAGTTCGCTTACGGAATAATGGAGGTAGAAATAACGGTAATTGCCATCGATTTCACCGCCGTTATAGGCGATGTAGTTCTCGCCATCTTGGCTTATTTCCAAGGTGGGCGTGATGCTATTTTCGTCTATGACCGCGATCGAGGAGATAAAGTGGGGCAAAGCGGTTTTGTTTTTGATAAACCCAGGACTAGATTTGCCAAAGGAGATGCAGGCCTTGCCGTTTTTGCTGAAGGTATAGGCGGAATCGAGTTCATAGGTGATGCCGCTTATCGTCACTTCCCCGGTTGTCGCGGTCGAGGTGCTCGTGCCTATTTTGTTTTCGAAGGTATCGCCGGTCAACTCTAGGCTCGAGGGTTGGGAAGGGATCGCATAGGCCTTTCTAGCGACACCTACGTTTACCTTGCATTCCTTTTCCGCATAGGTGATGGTGAATTCCTTTGCCGCACTACTTCCTCCGCTAGGGGCATCAGCATAGCTAAACGTATAGGTTTCGGGGGAGATATCAAAACTAGTGACAGCCTTATTTCCCGATGCGTAGTGGCCTATGACGCTAATCGAGGACTTATCGATGCTTTCCCCCGGTTCATAGGTTTTGTTGCAGGTGGCGGAGATGCTATTCAGCGCATCTTCCTTTATGTTAAGGGAGAAGGTCGCGCTTTTGCCGACGCTTCCTTCGGTATAGGAGATTGTGACGGTGACTTCTCCTACCGCTTCGCTAGAAAAACCAGTGATGACGCAGTTTCCGATAGCGATAACGGCATCGGCATAATATTCGTCGCTATAATGCGCGGTGACGGTGATCTTGGAGGTATCTAGGGTATCGCCGACATAAAGATCGCCGCCAGTATAGGAAACGGAGATGCTATCCAATACCTTCTCTGGCCTATCGGTGAGGCAGAGTTTATATAGCTGGACCGCCTTTACCGTGGCGTTATTGCCATAATAACGGAACCTATTTTGGTCATTGGCGTCGTTGAATTTCAAACTGCGTCCACCGCTAGAAGCGATGGTTACGTCCCCTCCGCTATAGGTAAGGGTGTTGGTATAGACTTCGCTAGTGGAAGTATCCATGCCGTTAGAATCGGCGGTTCTGCCAATATAATATCCGGATTTGCTTTTTAACGAATTGGAGGAGGAATCATAATGGAAGGTGGACCCTTCCAAAGCCTCGCTATGGGTGATTTTGTTATCGTTAATGGCCACGTTCACCGTGTTGTTGGCTCCATCTAGGGTCGATAGGGCGCCATTGAAGGCAACTAAACCACTTTCATAGACGATTAGATAATCGCCGGTCTCGATTTGGCTTTGGCTAGTGATTTTCGAGAAGCAATCCTCGGTTACGGGGGTGGGGGGATCTTCTTCCTTTTCGTTCACGGTGATGGTTTTGCTTACGCTAGATTCGCCTGCGCAAGTCGCCGTAACGGTGACGCTACCGGCGGTTAATCCATACACGTCCACGCTATTTCCGGTAGCGGTTGAGGTTTTGCCAGAATTGAAGCCAATTGTTCCAGTACCGCTAAAGCTCCAGGAAATGGTGTCGGATTGGTCGCAACTCGTGGACAGGGTGATCTTGGAATCCACCTCGACGCTACTATCCCCGCTAATCGGGGAAAGGGTATGGACGACGGGTGTGGGAATGACCTCACCACCCCTTTTGTAGATTTGGAAATTGCCTTGCTCAGCCGCGTACGTCTTCCATCTTGGCGAACCGCTATTATAGGAGAAATAGGTGCTGCCACTAGTCATGGTGACGTTGTTGTCTTTTATGGACAAAGCCCAGGAAGAGTTAGAATCGAAGGCAACGTTATTGCCGCTATGGCCGAGCTTGGTACCGTTGGTCAAGGTGAAGGTATAGTTATTTCCATCCTTTCTGACGACGAATTTCTCCGCCCCGCTAGGCAAAGAAGCCATCGTCGCATTGGAGATAGTCGCATCGACCGCGGGGAAATAGGAGGCGCTATATTGGCCGATTACTTTGTTAGAGGTCTCGTTTACGAAGGTGACCACGCTTCCAGAAGTAAGGTCGCTTACGCTACTTACGCGGGTAAAGGGGTTCCCTTCCTCGACATGGACTACCATCGAGGCGGAATCGACCCCGTTTTCGTCTGGGATCACCTCGATTGTGGCATCCCCTACCGCCACGCCGGTGATTTTGCCGCTATCGATATCGACGGTGGCCACGCTTTCGTTGTCGGAGAGGAAGTTGACGAGTTTATTGGAGGCGTCCTCTGGGGTATATTCGACGTTTAGGTCAAGGGTTTCGCCGACTGCGATCGTGGTTTCCGTCGGGGAAAGCGCGATGCTTTGGAGCGGAGTATCGGTAAGAAGCTTATCGACGTCGACCCTGCCATATCCATATTTATAGTCCCAACCGCTACTTCCCATGTCGTAACAGGAATCGAATAGCCTACGTTCGATTTCGCTATGGCTGAGTTCGGGATAGGCAGCCCTAGCAAGGGCGACGACTCCAGCCGTAAGAGGGCAGGCAAAGCTTGTGCCCTGGGTTTCGTAATAGTAATTATCGGTTAGGTCGCCACTGGTTTTGGCGGGGGCGCTTTCGTTTACGTTGGCGGTATAGACGTATCCCGGGGCCATCACGTCGACATTGACGTCATCGCCTTCGTTATCGCTGCCATTGATATTGAAATTGGAGAAATCGGCCGCGGAGGTACGGCCTTTTCTAGACAAGGCACCGACCCCGATTACCCCGCTATTGCAGGCAGGGTAGCTATGGTGGTCGGTCTTCTCGTTCCCCGCTGCGGCGACGACCACGCAATCCTTGTTGTGGGCGTAGGCGATCGCGCTTTCCAAATAGGTATTGGTCCCCGAGGAACCCGATTGGGTATCCCCATATCCGTCTTTGAAGGTTTCGTTATAGGCGCCTAGGCTCATCGAGATGACGTCTGCGCCATTATTGGCGGCGTAGCGGATCGCGACGTCGAGGGAAGTGAAATAGAAATCCATCTTGATGAAGAGGATGTTCGCTTTCGGGGCCACGCCGAATCCACCGACCCCGTTTATAGCGGCGGCAACGCAAGATGAGCAGGCGGTGCCATGGGAATAATAGGTCTCATAGTCGCCATCATAGGTCTCGCTATCTTTTTCGTAGGCGTATTTGATGCCGACGTCGGTTTTGACTTGGCTTGTGTATTCGCCATCCCCGGTATCGTGGATATAGCAGCTTTTTGGGTCTAGGATCGAATATTGCTCAATGTTATCGGCATTGACTTCCTTCCCTATGGCATCCGCGGTCAGGAAGTCTTCGTGATAGATATCGATGCCGCTATCGATGATTGCGACGGTAATAGGATCGCCGTTATCCTTCTCGCCGCGGTAGTTGTTCCATTTGTCCCCGACGTTTAACGCTTCGAAATTAAGGGGATAGGCTTGGCTATATTTTGGCTCCGCGGGGATATCGCTACTGCTATATCTATCCTCGAAGGGAATGGCTTTGGCCCCACCAAAGCTGACCTCTTCCTCCTTTTCTTCCGCCAAAACCGGATTCGTCCTTGGGGAGATGGATGAAAGGGAAAGAAAAAGCCCAAACGAGGCAAGAGAGAGATAGGTCAACGCTTTTTTCATACGGAATGCCTTTTGTCGAAATGCTTAAAATAGCGCTGTAATTGTATACAATTAATCCCCTTGATTCCACTTTCTTTACTAAAACAAAGGACCCCGCTTTGTATGGCGAGGTCCCCATGCCTATGGCAGGCAACAAAACATAGGAAAAACGATTACCTATCTTCCTTTTTCCTGCGGAGGAGGAAGAATGCGCCGACGGAAGTGACCATAACGGCTCCGGCGATAAAGGCGATAAGGGCTGCGCTAGTGGAGTTGAAATAGGTGGCAACGGTTAATTTCGCGCCTTCTTCGGCATTGGCGATCTCATAGAGCTTCGCCATGATAACCGAATATAGGACTCCGCCTTGCGAAGGAACGTTTTTCCCGTCGTATGCACCCAAATAGGTATAAGTATAGGAAGCGTCGACATAGCCTTTTGCGGTTTTGCTTAATCCCGAGTAGGCACTATAGAGTGTAGCTGCATCGGATTTGGAAATACCACAAATAGAATAATTGAGTATTCTACTGCTTTCGGTTACGGCATTTCGTTTGGCTTCTGCGGAAATCAAGAAGTCAATCGCCGCGCCGGCATCGGCATCTTTGCCGCCATCCCAAGTATAGGCTGCGCCGCTAGTCAAAACCGCGTCGGCCGCTTGTTCTCCGCTAGAATTGATGATCAATGTCGTGTCGGCGAAAACGGAATTGAAGGGTATTTTGTAAATCTTTCTGATGTATCCTGAATCAGCCCATCCCCTAAAGCCCAAGGACCCATGAACGTCTGTTCCAACAGAGGAAATCAAACCACCATGCCACGCGCCGAACTCGGAATTCCCACCATATGTATAGACATAGTTTTCAGATTCATACCCCTCGGCAACGTTTTCTATATAATAGAAATAGGAGTCTGCTTCATAGCTGCTTCTAGACTTTAGGTTGGCGCAAACCGTCATATTGGCTGAAACGTTTTCAAGCGTGGTCACCGCAGAGGTAAACGTATTATCGCTATACCACCCATCGAAATGATAGCCTTCAACGGCATCGGGCGCAGACAAGACATGATCCGCTCCTTCTTCGACATTTACCGTTGTTTGGCTTTGATAGACGCCATCGTAATATATCTGTTTTGTAATCGTATAGACCGTCGAAGCATATTTGGCATATAAAGTCAAATCGCCTGTAACGGTTTCATTCCAAGGGCTTGAGAGTGCAGCATCTGTATACCATCCGGCAAAACTATATCCATCAGGAACGTCACCAGGGTGGTCAATGGACGAGGTGTTATTCACTATAAAATGTCCCGATACTGTTCCCTCTTCGGAAGAATAATTATCCGTACGGCCCGTATGGGTGGTAACCTTCCACCACTTGTCGCCCCATTCATTGATGCTTGCGGTCTCGGCAGTGGTAATCTCGAAGGTGTTCTTCCATGACCCGGAAACACTTGAGACGTAACCACCCCAAATCGTCCAATTTTTATCCGTTGTTTGGTCCGAACCATAACGTTTAAATTCTATGTTATTGTAACTGCCAAGATTGGTCTGGTCGACAAAACAGGTATAAAGGGTGTAGGTAGTCTCACCTATAGTCACCGTAGTTCCTATATCGGAGTCGGTTGTGGCAAATACGTACTGCTGTTCGCTGAAATTAAGGCGAGTTACCGCATTGTCAGCCGACCAATAAGAGTTGGCTGTTAGAATGTTGATTCTATAATCCGCCGTTGCGTTGACTTCATCTACCTCAACATTATTTGCTCCCACAACCCCAACGCCGACTCCCGCGGCCATGGACAAGGAGATGATCGAAGCCGCTAAGATTTTCTTTAGGTTCATAGCTTTTCCCTTTTCGTTATGGATAGACCCATAACCTTTCCTTTCTTATAGAAATCCTTGTTCCGACGATTTCCCTTATGTGGCTTTTGGGGTAACCCTTCCTTAACTTATGAATGGATGGGAAACACCCTATAAAGACAAGGTGCGGAAAGCAAAACGCAAAGGACTGCCTTCTCGCTACTATATCGAAACTGCCTCGATGTTATGCCTCGCCCCAAAAAGGGTCAAATGCGCTAGCGCGGGGGCGAAGAAAAATGAATATCGAGCCAGTATTCGAAAATTTATTTTCGATTTCTCTAATTCAATATTCTTCATTGATTTTGTCAGTTTATTGCAAAAACACAAAGGAATAAGCATCATGTTATTGGGCAAATATATCCCACTGATCACGTTGTCTCTCCTTCTTTTGGACAC
>JAILEX010000001.1 GCA_024687185.1 Bacilli bacterium | reverse complement strand
CTTAGGGAAAAGGCGAAGGCCTATCCAAGCAGCCTCTCCGGCGGCCAAAAGCAAAGGGTCGCGATCGCCAGGGCGTTGGCATTAGAACCCGAGGTGATCCTAAGCGACGAAGCCACTAGTGCGCTTGACCCGGAGACAACCGAATCGATCCTTAACCTACTTAAGGACCTAAATAAGGAATTAGGCATCACGATCATCATGATCTCCCATCAGCTTTCCGTGGTGGAGCAGATCTGCAACAAGGTCGCGATTCTCGATAAGGCGAGGCTAGTGGAACAAGGGGACCTCTCAGACGTCTTCCTCAACCCCTCCACCGATATAGCCAAATCGCTAATCTACACCAACCACGTCCACACGGCGTTAAACGAACACCATTTCATCAGGTTGCTCTTCAATGGCAATGCCGATGAACCGCTTATCGCCAACATCGTTCAGGATTGTGCGATCCTAGTCTCCGTCGTCTATGCCTCCACCGAGGTCATAGGCGGAAAGGTGTACGGCCAAACCGTCATCAAACGCCCCAAGGAACTAGCCGATCAAAACAAACTCAAGAAATATCTAGAGCTCCATCACGTGGAGTATGAGGAGGTGAAGAAAATTGGAGTGGAGTGAATTCTTCTTGGCGTTCGCGGAAACCCTGGGCATGACCGCGATTGCCACCGTCCTCGCATATCTCGTGGGGATGCCCTTAGGGATACTTCTATATAGCACTGGTAAGAAGGGGCTAAAGCCCAATAAGTGGCTAAACCTGGCCCTAGGCTTCCTTACCAACGTCTTGCGTAGCGTCCCCTGCCTAATCCTCATCATCGTCCTCATCCCCCTTACCAAGGGAGTCTTCGGAAGGGCGACGGGAGCATGGTATACGATGATCATCCCCCTATTCTTCGCTTCGTTTGCCTATGTGGGAAGGGTCGTCGAATCCTCCCTCAACGAAGTGGACCCAGGCGTCGTCGAAGCCTCTAGGAGCATGGGCGCCTCCACCTTCCAGATCATCACGAAGGTGCTTCTAAAGGAGGCTAGGCCCTCCCTATTAATCGGAGTCGCCATCTCAACCGTGTCTATCCTTGGCTATACCGCGTTCGCCTATGACTTCGGCGCAGGCGGATTGATCGCCAGGGCCTATAGCATCTACCACAACTACCCGATGAACTATCTGTCCCGCCCGGACATCTGGCTCATCCTGATCCTAATCGTCGTCTTGGTCCAGGCGATTCAGGAACTCGGCTTATTCCTAGCCAAAAGGACCGACAAAAGGAGATTTGCAAAATGAAAAAGTCGTTACTATTCGCTTCGATTCTTACCCTTGGTTTGTTCTCTTGCGGAGGAGGCACGAGTTCCGAAACCACGATCACCATCGCCGCCAGCGAGCTTCCCCACGCCAAGATCCTAAAGGAAGCCATCGCCCCCGTCTTGAAGGAGAAGGGGTTCAGCCTATCCGTCACAACACTGGAATGGACGCAACAGAATAGCGCCGTCGCACGTGGCGAATACGACGCCAATTACTTCCAGCACCTTCCCTACCTAGAATCCTATAACGCGGAAGCTGGCGAAAGCGGTGCCTTGAAGATGGTTTGCAAGGCCCATTTCGAAAAGCTTTGCCTCTATGCATCCCATACTTCCCATAAAACGGTCGAGAACGGCGATACCATCGAACTCGTCAATGACGTCACCAATATCGAAAGGGCGTTATTGCTATTGAAGGATAACGGCATCCTCTCTGGCATTGCCGATTCCTGCTACACCGATGGTGCGTTTACTACCTTCAATACCACTAGCCCCAATAGCCAAGTCACCTTCGCGGATAACTACAGCAACTGCAAGTTAACCTGCATCCAGGAGAGCAACCTCGCGATCTCTCTTTCCGACTATAACTTCGGTATCCTTCCTGGTAATGCCGCTTTAACTGGTTTAGGAGATGATTACGCCACTAGGATCGTCTTTGGCGAAAAGATTTCGGACGAGACCTTATCGTTAAGGGCAAACGGGATCGTCGTTAAGCCTTCTAACGTCAATACCGATAAGACCAAAGCCCTTGTTTCGGCTTTCGCGGATGCCTCTGTGGCCAAATATATTTCCAGCACGTTTGGCGAATCGGTTATTTATCATTACGAAGTTCTTTAAGTTATAAAAGTGTGGTTTTTGCACAGTTTTAGCAAGAATTTCGTTCATTTAAAGACAATGGAGGAGGGTTTAAAAGAATCCTTCTCCTTTTGTATTGTCCCTTTCTGAATGATAATCTTTTGTTAATCATTTTTAGGGGGATAATTATGGATCTTCTACAAGTAGTGGGATGGACTAGTTATGATAGCGAGTATCCTACCGTTGATTTTCATAAGCACGATCAATCCGAGGTAATGCAAGCCACGATTGCGGGAATCTTAGAGGAGGGCTTGTTGTTTTCGGGCGCTACACATCAAAATAGCGAGAAAGGCGTGCCTGTGTTTAACGAAGGGACGTGCCTTCGTTGTTCTATGAGGGCTTGGGCCAATATAATGGCCGCAAGCCATGGAAGTAGTGAGTATATGTCCTACTATATGGATTGCGAAGATGAGGAGGTCCTCTCCGAAAAAGATCTCGCGGTTTTGCCTAACGAAGAGGAAAAGGATAATGGTGCCCTTCCTGCATTGATTGGTCCTGACCAGCAAATGATTCTAGAAAGTATTTCCATGGGCTTTGAGTTAATGACTACGGATAAGGCTTTGCTAGAAATGTATCCCTTATATAAACATAAATTTGGCAAATAAAAGGCGCCCGAAGGCGCCTAGATGAATTAGGTGTAAAAGCCTTATTTGCCTTCGTTTGCCTTGGCAACGAGTTTGCCAAACTTCGGGGCTTTCGCCTCGACGTCGGCGAAGTCGCTTTCCTTGATCGTGTCGCCGATGCCGCTTTGGATGTAGTTGCGTAGGACGCCAACGAGGATGAAGGGATGGCCGAGGACGCCATGGAGGATGCTCCATAAGACGATAGCGCCGATCGCGGAGAACATGATCACGAAGACGATTACGCTGAACCCTAATTCGCCTTCGACTAGTTTGCCAAGTTCGGTATATAGGCTAACCATGGCACCGTTGAAAGGTCCATTGAAGAGGAGGAAGAGTCCGCCGAATAGCGCACCGCCTACGAGGATGAAGGACAAGGCGCCCATGCCGAAGATCCTGCCGGCGTTCTTAAGAAGGGTTTTGCCGTGTTTGAAGAAGATGACGGTACCTTCGCAAGCGCTTCTGGCCGCGTTTTGGTCCTTGCGGTATAAAACCCAGCCAAGGCAGCAATCGCATAGATAGGCAATGAGGGTTTGGATGATGCCGTCGATGACGGAGGTGACGGTGTTGCCGACGTCTCCGCCGACCGCGGTGCCGATTTTGTTGATGCCCCTTCCTAACTGACGGAAGACGGACTTGATGGCACGAATGATGAAGAAGAGGGCCGTGATGGCGCCAAAGCGGGCTTTGACTGCCTGGAAGCCGGATTTGAAGGTGTGGTCGGGCATCTTATCCGTGGTAACGCCTTCCGTGATCATGGCGATTTGGGCGGCGTTGACGGTGAATGAGGCGAAGTTGCCGGCCAAGCCGAACAAGATGGCGCCGACGATTAGTCCGAAGACCGCTCCGACGAATCCGCCGCCCTCAGCGTTCACTCCCTGCCCGATGAAGAAGCCGATGACGGTGCTAGCGCTCACTAACGCCAACATGGCCAAATCGATCAATAGGCTTAGGAAGGAGAACGACAGTACTTTTTTGTAAATTTGGAAATTTGTCATGGTGAATACTCCTTGATTGACATGAAGGATTATAGGAGAAATTCTTCCTCTTTTATATAGAAAAAAACGCTTCTAATTGTCTTAACGCTTCGTTTGTTAATAACCCTAGAAAAGCGATTTAGAAGGGGCGTTTATCGAATCTACAAAATAGCCCTTATCAAAATGTAGAGAAAAACACTCTAGTTTATTTACATCTTTGCCGTAATGGGGTTACAATATTTCTTGTGAAAAGCAAACCCAGGGTAACCTGGCGACGCAAAGCTACAAGGGTCTACTCGATTAGATAGCCAGCTGCCAAATGCGGTGGCTGTTTTTTATCCCGATGGACGAAAACCGGCACCAAGGAAAGGCCATTTTCGATGGGACAAGCGAAGAGAAAAGGACAAAGCAAGGCCAATAGGGCGACTTTTGCCGTTTTGTTGAATTGCTTCCTCATCTTGCTTGGCGTCGGTGGCGTGACTAGCGGCACCATGGCTTGGTTCGTTTCTAATAGAAGTGTCACGACGGAAGTGTCTTCCTTCACCATCCAAAGCCCGGGTGGAATCGAATACGATTTGTATTTCTTAGACACTTTTAGCGTGAATGCGGTCATCAAAGACGGAAATTGGAACAATCGAATCAATAAATTCGCCGGATATGAGGTTTCCTATACCAATAACGCGGCCACCTTCACAAAGATCAACTATTCGAATAACGGCAGCGTCCAGACCATCACTAGGGGAGGAGTGGATTATAACCCAACCTCCATCGAAGAACTTTGGCCCGCCCATAAACTTACCTATGCCCTGGTTATCACAAGTGGCAGCGTATCCGGATTTAGCCTATCTTCCTTCTCCGAAACAACCTCCAACTCCGCCAAGGTAAGCGCGGAGAAAAACGTTTCCTTGACCTGGGCGATCGATATCCGCGGACAGGCCTATTCCGTGTCCCCCATGTCCTCACCCGAAAGCGTGACTGCGGACATCCAAAGCGCCTACGCCGACTATAGAAGGGATTATTATTCCTCCTTAACTGATCGCTTTGCCTATGCGGAAACCTATCCCGAATCCGCCACGCCTCCCACGTTACCCCTTTCCATCGTTAACCAAGGGGCAAGCGAAGAAGGTAGGGAGATACTTTTCTTCACCATCGAATTCTCCAATGCCGAATCAACCTTCTATGAGCTTGATTCCAATACGGGCTATTACGTCCAAAATGACAACGGCAATAGCAACTGCTATGAAAACCTAAGGCTCAATAACCTCGTTTTCACCTTATCGTAAGTCCTATTTGTTTATTGGATCGCAATATTCGCCATATTCGCAGCCGATGTTTTTGGCTTCGATTTCATCGATTAGCCTTTTGCCGCGATATAGCTTGATTACGCCTACCCCGTTTCCGCCATTCCATAGACGGTTATGGAGCTTCTTGCCGTTGGGGGCTTCGTAATTGACCAAAAGCATATCCTTTTTCTTGCAGGTGATGTCCGTGACCATCTTCTTTCTCCACGTCCTTTGCTCGACGTGCCAGATGATCTCGTCTTCGCTTTCCCTGCAATCGAATTTGGTGCGGGTGCCCGTCCAGAATTTCGAGAAGTTGAACTCATAGCACTTCCCTTCGTAATAGAAGGCGCTTAATAGTTTGCGCTTTAAGGCGATTCCAAAGGCCTTTGGACAGCCTCCGCCTATATCGAAGGCGCTATTATCGAGTTTCTTGCCTGAAACCAAGCTAGTTAGGTTATTGCTGGAAAGCCAAACCCAGGGGGAGGTGAAGTCCTTGCCCCAGTTTTTGTCTGCATAGCCATAGGAATCCTCTTTCCTTACCTCATATTCCTCACCGTTAAAGGTAATCGTTCCCTCAAAGAAGGACTTCATGCCCTCGACATGCCAAAACATCTCAAACGCCTGCATGTGCCGGAAGAGGGAACCCGCGCCATAACCGACGTTGAAGGCGATCTTCTTTTCGATCCTCAGATCCCAAGTGATCTCACCGCTATCGCACATCCATTCAGGATGCTCTTTGGCCTCCTTTTCGGAGATTTTAATGGACCCGTGCGTCGATTTTTCGTCTATATAGCATCCTTCTGATTTCACAAAATAGGGCGCCTTATATCCGACTTCTATCTTCTTCCAACCATAGAAACGGTGGAGTTGGGTCGCGTTTGTTCCCCAGCACCCCGCCTTAACCATCAAGTAGGATGGGCGGATACCCTTTTCTTTGTTTTCCTTTAACTGGCCGAATATGGGCTCTTCTTTTCCCAAGGCGGGGTTACAAACGAAGAACTCGATGAAAAAGGGTTTGGCCTCCCCCGTCTTTTTGTTATATGCGGTGAAGGAATGCCACCACCAATCGTATCCCTTCTTGGCTTGGCCGCCGAAAAGCTGGCATTCGTTCCTTTTGATATCGCTTTTGTTAAACATCAGTCGTCCCTTCTTTCGAATAGGTTATTGTACCCCTTATAAAGGGGTTATGTTCCTCTTGTTATGCCTTTTTGTCGAAGAAAAAGTACCCCTTTCCTAGATGTCTAGGATTTGGGGTACCTATAGGGTGATTGGCCTTATTTATTTAACGGTTGCCGTGCCAGAACCATAGACGGTCGTGGAACCGCTATAGCTATAGGCGTTGCTATAGGAGATGGTCGATCCGCCAATTGTGACGGTGTGGGAGCCGCTAGAAAGACCGCTAGAGGAAGAGGTTTTGGTTAGACTAGTGGAGATGGAGGGGCAATAGCCGACGACGATGAGGGTTCCACCCGTCATCTTGACGTTGCCGTCCACGTCGATTGGGGCAGCCATTTCGCTATTGGGGCCACGGGTTATGATGGTGCCGCCGCTAATGGTGAAGGAACCATTGCTATCTAAGCCGTCCACATCGCCAGAAGCGGGCATATTGGAATCGACCCTACCGCCGGAGATATTGAGGGCGCTAGAGGCGTTGACCGCGTCATCGGAAGCGTAGACCGTGGTCTCGCCGCCGGAGATGTTGATGATATTGCCTTCGACGCCTTCATGGCTTTCCGCGATATTGATCGTGCCTCCTTTGATGTTGAGGGTGCCGTCCGCATGGAGGCCGTCATCGCTTGCCTTGAGGCTGATCTCGCCGCCGCTGATGGTGATATTGCCGCTAGAGGTGGAGCCGTTTTCCAAGGATTCGCCGCTATTGGCGTGGATGCCGTCGTCATAGGTGTAGCAGAAGATTTCGCCGGCGGTGATGTTGATGGCCTCGTTGGCTTTGATGCCCTTCGCGGATTCATCCGCCTTTTCGGCCGAGGATCCGCCGGACATTCCGCCGCCATCGAATCCGCCGCCTTGGTTTCCGCCACCCTGGTTGCCGCCACCAGGACCGCCATAGGCGTAATTGATTTTGGCGCTAGAGGAAACCTCGCTATAGGAGTAGGAGGAATATTTGTTGGTATAGATATCAACGACTGGGGTGCAGGTATTGCCATCATCATCTTCGGAGGTACCGAATTCGACCGCGTATTCCGCGTCGATGCCATCGCCATAGGAGTTGATGGTGATGGTACCGCCGTTGATATAAATATAGCCATGTTGCGCGGAGCTGCCCGTGTCGCTGCTAGAGGTGCGGATGCCATTGTTCCCGGCGACGATACCAAGAGTTGGGTTCTCTTCGATCGTGACTTTGTCATTACCTTTAATACCGTTATTGACGGCCTTTACGAGCATCGTGACGTTTTTGACGGTGACATTGTCTTTGCCATGGATTCCGCTATTGGCTAAAGAAGTGACGGATAAGGTACCCGTGCCTTTGATCTTCAAATCGCCATCGGCGACATAGACCGCGCCTTTGCCAACGGTGTCATCCTCAGATTCGGAATAATCGGTGGTACGGTTATCATAGATGTAGTTGCTTGTGCCGCTTAAGGCCTTTAAGTCGAAATCGGCGCAGGCCGCGACGAAGATGGGTGAGACGCTAGAATTAGAAATGGAGACGCCATTTAGGTCGAGCTCGACTTCCGCGTCCGCGGCATCGACATAGATCTGTCCGCTAAGTTTTCCACTAGCGGTATAAGTGCCGGCCGAGGTGATTTTATATACGCCACTAGTGCCGCTAATCGCGTTATTGGATTCATCGACTAGGGTGAAGTCGCTATCGACATCATCTTCGCTAATTGATACCGCCGACGTTTGGCCGGAGGCGCTATTTGTGCCGGTGGAGCCAGAGGTATAGGTAGAACCAGAACCTCCAGAAGTTGAGCCACAAGACATTAATAATGCAGATGATGCCAGGGCTAGTAATAGTTTGCTTTTCATAAATAGGTTGACCCTCCTTATTTGAACATCATCATAAAAGGCCAACTTTAAAATTGACTAAAAATAAATAGCGAGGTTTATGATTTTAGAAAGAATTGTTTAGCAGCCTGATTTATGAGCCCGTTTGACCTCATACATGGCCTTATCGCTATAAAGATAGGCTTTCTCGATGGTGGTGTTTTTGTCTTTGATGGTATATCCGCCGACGGAGAGTTTGAGGGCGAAGTCGTCGTTAACATAGTTAGTGACGTTCTCATTGATCCTTTCGATATAGGCGGAAGCCTCCTCTTCGTCTACTCCAGGAAGGAAGGCGAGGAATTCGTCTCCGCCCATCCTGAATAAGAAGGAGCCTTCTGGCAAAGCGGTCTGTATGGCATCGCGCGCATAAAGGATATATTGGTCGCCCGCGGCATGGCCGAATCTATCATTGATTTGCTTTAGCTTATCGCAATCGGCGGAAATGATGGTTGAGGGAAGGACGAGGGTGTTGCGGTTGGCCTGCGCAAGTTCCTCAAAGTAGTAGCGGTTATATAGCCCAGTCAATTGGTCGGTGATCGATTTTCCCTGAGCTCTTGCCTTAATAGTTCCTCGTCGGTGACGTTATTGACGATGGCGATGATGCCATAGACGGAACCATCGTCGTTTTTAAGTGGCTCTTTTATGACTTGAAGGTAATCGGTACCTTCGTCGGTGCATTCTTTGATGACGTAGCGTTTGCCTTTGCCCGATTTCAAAACCTCGAGGTCGCTAGCCCTTGCGATTTCGGCGTTTTTCCTGTCTTTTCTGATTTCGAAGTCAGTTAAGCCGCGGATCGAACCCTTTAGTTTTAGATGGTGCCAGCTTTGTGAGGAGAAGGCGTATCTTCCCGCGCTATCTTTTAAATAGATTAGGGAAGGAAGGGCCTTAAGCATTTCCGAAAACTCGTCAAAAGAAGCGGAATTTGCAAGTTTTATCGCGTGTTCAATCCTCTTTAAGATAACCTTTTTGCTTTCAGAGGCGGATAAGATTCCTATAACGGGATCATCAAGGTATTCATCGTCTTCTTCCATGTGTTTTTGATCGGTGAGGATCAAGACGGGGAAGAAGAAGGCGAAGTTATTCCTTTTGGAGATGGAACCAAGGATTGCCTTCATCGAATCGTTGGAGGAAGGGTTGTCGAGGATAAGGAGGTTTGGTTCGTTTTCGGTATCGGATAAAACAAGAAGGGTATCTTCAAAAGAGTTGATCTCTTCGACCTTATATTCCTACTCTAAAACCTCTTTGATGAACTCGACGCGTTGGGAGCCTTTCTTTGCAACGATGATGACTTTTTTCATGGGTTTTCTAAATTATCCAGTATATCTCGGATCAAATATTGTAAGTTTATGTTACGGTTTCCTTCAGTGCTTCCTAAAACCCCTTTTATCATCGAAGGAATTTCGAATTCACTGTCTCTTACACAATCATAAACGAAAAGAAAATTTTATGAAACAACAAAAACTCGTTTAAGGATTGTTTCAAGGGTTGGGATTGATTGGGCGTGCTTCAATTAAATTTATGCTGAAAAGGTTCGACCAACCGGATAGAGTGTGCCATCCCCGCCGTGGAGTTTACCGGTTCCGACGCCATTAAGAATAAAATAAACGGAATATACGCCATCGCCTTCCATCTCAGTTTTATCAATTTGGCCTAAGCGAACGGCATCACCATTTTGAAGATACCAGTAAAAATCGTCTTGGGATATGACGTAGTCCGCGATTGCGGTTGTGTAAGTGGTGTCAGTGTAGGAACTATTTAAAACGTCGGCTATGGTGGATACCTGGAAATGGCATTGTGCGGGTCCGGCATCGGTGCCCTCCCTTAACCTCCAATCCGTTTCGGGCTCTCTGTCAGTGGACCTAATCGTTCTTCTGATATAGAACAAGACCTTTTTGCTTTGCCATACGATGGAGTGCTTTGCAGCGTTATAAAGATCGAATGCCGGCGGCAAAATGATGGTTGTTAGGTTGTCGCCGCAATCCGAGAAGGTATTGAACTGGTCATTTTGGATATTAATATCGCTTACTAAATCCCAATTACTTTCGTTTGCGTCTGCTCCGTTATAGGAGAAATATACGCGACTCATCGAAGTGCAGTTATCGAAGCTCTCGTTAGAAAATTGCATTGTTTTTGCTTTGAATTCTACGCTTTTAATGCCGCTAGATTTAAATGATTGTTTACCGATGGCAACGACGTTTTCTGGGATAATAAGGGTATCGCCGTCGTTGTTATAAAGATTTTTGCAGTTCTGGAAAGCATAATTGCCGATAGATGCTTTGCCATCTGCGACGTCATAACCGCTGATTCCTTCTCCGACTAGACCCGTGAAATCGATGCGTGTCAAACCGGAACAGCTATAAAAAGCATATTCGCCAATGTTTGTTGTGACGGTACTGCTGAAGGAAAGGTTTGTTAGACTTGGACATTCGCGGAAACCTCCGGTGATATTGACCGTACAACCGCTCTTGGTGGGCCAGTAGATTGTCGTTAAGCCAGAATTTTTGAACGCACTGTCATTGATGTTGATGGTGCATCCTTGTTTGGCCGTCCTTAAATCCAAAGTAGTGAGGGTGTCGCAATCTCGGAAGGCGCCGCTTCCAATTGTGAAGCTCGATACGTTATTTGGAATTCTTACGGTATCGAAAATTTCATTATCTCTAAAAGTTTCTGAACCAATACCCGCATATTTGGTGTTGGATAAGTCAAGGACGGTTGGATCGACAAGTCTTTCCCCTATATAATTATCTCCATCTCCGTTTGGCCCAGGGGTAACATAGGTTATGTTTTCCGCGCCTGAGAATACTCCGTTTGGAAGGGTGCCGCCTTCATTTTGGTTGAGGTAAATGGTATCGAATTGTTCGCATCCCGCAAAAGCATAGGCCTGCAAACTAAATATGTTGCCTTCTGCGGCAGTTAGATCACAAACGTTGTCCCTATAGTCCCTTATAGGCTCAAATAAATAAATATAGGAATCCGTTACGGTCATAACCTCGTTCACAATTCTTCTGTTACATACGGCGGAGAAAAATGCTTGGTTGCTTGGCGTTTTGCTTGCGATTTTTAGCTTTTTGATCCAATAGCCCATTCTGGTTGCGCCATATAGGAATTTACGATTGGCTGAGTGACTATGGTACCCTAGATCGAAGGTTCCAACTCCATCGGTATAGGTGTAATCGGCGCTAGGTTTATTAACGTCGGCATTGTCTCGATTTAGGATGAGCAATAATCTACCGCCGTTTGTATTTATACTGACGCCGCTTATGTTCGCGTATAAAGCGGAGGTATAGGTTTCCCCGCTTTCGGAAATATAGGTTGTCGTGAAGTAATTTTTGACCGATAAAAAGGAAATGACTCTTAGTGAGAGATTATTGGAAAATACGCTTGTCATGTCCTTGTCGTTTCCCGTTGTGACGTTTTCGTAGAAACGCACATCGTTTCGTAACCCTAAGATTTTTTTGACGTTGCAGAAGGAAAGCCCGTTTTTTCCAATCCATATTAGGCTCGTTGGCATCGTATAATTGGCGTTAAGGGCATCTCCGGTAGGGTCGTCGTTAGCATCGGGGGTATATCCTGTAATTTCCTCGACCCCATAGGCTCTGAGGAACGCATAGTCACCTATTTCCGTGATTGCGTTTGGCATTAAAACGGTTGTGAGGTCCTTATAGTCTTCCTTGCTGGCTTGGTCGATGCCATCGGAGAAACAGGCGGTGAAGGCAGATTCGCCGATTTTGTTTACGGTATAGGTGGTGCCATCATAGCCTTTTACGGTTGCGGGAACCCTTGCCGTTCCGGTGAAGGTGGAATCCCAACGGTCATAAAGGTAATTGGTCATTGTGGCTTTACCGGTGCTTGTGCCGGTGACGAAGGCGCATTTGTCCTTGACCACGAATTCCTTGGTGTTATCGCTTCCTACCTCGGCGGTGACTTCCACGTTTTCCGTTCCATTATTAACGATAAAGGTTTGCTTATAGTGAATGTTTTCATATACGGGCATTGATTGGTCTAGCAAATAGGAATTTAGGTACTGGTCGCTTTTCGTCGTTTCGCTTTCCGCAAAGCAATAACCCAAATAAGCTTTTTTGTCGCCATAGTTAAACCAGCTTTCGTCGCCTATCGAACGCCATCCCGTTGCATAGGAAATGGCCTTATTCGGAATGGGGTTGCTGTTAAAGGCGTCTAAGTCGGTCACGGTTGAGCTTCTCATAAAGGTAGAGTTGCTGGCGGAGCCAGACATGTATATCACTCCACGCGAATTGCCCTGGAACGCTAGCCTTTGAATGCATAAAACGGTTTGTTGGTTAGGAAGGACGAGGGTTTGAAGGCCGGGATCCCCGCGGAAATCGTTATGGAACCTTCCCGCGCTGCAGCCGATGCACACTTCGGAATATTTTCCATCGTCAGTTAAAAACGTGATGGTCTTCCCTGGCCTTTCTTCAAAAACCACGTTTCGAAGGGATTCGTTGAACGCGAAGGTTTGGATGGGCAAAAACAAATCATTGCTTCCTTCTCCGCCTTTGAAAATGACGTTTCCCAATAAAGGACAGCCCGCAAAGGTATGGGCCGCCCCTTTGTCGTAGGTGCCGTCATATAGCGCGGCCGTAGCAGCGTTAGGGTAGCCAAAACCCTTAAACGTCTTTGGAAATATAATGGTGGATGGGGTGTAATTGACGTTGCCGTCTGCGTCGATATGGTTTTCGTGGATATATTGGGTTTCCCATTTCTTATCGTGGTTAAGGTTTTGACCGCCAAAGTCGCAACTGCTTCCATTGATTTTCTTTTCATCCCAAAGCCCCATTTTGAAAAAGCAATCCGTTCCGATGAACTCAAGTTGCGCCTCTGCTTCGTTGTAGTCCCATTCGAACTCCTTGACATGGCGTAGACGTGGGTTGGTATCGCTTTGGTTGCGTTTGCTAAAGGCTTCTTTACCAACCATTTTCAGGTGATAGGGAAGGTGGATGATTCGGATGCTTGATGCCTTCGGTATATTGCAAAAGGCAAAATCCCTTATTTCCTCTAAGTCTGTTAGGTCTGACAAATCGATGCGGGGATTTATGGGGTTCTCGGTTTCTTGGCAGGATTCGTTGGAGTCCACTACCAAAAGTTCTTTGTAGTCCGCATTGAACATCGATACTTCGATTCGCTGCAGCGTAGTTGGCAAGAAAATGCGCTTTATGAATCTTTTGATCGAGTTGAACGCGGTGGTTTCTATTTTTCTTACGGGGTAGCCACCGAGTTCATTGGGGACCGTGATGAAGGTAATGTTTTCGTTATTTTCGTCCACGGTGGTTCCAACATAGGAAGTAATGGTTACCTCGCTTTCGTTGGTGTCGCTATTGAATTCGGTGTTATAGGTCCAATCGTTGGTGTAGGTGGTGCTTGCCTGCGTTGTTTCCACGTTGCTTGTGCTAGTGGAATTATAGACATAGCTATATGTGGCTGGAGACCCCAATTCGTTATACCAACCCCAATTGGGATGGTTCGAAATCCATGTGGTGGCCGTCGCTGCTTCACAGGCGAAGATGAAATGGAGCGAGGAACTGCAATAATTGAAGGCCAATGGCTCGATGGTGTTGGCGCTGCTCTCGAAAAAGGAGTTGGGGATATACACCTTTGTAAGCGCGACGCACCCTTCGAATGCGCGAGCGCGAATGATGTCTAGGTTTTTAAACGAAAGCATGGATTTCATCCTTGCACATCCACGGAACGCCTCATAACTTACCTCTTTGATTGAAGCCGGCAACGACAGTTCTACCAATTTCGAACATTTGAAAAAGCAAAACGCCGGAATAGTCTGCAAGTTGGAATATAGGATGTCTTCGCTTTCCTCGCCTCCGGTGGCGGAGCAGACATTGGCATATCCAGAGCCCGTCTCGTTGCTGTTATTGATGCGGACGTTGGTTAGGTTTGGGCAACTATAGAAAGCCCCTTCCCCGATTAGGCTCACCGAGGAAGGTATCGCGATTTCAGTGACCCTTGAATACATAAATGCTTCATAGTCTATGACCGTTATGCTATCTGGAATCGTGATGCTGGTTGCGTTGCTGCCACGGAAGGCCCCTTCCCAAATGCCGGTGACGGGCAAAGCGTTATAGGTGCTCGGGATAGAAATGGCTCCTGTCCCGTTTTTTGCCGAATCCGTTAGGGAAACGGCATAGCTAGTGACGTCGCCGTTGTTGTTTTCTAGTCCATAGTAGACCCAATTGCCTTCCGTCGCGACTTTGTTGCCGCTAAGAAAATGCTTTACGTTCCTTCCCGCCAAAGGATCGCCTTCCATGGCACAAGAAGAAGCGATCATTGGGAGCATAAAAATCCCAAATAATAACGCGAATAAACTTTTGATTGGTTTCATTTTCATAGTTTGCCTCCTTTATGCCTCGTAGGAATAGAACAACGTGCTTCCTGAACTTTCGTTTCCCATTAGCGATACCGTGAGCGATTTCGAGTCCCCGGCAAGCGAGTGGTCGTAATTGCTGACTGCGATATGGGTCATTGCCGAAGGCTGGGAAGAGGATATCAGGAACTTTGCGCTTTCTGGATCGTATAGGAACGTTAGTTGCGAAGGGGCCGGAGAAGAAGCGAAGCTCGACCTGTCGCTATCCAGGAAGGTCACATATAAACGTTTATTGAGCAACTCGTTTCCCGCCGGATTATATGTACTGACTCCATCTAGGGTAACGAGTTCTGCCTTCGTGTCCGGATCGAATCGCGGGCTTTTTAGGAAATCGACCGATTCGACGGAATTGCTTCCGGCATAGATCGTATCGTTGAATTCGATTTGCCCCTCGCTTTGGCCCTGGGCGCAGATGTAATAGATTTTGGCCCTGTTGTCGGCGGAAGAAAGGCAATATCGCCCTTGCGGCAATTTAAATGTGTGGACGAATAGTCGTGTCCCCGCCTTATATTCGGCTTCGGCCCCGTTTGCCCGCGGAGCGTAAGAGGGGGCGGCGGAAGAGGAAACTTCCGTGAAGTTGCCGCTGCTATCATAGGTGCCGATTTTGCCAGACCCGTTTATTACGTTGTAGTCAAAATAGCTCAAATGCTTTTCCCCGGGCATGAAGAAAGCATATTTTGGGTCGTAGGATTGCTTTTGCAAAATTTTGCTGTTCCCGCTTTCATTTGGGGAATCCGTCAATTCGTAAACGCCGATCGATGCCCCGTCGTCGTCCCCGCCATCGTTATAAGCATCCTCCGGTCTTGCGACTACGGTGATGTTCGCATATTCCGTTTTGATTTCGAAGTTAACGGTATTGGCCGCCGGATAAAGTTCCGCAGAGTTATTGATGCAGATGATGTTCGTGTTGCTGCCCGTTTGGTCGGGAAGAGAAAAACTCGAGATCAGTTTTTTGATTTCGTTGCCAAAACTATCGCGCAACATAACGCCGCTATTTCTGCTTCCTATGGGTATGGGTTGGCTATTTTGGTCAACCAATTTATAACGGAAGTATTTTGCGAGGAAGGATCCGCCGATGGAAGAGGTATCCAAATCCGAGAAGTACAAGCCCCTTGTTTTTCGGTAATAGGGATCGAGCTTGAAACGGAAAATATAGTTTTGGTGCAATTCCCTATACGCAAAACTCTCCCATGTGGTTTCTTCGGCCTTGGGAAGATGTCGGCCTTGGAAAATCTGTGGTATCTCGTCGCCCGTGCTGGGATAGCTGTTGCTTCGGTACCACTGTTTATAGTTTTTGCGATAGTCATAGCCGGCGCTTCTTTGATATTCGCCGGTTGCGTAGTAGAGATAGTACCCGCCGTCGACATCCGTCTCTTCCTTTCTGACGATAGAGGAATCAAGTCGATTGGAAGCTCCCGTGCCGTTATTTGCGTAATAGTCCGTTCCTACCGTAAAAACGCCTAGATCGGTGTTTTTGATGATCTTCTGACCGGCGAAGGCAACGGTATTCTCGGATTCCGTCACGTATTGGTCACTGAGGTTCTTCCTTAGGTAATTGGTATATTTGTTTCCTGATCTTGGCGAATAGGAAATGCCTCCTGCGCCGATGCTTTCGCTACTAGAGAAAGAAGAGGAGTCGATGATATCGTCATAAATCGTCGTAAAGTCCAAAACGCCAACGTTTTTCCCGGCCGTGGTCGAACCGCCCGATTCTTCTGCCACCAAGTTCCTAACGGTATTTCCAACCAATCCGACCAATCCTAGGCTTGAGCGGTTTTCTAGCGCCGTATAGGTCCCTCCGGACAATGTCGAGCCATTGTTCATTTTGAATGCGCCATTATATACGTAACAATCCTTGATCGAGCCGTCGCAATGCCCGATTACGAGTCCTATGTTGTTCGTGTGTTGGGATCCGACGCGAACCTCCATCCCGATTCCGGTCGCATCGGCGGACTCCATGGTGAATAGGTATGATAGGGTCAAAAGCGATTTCGAGTGAGTTTGACCATAGCTATCGAGGTTGTAGGCGACGATGGAAACGGAGGTCGAGGCCTGCATCGGATAAGAGGCGTCTTCCTGGTCCATCTGTTGTTTGAAAAAGGCGAATAACTCTGTTAGGTTGGGGGAGATTGTGCCGTTTGAATTGGACAATAGGGCTCCGGACACGTTAACCGCATAGGAGTAATTGGAATTGGTGGTTGTGTAGGTTAGGGTCGGGACACGGTCGCCTGCGTTTTCGTCATGTACAAACCCTTGGTTCGACCTATCGGCTGTAAAGGCGACGATGTCGTATTCGGTGGAGTCGTGGTCGAAAACTATTGTGGCCCCATCGGATTCACCTGTGAGGTTATAGACGAATGTCACGGTTTCGTTTAGCGTGCTATTAGGCCCATATAGGCTTTCGTATGCGCTTGTATAGCCCATCGTGTTGATGGTGATGTTCGAAAGGAAAAGGTCATGTACGGAAGAACCCGAGGCCGTATAGCCGAATAACCCGGAATCCTCTGGGTCCGCATAGACATTGAGGTTTTTGATTTCGATGTCCTGCCCGTCGAATTCGCCATAGAACGGAACGGCTTCCGATCCGATGGAATAAATCGGTTCGTGATCATAGCTCGATTCAGACATGTCTAAGAACGGGGTTACCTCGTTTGAGCTATCGCTTACATAGCATAGGGGGCCTAGGTTTTCGTTGGAGCCAGCCAATCCGACTAGTCCAAGCTGGAAATAGGTTTTCTCGCTGAAAACGCCCAAAGACTGAAGTTTTGAAAGGTTATACATGTGCCTAGGCCTGGTTATGACATAGGGCTCCCCTTCTGAGCCAGACCCACGTTCGAAATAGGACCTTAATCCGATTTCGCCATAGGAACCGTTGCTTGAGGCGTTCTTGATGTAATAGGCCAAAGACGAGGAAACCGCTATGGAAACCGCGATTAGGAATAGGCTTCCCCCTATTGCGAGTTTTGTAAACATGGCACCCTTTTTCATTCGGATGCCTCCATATGCTGGGTAGCCGTGAAATAAAAGCCGAAATCCCTATCGAGACGATAGGTTTTTCCAAGTCTATTCTCATTTAGGAAATACAGGGTATGGATATAGTCATAATCAATGGCGATATAGCAGTGATAGGTGCTGTTAGAAGATGCGTCGAGGGTGATTTTGCCTGCGTTTACCGTCAAGGTGTCGCTATATAAAGGTGCGTCGATAACGGTACCCGTGCCATCGAATTTGCTGAATATATTCACCTGGTTGACCGTATCGTTGGTCTTTTTCTGGTGTAGGGCTTCCCATACTTCGCTCGCGCTTCCTAGCGACCCTTCGCTAAAGCATGGGTAAAACGCATAAAAGTCGGATGCCTTCAATGCGTTTTGCTGTTGTTCGTTTATATAGCCTACCGTGTTTTCGCTATCGGTATAGTCAAAAGCGGTATTCGCCAGCCTTTTTACTTGTAATCCCGCATCTATTTCGCTTGCGTTCCTATAGGCTAATTCAACGTCTAGGACCACCATTGTGTTTTGGTTTTTTATCGCTGTGGGGACATAGTCGTTCAGTGTTCCGGATTGGCCTGTTGCATAATAATCCAGACTAATCTTCGTGGGATCGAGGATGTTGCTTCCGATGACGGCGTCGTTATTGCGGTTGTGGAGGGTGATCGTAAGAGATGACCCGGTGTAGGAAAAGCTATAGATTCCGGCGGAAAGGCAGCGGAGCGTTTTGTTCGAAAGGATCTCAAAGCGTTTGCTTTTGCCTTCGCTCGGTGCATCCGCGCTTGCGTAATTTAGGTAATTGCAACTTCCCGCCGTGGCCGTCCTTGCATCGAAAAGGGTGAATTCGGCCCCGGCTGAAACGACTACGTTATCGAGTATGGCGGGGTTATTTGCCGTGGGGGCCGCCATATATGAAAAGGGAACGGAATTGTCGATGGACCATTCGCTTGTTGTGCCGGAAAATACCGAATCGCCGAGAAGGTAGTAGAAGAAGGAGCTGCCGGTAGGATAAAGGATGCTTTCCTTCGTTCCGGTCCCGGATGTTATATAGGTCCCGCTATAGGGGTCGCCTAGGGTTATGGTTATGCTGTCTTCGAAATCCGCCTCGGGGTAATTTTGGTCCTCCATAACAAAGGAAAGAACCTCCCCTTCCCCATCGTAATTGATGAATTCGGCGGAGTTGGAATAATAGGGGTAGATGTACTTATAGGCGGAGACCTTCTTTATTTCGACGTTGAGGTCGCCTGCCACCGTGTCGATGTTGGCTTCGCGGTTGATGATATTGAACCACGCAATCGTCATCGCGCTGGCGGCCATGACGTTGCCTACGATTAGTCCGAGGATACCAAAAAGCTTTCCAAGGTTACGGTTATTTTCGTCACCTTTTTGGAACAAGCCTTTGATTTTTTCCCCAAACCTTCCCATAGTGGTTAATTCCTTAGGTTAGTTTCTTGGAGAATAGAAGCGGCGCGCATGAAAAAAGGATTTCGTATCCCCTAGTTTTTCCTTTACTCGTCTCTTTGATCATCTCGTACCTTCCTTTGTCATAAAACCAGTTTCATCTGGTTTGTTGGCAGCTGGCTATCTTCGAGAAGACCCTTGTAGCATTGCGTCACCAGATCGCTCTGGTTTTGCTTTTAACGTTTGAAATTTTATTTATGCGCGCACCCGTAGTCAAGCGACATATGCGCGCGAAAAGTATGAAAAAAAATTCGAATTCATCGATTTTATTCGAATTCATCGGCATTTCTTGAATAAGTGAAATTTTTATAAATTCATCAATATTGTCTAAGCGTTATGCTAAATCGCGCTTATATTAGCCTAACTGGCTTTAGCGCATGGATTCGTCGAACAATGCGACTTTGCCGCGTCCTGTGTTCTTCGTGTGGTAAAGCGCAAGGTCGGCTTTTTTGAAGAGGGTATCGGTGGTGTCTAGGTCGTTGCCTAGGGCGACGCCGATGGAAAGGGAGATCCTTAGTTGTTGGGTCCCGCCCTTTAGTTCGGTGTTCATATGTTTGCAGCGTTCGACCATTTCCGCGACCCTATCTTCCTGTATGCCTTCCATGATGATGGCGAATTCGTCCCCGCCGATGCGGAAGACGTGGCAATTGTCGTCATGGAAATAGAATAGCATCGTGTCGCTGACCCTTTTTAGGACCTTATCGCCCGCGGCGTGGCCGTATTCGTCGTTCACGTCTTTGAATTTATCGACGTCAAGCAAGATGAAAAGGACGTGGTTCAAATCGATCTTCTGGAAGACGTCGTCATAGCCGGTACGGTTTAATAGGCCCGTAAGCTTATCGTGCTCGGCTTGGTATAGCAGCGACTCCTTATGGTGCTTGTTCTGCTCCCTGATTTTGTTATAGGTCCAGGCGAGGAAGCGGTATTCCTTTACGCTTCTTATCTCGACTGCCTCGTCGTTATTGAGACGGGTAACGGCATCCTGGATCGGGCGGAGCAAATAGATGTACATCAATAATATCGAACCGGCGACGAAGAAGATGTTGATGCCAATGAATACGGATTGGAAAACGATGATGATCTTCATTTGGCTGGAGGCTTCCAAAACGCTATTCTGCAACATGCCATCAAGCGTGCTTACCGCTTTGTCGACGTTGCCTAGGATCTTGGTTTTCGAATTGGCGTAGGCATCGCCATATACGATTCCCTCCGCGCGGTCTTTGATGCCTTCCCATTTGGATGGGTCGCTTTGGGCCGTGGCGATTAGGGCTTCGTCTTCCTCGGACAAGACGACCTTTTTCACCTCCTCGGGGACTCCGGCCATATCCTCGTTGGACCATACGACCATAAGCCTCATGGCGTAATATTCGCTGTTCATCAAGTCGATGGAAGCGTTTAATGCCTCCTGCAAATCGTTATAGACCGTTGTTTCCTCTAAGTAGTTTTTGATGGTTTCGACGGCTTTTTCCCTTCTTCCCGAGGCGGCTTCGGTGAAATAGCCATCCCTATATTTGACTTGTCCCGTGACGACATAGGAACGGACTTGGTTCGTTAGTTCGTCCGAGCCGTTTGAAAGGCCCATGGCGGTATCTTTCCATGCCATGTATTCGGCGGTTGTGGAAGTGACTTTATGGTAGGTTGTGCCTAAATTGATAAGGGAGATGACGAGGACTGCGGAAACGATGGAGGCTATTAAAGTAGTTACCCATCCAATGATTTTGAGAGAGATGCCTTTTCGTCTGTCGAATTTTTTCTCGGAGTCCATAGTCGTCTTCAGATAGTAATAGCTAGTATAAAATCGTCGATTATTTTATACCTTCGATTCGTGATAATCAAAACGGATTGACAAAAAAACGAATGGATGAAAAGTGAAACGCTATGACGTTTATTTTGCCGTTGTACAAAATAAGGGGCTTTTTACCTATTGTTATATTTGGCGTTCCGAGAGTCTTGGCGAATGGAAGCATAAACGAAATTAATGGACCGTAAGGATGGATCCAACCGTCGCGACTATCGCCATGAGGATGACGATGACTTGGAAGACGATGCCGCCGAAATTGCCAAGTAGAGGCGAATCATCGAACTTTCTCCTAGTCACGCTATAGGCGACGACGATGGCGAGGTTCGTGACGATTTGGATGACCGAGGCGACTCTTGCGAAGGCGACGAAGCTTGCTCCGAATACGGGGATTAGGGAGATTAGCGATATGGCAAGGCAAGGCAATGAGACGATGACCCAGCATAGCCTGACCGGCAATTTGGAAAACTGTTCATGCACGATGTCGCGCAAATTGAGGGTATTGGCCCATAAGGAAGTGGAAAGGGCGAGGATGGTGAAGACATAGCCCACTATGCCAACCCAACCCCCTATCACGCCGGAAAGATCCACGAGGGCACCATCGGTGGTGACGTTGTTCCCGCAGGCCAAAATGGTGATTAGGGTAAGCAGTCCGACGAGGGTGACGTTGATTAGAGTTCCCACGATAACCGATACATGTATCTGCCTTTTGTTCCCGTTTGCCCCCTTTACGACGGTTGGTACGGACATGACCGAAGACAAAGCAAAGCTTACCATGCCATAAAGGGCCAAGACGTTATTGATGTGGACGAAGGCCTCGGGGAGGGGGTTTAATCCGACCGTGAAGGTCGCGATGAATAGGACGACCATGACGGCGACCATGACGAACACGCAGTATTTCTCGCTTATGCCCACGGCCTTCATGCCAAAGAAAACCACCAATGCGGCAAAGGCGTAATAGATGAGCATGCCTGCCCATAGCGGGAGTCCAAACCAGTTATAGAATACGGTTGCGACGCCCGTGATATAGGAGCAGCAATTCATGATGACGGAAAGCCCAAGAAGGGCGAAGGCGATCCAGGTAAAGACCTTGCCAACCTTCCCTTTGAAAATCGTTTTCTGCAAACATTGGACGAACTGCGCCCCATTATGGCGGTAGCTTAGTTCGGCGACCATCAGGTGCAGCAATATGTTGACTGCAAAAGCCCCGACCAGGATCAATATGACGACCCACCATGGGTTTCTGCTTGCCAAATAGGGGACCGACAATATGCCCGCGCCAACGCCATGTCCCACGATGACGCCGATGGATTCGAAATAGCTAAAGCGTGACTCGCTTTTGATCTCTTGCCCCGAAACGGGGGCGGTTTCTTCTTCCGCCATGAAATATTACCTCGACTGTTTTCTCTATTATAAGACGATTGATCTCGACCTTGGATATAGGAAAAATAGTGCGGTTTTCAATATAAAAGCGGGGTTTTGCAGGTTTTTTTGCTATTCTGGCCTTTGGCAGAAGTGGCGGTAGCTTTCCTTGTTCTTAAGGAAGACAGCGATGAGCTTTGGATCGAAATGGGTGCCCGATTCCTCTTCCATCGTCTTCATGGCCTCGGTGAAGGTCATCGCTTCCTTATAGCATCTTTTGGAGATCAAGGCGTCATAGACGTCGGCGATCGCCATGATCCTGGCCGAGAGGGGAATGGCCTCTTGGGACAAACCGCTAGGATAGCCTGTGCCATCCCATCTTTCGTGGTGGTAAGTCGCTATGTCGGAAGCGAATTTCAAATAGTCTTCGTCGGTGATGCCGCTAAGGATCTCCCTAACGACTTTGCCGCCCATCGCGGCGTGTTTCTTCATGGCCTCGAATTCCTCTTTCGTAAGCTTTCCGGGCTTTTTTAGTATTTGGTCCGAGACGACGATTTTGCCGACGTCGTGCATCGGGGCGAGGGTGCAAAGCCTGGAGATGAATTCCGGGGTAAGGGTCTCTTTGTATAGCCCTTCCTCGACCGATTGTTCCGCGACCATCTTCACCAGGGCGCTTGTCCTTACGATGTGGCCGCCCGTTTCGGTGTCCCTGCTTTCGATAAGGCTGGCGAGGCCGGAGATCGTATGCTCTTGCATATCGCTGATCCTCTTTTGTTCCTTCACAAGCTCTTCCTTGATGTCTTGCTGCACTAAATCGTTATAGTAGATGTAGCAAACCGCGGAGCTTATGCCTATGGCCGCATAGGCGACATGGATACTGAAGAAGGTCATCGGGATGATGCCGCCAAGCAAGATGAGGAAGATGCTGATGATGGTTGGCAAATCCCTTCTTTTGAACCTTTTCCCCGCCAAAAACAAAACGATGATCAAATAGCCTAGGCTACCGATATAGGATATTTCGTATAGCAGGAAGTAAGAGCCCCTGAAATAGCCGTCCGCGTTGAAGGAGAAGACGGCCCCAAAGGGCGCACCGATGATTTCGATGATTAGGTTGAACGCGAAGAAGGCTATGGCGATCTTTCCTTGGTAGCGGAATCCCAAAGCGCCAGCGAAAAGCATGGCAAGGCATGGGGAGAGGGAGAATTGGATGACCGTCAATATGGTCAAGGGAATGGCGAAGGTCTTATTGTAATAGCCACAATGGACCGCGAATTCGGCCAAGGAGCAGAAGGTGATGGAGAAAAAGGTCAGGGCGAACCAGGCCTTTTGTCTGCTGTTGAACCCAGAGTAAGTCAAAACATGGACCGCCATGGCGACCATGAGGATGCAGATAAGGATTGTGATCGCGGAATAATCTGTCATCTGTTTTTGCGTTTTTTAATGGAAACGACGATATTATTTAGGAAAACGCAGTAGGTTTCAAATGTCGTTTTCGCCTCTTTCGGTTTCCTTTGCCTTTAGGCGCAGTTTTTCTTTGGAAGAAGCGTTTCCTATATAAAGAAAAGGGACCAAGTCGCCTTGGCCCCCCAAAAAAGATTCGAATCGATTAGATGAAGAGGTTGACGTCGCTTTCCTCGGCATCGCCCAAATAGGTGCCGACGCCTCCGATTTCCACGCCGTCGATGAGTTCTTCCGGCTTGATGCCCATGACATCCATGCTCATGGAGCAGGCGATGATCTTGACCCCGTTATCCATGGCCTTCTTCATCATCTCCTCAAGGGAATCGATGTTCTTATCCTTCATGATGCCCTTCATCATCTTGCTGCCCATGCCACCCATATTCATCTTGGAGAGCTTGAGCTTTTTCGCGCCCCTAGGAAGCATTTTGCCGAACATCTTCTCGATGAAGGTCTTCTTTACCTTGACCTTCTTGGGCTTCCTTAAGGCGGTTAGGCCCCAGAAGGTGAAGAACATCGTCACGGGCCTTCCCATGGCTAGGGCGCCATTGGCGATGACAAAGCTTGCGAGCACCTTATCCATGTCGCCGTCGAAGACGATGATGGTCTTGCCTTTTGGGCAAGTGGAAGAAGGGGCGTCTTTGCTTTCGCAAACCTGGGGTGCGCCACGCCTAATGGTCGCGACGTATTCGCTGTCGCGTTTTTCGTTGCTAACCAAGGTGTTTCCCGTGCGCTTGCACCAACTGACGATGTCTTTGGCAAAGCCCGGATCGCTTGCGGAGACCTCGAGGAGCTCGCCTTCCTTCATATTGCTGATGGCCTTGAAGACCTCCATGATGGGGCCGGGGCACTGCATCCCTGAGCAATCGAGCTTGATCTTCTTGACGTCTTCTTCTTTTTCCATAGGGGTTTCCTCCTTTTTCTCTTCCATAATTTCTTCCTTAATCTCAGGGAAGTTAGATTTATAGAACCCAACCCCGCCTGGATAGACCTCGACGCGCTTAAAGCCGTTTTGCATCAGAATGCGGGCACCCGTATAGGCCCTGACCCCGATTGCACAGAAGACGATGATCCTAGATTCCTTATCCAGTTCGTCTAGATGGTCCCTAAGGGTTCCTAGCGGGATGTTTTTGGCGTTAGGGATCGAATAGGCCATAACCTCGGCTTGTTCGCGCACATCGAGCAGGGTCGCTTCCCTATCGGAGATAGCGACGTCATATGGGGCGATCTTCACTAAGCCATTTAGGATGTTCTCGGCGACATACCCCGCCATATTGACCGGGTCTTTGGCGGAGGAATAGGGCGGGGCATAGGCGAGCTCTAGGTCCTTTAAATCGGTGACTTTCGCCCCTAATCTTAACGCTACGCCGATGGTATCGATTCGCTTATCCACGCCATCGACGCCGACTATTTGGGCACCGAAGATCTTCTCGTCCTTCGGGGAGAAAAGAAGCTTCATGGTGAGTTTGGTCGCCCCAGGATAATAACCGGCGTGGGAATTCTGGGTGATGATGAGGCTTTCGTAGTCCTTGCCTTTTTCCATCCCCTTCTTTATTAGCGTCTTCTCATTGGCCCCGGTGGAGGCGACGGTCAAATCGAAGACCTTGGCGACGGAGGAACCCTGGGTCCCCTTATAGCTTGCCTCTTTGCCAGAAAGGATGTCGGCTAGGATCCTGCCTTGCTTATTGGCGGGTCCCGCCAAAGGCACCATGGTTCTTGTCTTGAAGACGAAGTCCTCGACTTCTATGACGTCTCCTACGGCATAGATGGAAGGGTCGCTTGTCCTCATATGGTCGTCTACGACGATGCCACCCCTTTCGTTTAGGACCAACCCAGCCTCTTTGGCAATGAGGCTATTGGGACGGACGCCTATGGAAAGGATCACCAAATCGGCGACGATTTCCTTGCCGCTTTTCAATCTGACAATGACCTTATCGCCTTTCTCGACGAAGGAATCGACCCCATCGGAAAGAGTGAGGTTCACGTTATGTTCGCGGATGTTCTCATGCAGGATCTGGGCCAATTCGTAATCTATTGGGGCCATGACTTGGTTTAATGCCTCAATAAGGGAGACCTTCATGCCCGCATGGACTAGGTTTTCGGCCATCTCCAACCCTATGAAACCTCCGCCGATGACGGCGACGTCTTTGGTTTTGCCTTCTTTTACCATCGCCCTGATCTCGTCGGTATCAGGTACCGTCCAAAGGGTGCGGATCCTCTTGCTTTCTATGCCTGGAATCCTAGGACGGAGCGGGGAGGAGCCGGTCGCGATAACCAAATCGTCATAGGCTTCCTCATAGTCCTCGTCCTTATCCTTATCATGGACTTTGACCTTTTTGTTTTCCCTATCGAGCGAGACGACTTCGTTTTTGACCCTGACCTCGATCCGAAATCTCTCCCACATCCTTTCGGGCGTCATTAATAGCAACGCCGCGCGGTTATGGATAACGTCCCCCACGTGGTAGGGAAGCCCGCAATTGGCGTAAGAGATGTATTCGCCCCTTTCCAATATGATTATTTCCCTATCGGGGTCGAGTCGGCGAAGCCTGGCCGCGCAGCTTGCGCCACCGGCAACCCCGCCTACGATGATAGTCTTCCTTTTTGCTTCCATCGGCGAATCCTCCTATGTGTTTTCTTGCCATCAATGTAACACCGATTCGCTTTCGGTCAAAGGAATATGCGTTAATCTAACACGATTTTCCATAAGCAAATGGACGCGCCTGCCTATATAATGGGGACATGGCAAGGAAATACCCCATCTCCAAAGAGTTCTTCCCGTTTTCTTCCTTTACCGCGCCGACATCCAGATTCGTCCTCTTTTTGTCCCAAAAGACGCAGGGCGTACCACGCTTTTTTAGGAAAAACAAAGAAAGCAGTACCACCCGCATCAAGATAAAAGGATATAAAGGGGAGGAGCTTAGCCTATATGTGCTTACCCCCAACTCGATTAGGGAAACGGCCAACCGTCCCGCCTTGATTTTCATCCATGGCGGCGGCTTTGTCTTCGAAGCCTATAGAAGCCATTACCAAATCGCCTTGAAATACGCTTTGGAATGTGACTGCGTTTTGGTCTATGTCAAATATAACCTCGCGCCGAAATACCCCTTCCCCTATCCCCAGGAGGAAGGATATAAGGCGCTTGAATACGTTTTCGAGCATGCAAAGGAGCTAGGGATAGATACTAGCCGCATCGGCATCACCGGCGATAGCGCCGGGGCGACCATCGCCGTCTCCTCTATGCTTAACGCGATCCACCAAAATAAGGACTATAGGCCTTTGTTTCAGCTATTAATCTATCCCTGGCTTGATAAAAGGGGGGATTCGGAATCGAACAGGAAATACACGGATACCCCAATGTGGAATTCCTCGTTGTCGGCGAAAAGCCATAAGCTGACCGATCCCAAGGGGTTAGAATACCCAACCTATATCAATTCCCCGGTGGAAAACGGGGATATCGGGCTTCTGCCTCCCGCCTATATCGAGGTCGCGGAGTTCGACTGCCTCCATGATGATGGCGTCCTTTTCCATAGGCTATTAAAGGAAAAAGGCGTTGAATCCACCCTTTATGAGACGAAGGGGACGATGCATGGCTATGACAGTAAATTCAAAGCCCCGACCACCCAAAGGATGATCGCGAAAAGGATCGAATTCATCAAAGCCCAATTCGCGAAAAAGTGATCCGATATCCAATTTAGTTGCCACCAATTATGCCTAAATCTGCCCCTAGGGCCTATTTGATATGGGTAGGGAGAAATAACCCTTGTTGGTCTATTTGGGGCTAGGCGAGCCTATTTTCGATACGCCTACTTAATAAGCGAGCAAAGGGTGGAGGCGATGAGTTCGATGTCGACGGGCTTGGGGAGATGGGCGTTCATGCCAGCCCGCGCGCCTTTTTCCTTATCCTCTAGGAAGGTGTCCGCGGTGATGGCGATGATGGGGATGGCTTTGGCGTCGTCCCTAGGAAGTTCCCTGATTTTGCTCGTGGATTCAAACCCGTCCATCACGGGCATCCTCAAATCCATGAACACCGCGCTATATTCATAGGGCAATGAGTTCTTGAATAGTTCATAGGCCTCTAATCCGTTATCGGCGATATCGACTTCGGCGCCCAATTCGACGAGGATCTCCCTAAGGATCTCCTGGTTGATATATTGGTCTTCGGCGAGGATGACCTTCTTATCCCTAAGGACGGTTTTGAACCTTTCCTTCTCGGCGAGCTTAAGGAAGTGGAGGGTGACTTTGAATACGCTGCCCTTGCCCTTTTCGCTTTCGACCTCTATTTCCCCGCCCATCTTCTCGACGATGAGCTTGGTGACCACTAGGCCTAGGCCCGTGCCCTGTTCCTTGCTGATGCGCTTATGGTCTTCCCTTTCGAAGGGCTGGAACACCTTCTTGAGGAATTCCTTGTCCATGCCATAGCCGTTATCGATGACCGAGAAGACGGTTTTGACATAGTCGTTTGGCTCTTCTTCCTGGGTTACCTTCAAGACGATGTTCGACCCGTCCGCGGAATATTTGGAGGCGTTGGTGAGGAGGTTGATCAAAACCTGGTCGAGCCTGACCGCGTCTAGGCAGATATAGGGACAAAGGATGCCTTCGCCATCGATTTCGAAGGTTTGCTTTTTGAAATTGACTAGGGGCATGTAGGTCAATTTGATGTTCTCTAGTTCCTTATTGAGGTCGACGGGCTTGGGGACGATGCTGATGTCGCCTTTGTCTAATTTGGCGACGTCCAATGCGTTATTGACCAAGGAAAGAAGGTGCTGTCCCGAGTATTTGATCTTGCTTAGGCAGTCGGTGACCCTCTCTTTGTCCTCGATGTGTTCCAAAGCGAGTTCGCTCATGCCCAAAATCCCGTTTAGCGGGGTCCTCATGTCATGTGACATGTTGGAGATGAAGTTGGCCTTGGCCTGATTGGCCCTTTCCGCGTCTTCAAGCGCGGCTTTAAGCATCTTGTTCTCGCTTGCCTTTGCAACCGAGGTGATGTCCTCCACGAATACGAAGAAGATCGGGCCCTCGTCGCTATTGGCCTTCCTACCGAAGTCGGTGAGCCAGGCGATGGTGCCGTCTTTTTTGATGATACGGAACTCTAGGTGGTCTAATGATTCCTCGCTGGATGCGATTTGGCGGCGGATGCTATCCTCCATCGCCTGGTAGTCGCTAGGATGGACCATTCCCTTGAAGGTGAAGCCGGTGAGTTTTTTGAATTCCTCCAGATTCTCGCAGCCGAATATGCGGCAGGTGGTGCTGTTCGCGTAGATGAGTTCCTGCTTCCCTTCGGCGAAGTAGATGAAGAATCCGCCCGGGATGAATTCGGCGATCTGTTCGATTTCCTTTAGCTGGTCGCCTTTGATAACAACGTTTTTGAAGTCAAATTGAGTTTCCATGAGCGTGCGCCCCGTATACATGTATTCTACATGGTGAGTAGGCTTTTGAAAGGGCGAGGTTAGGGAATATCGCGATAAGAATATGCGAAAAATGTCTATTTTGCTTCTTCCGCAATAGAATTACGGAATGAAGCGGTTTGGCTTAGTTAACGGAATCATCGTAGGAAAACACGCTTTTTATCGACGAGAAAGTCGTGAGGAGGAAAAATGGAAACCAAAACGAATCCAGGTTACGAAAAACTTCGGATGGCACGAGAAAATAAAGGCTATCCTCTCTTTTCAATAAGAATGGTGCCTATATAATGATAGACGGCAAAACCGGAGTGATCCGGCGACGCAAAGCTAGAGGGTCTAGGTTTCTAGACAGCCAGTTGCACCTTTTTTTGTATTCGACCCGCCGGTGCAACGTCCTCGCATCGGCTTTTATTTCAATAAGGGGGACAAAAACAATGAAAAGGAAAACCAGGTTTCCATTATGGGCCAAAGCGCTTCTTGCCTTCCTCTTTTCGGTATCGATGGTCAGCACCGTCGCCGTCATCTTCTCTTCCAACGTCTTAATCGACATAACAAGATCCCACTATATCGAGGAGGCCACCCATCTCGCCGATACCCTTGGCATCTTCTTGGATCTAAACGACGTTAAGACCGTCCAAACCGCGGTGAAGGAGAAATACGACTCCATCCCCGAGGAGCAAAAGGTCAGCAACGAAGGCTGGGATAGCCCGGAATGGCTCGCCTACCTCGCCAAATTCAACAACATCCCCTCTAGCAGCGAATATCAAAGGATCCTTAAGCAAATCGAGGTATTCCATTCGAAAAACGAAGCCAAATACACCTATATCGCCTATGCCGATCTAAAGGACAATAGGCTCGTTTACCTCGTCGACGATTCCCCGATCGAGGAAAGGTGTCTGCCTGGCAGCTTCGACGAATTCAGCGAAAGCGACATGACCGTCAAAGACCATATGGATACGGGCTTCACCCCGGAAATCACCAATACCGCGGAATACGGCTATCTAGTTAGCGTAAGCCGCCCGATCTATGACGAAAACGAGAAGGATGTCATCGCTTTTGCGATGGTCGAGCTTTCCATGGACGAGATCACCGCTAAGGAATCCGCGGACATCGCAAACCTCGCCTTCTTGCTTGGCGGACTCGCCGTCGCCTCCACCATGGCGGGCTTCCTTTTGGTGTCGCTACTTATCATTAGACCCATTAGAAGCCTTACCAAAGTCGCCAACGAATATACTAGCGGCGCCAATGAGAACTTCGATAAATTCAGCAAAATCGATATCCATACCCGCGACGAGATCGAGGATCTCTCCAACTCCATGAAGAAGATGGAAGGCGACCTCAACAAATACATCGCCGACCTCCTTTCCGCGGAGATGAAGGCCGACGAGATGAAGCATATCGCCGACATTGACGCGATGACCGGGGTTGGCAATAAGAGGGCCTACTTCGAAAAGGAAGTCGAGCTAAACGACAAGATCAAGGAAGGCAAGGCCGATTTTGCCCTTACCATGATCGACTTAAACGAGCTAAAGCAAATCAACGATACCTATGGACATGAAAAAGGCGACGAGACTATCGTCGCCCTAAGCGAGGTCATCAAATCCATCTTCCCGAATTCCTCTATCTACCGCGTAGGCGGGGACGAATTCCTCGTCGTAAGCGAGCAGGAGAACTGCAAGGACATCGATAGGCTTGAAAAGGAATTGAACAACGCTTTGGAAAGCGCCTATTCCACGCCTATCTTCGCGGCCGTAGGCACCGCGTATTTCGATAAGGAGCACGACAATAACTTCGAGGATACCTTCAAACGCGCCGACGCGACGATGTATGAAGACAAAAGGAGAATGAAGTCCTCTTCCTGATTGAAAACCGACTCCACCATTGGGGAGGGCCCTTCTATTGGCCTTCCCCTTTTGTATTCCCTAAAAATCCAAAAATGCACTCAAATTCACCGATTTCTCCGCGTTCATTCTCTTTTAAAAGCGCGATTTTTAATATTTTCCCAAGGTTAAAGCGCAATATATCATGCATTTTTTGCGCCTCGCCAAATAGATTTGGAAAATGGAACTGCTTAAGATTGCCGTCATCGAAGACGAACAGGCGCAAGCCGACCACATGGTTTCCTTGCTTATATCCTTTTGTTCCCTTGCCCCCTTTCTCCCCCTATAATAAAGCCATCCATAAAGAGCGCAGGTAGAGACAAGCTCATTGACCTGCCGACAACCTGTCCCAATTCTAGACATAGGGGATAAGGTGCCAAAGCTTGGACGATGGGATGCAATCTGGTTTTCTTGGCTCCCTTCGTCGCGATGGGAGTTTTTCTCTTTATGGACCCAACAATCCATTAAGGAGGAAAAAAACAATAATGGAATTCAAAGACAGGGAACGCGAGTTCCTGGAAAAGCCGCGTTACTATGGCGCGCCCTTAGGCCATCTTGATGGCTACTTCAAGGGAATGCTAGAGGCATTTAGGGAGCTTCATCCCGATTTCGACGCCTATTTAAAGGAGATCGCAAGGTTATTGGAAAAGAAAGGGGAGAAGGATTTGGGAAACGTCCTTCGCTTCGTTAAAGGGGACGTCTTACCCAATTGGGTTTCCCCAAATAGAGGAAGCCTATTTGCCTTTTTCATCAAAACCTACAATTATTGCCTTTCGCCCAATCAAACCGTCGACCATATTCTTAAATGCCTAAAGCTGCATAGGAAGATGCTTTCTAAGCCGTTAACGTTAGTGGGCAAGATAGAGATCATAACCGAAAGATCTAGCTTCGACGGGGAGGCCCATAAGTTTATCAAAGCCTGTTTGGAACCCGCATCCAAAGCCAAGGAAGAAGCGGTTTATCGTTATGAGGTGAAACTTCCTGAAATAGTGCTTTTGGATGGCCTAAACCCAATAGACCACGTTTCGGACATAGACTTCGCCATAAAACAGGGGAGAGAAATCCATGAAGACGTCCTTTCCCTATTCGAATATCACCAAGGCGGAAGGCTGCTTAAAAGGCTATTTGAGGAAGGCGTAGACGCTTTAAAGCAAAGGGAAATCATAGAAGGGGAAGAAACAAAAGAAGGACCCTATGGCAAGGTCCTTCTCTATAAGATTGGCAAAGACGTTGGCCAATATTGATGTATGGGTCCCCTCTTTTTCTAGTAAGTGCAGGAATAATAGACGTCCACCGCGTCTATTGTGACGTATTCGAAATACTTATTGGTAAACTCAAAGGAATAGTTGATGCTATAGGAGAGGTTGTCCGTGGTTTCCTTGTTCGCCTCTTCCACCTGCGTGGAGTTGCTTGTTGATTCGCCATCGTTGAAATGGGTGGTTCTAGTGACGGTGACCCTGACGGAGTTTGCGACATCGACGTTCATGGCAAAGGATAGGTAGAAATTAACATAATTATCGCAATAGTAAGGATGGCCGGCGTTATGGATTAGGAAGATGAAATCATCGTCTTCACCGCCTTGCTTTGGCCCTTCCGAACCATAATCCTGGATGGTTATATCGCTTGATTTAAACGTATTCCCGTTATCGGTAGTCGCGCTTAATTCCGCTAAGGCAAAGCCATCCTCGTTTAGGAATTCGCTGACATTGGCCTTTGTGAAGGTGATGTGGTGGTCCACTTTTTCCTGTCCGCCCAAAGCGACGCTTAGGGACTTATCCTGGTTAACTGCAAAAGCGGCGACCACGCCCGCGGTCAAAACCAAGACGGTTGCTAGAGATAATACATGTCTTGCCTTCATATTCGTCTAACACCTTCCATAACTTTTAATTATTGAAACAATTATAGTTTTTTAATGGAAAAATAGGCAATTGAATATAGGGAATAATCCGATTAATCAATACAAATACGCACGTTTTATTGTATGGGGTCAAATGTTGCCCAACACTTCGTCCACGTGGGCTTCTAGGTAACGTCCCCTTTTATGGATGAGCCCTTTGGAAAAAAGAAGCTCTTCGATCTCGGAGGCGATTTCCTCGCAGATGCAGACGTTCATATCCTTATAGTTTTGCCTATGGGGGAGATAGACGCTTCCCTCCCATGCCTCAAGTCTGATCGGCTCTTCCGCCAAAGACTCTAGCTTCTTGGAATAGACGCCTTCCTTATCGAGGTCTTTTAAGGCATGGAAGGTCCATTTGTAATAGGGCGGGTATACTCTGTTTAGCAAAAAGAAGAGTTCCATCGCGGCTTCCATGCCCTTTGCCTTGCATAGGGTCGCGGTGACGATGTCTTTTCTAGCCATGCAACGGGAATAGTTGGTTTGGAAGGAAGAGGCGAATTTATGTAATTGCTCGGCGATCCTCATCCTCCAGATTTTCTCTGGGTAATAGGAAAGGAGGTAGTTCCTGAATCTAGTGAATTCCCCTAGGTCATCGCGAAAAATCACCCCGTTTGTGGCCGTTTTTAGGCAGGAATGGTCGAGGGCTTTCCATTGTTCTTCGCTTAAATTGGGGTTTTTGGGGTCGATTTCGATTCCTAGGATATTCGAATAGAAGGCACGGATGGAATGGACTCCTCTTCTTTCTTTTAGCCTTTTGGTCATGAAGGAGCGTTCCTTCTCGTCCACGAGTTCCCCATAGGCTTTGGAGAGTTCTTCCCCGATTAGGGAATAGTCCTCCTCATTTAGCCATAGGCAAACCCCGGTCCCGAAATCATGGTCCCTAGAGAGTTCGTCGTCATAGCCAAAGCAATCGGAGCCTTCCCCGACTAAGCCAACGGCGATACGAGGTTCATAGGAGGAAAAGCGGTCATGGATCATCTTCCTGACCTTCTTTTCGTAGAATGCTTTGTTTTTCTCGCTTACCTTGGGCATGGGCTTGCTAATGATACCATCCGAACGGAGGACGTGCCTTTGGAATCGATATGGCTAATCGCTGAATTTCTCTTGCAGGGCGTCTATTTGGCTTTCGCTTAAACCGATGCTAGCTAGATAGGCCCTGGCCTTGGAATAATAGCCGGCGCCAAATAGCCCCGTCTTTTCATCGAAGCTAAAGACATAACGGATCATCTCGTCGATATGGATTTCCTTGATCGTCTCGTATTTCTTCGAGCCCTTTTCTATCCCATAGTAGTTGCTATAGGTGATGAAGTAGTCTTCGACTAGCTCCTCGTAGGTCGCCCCGCACAAAGCCTCGATGACCATGCAGACATATCCCGTCCTATCCTTGCCTTCTAGGCAATGTAGGTAATAGGGGCCTTCGTTATTTAGGATAGCCTCGAACATCGTCTTCATCTTCACGGAGAATTCCTCCGCCTTATAGGCCGCGGCCATGCCCAAAAAGATGCATTTGTCGTTATCAATAAGCGATTGCATATATTCGCTAATCACGTATTTGGATTGGGTTGCTATGTTCTCTTTTTTATCGGCGAGATCGATATTGTAGGCGATGCCGTTTTTCTTCAATAGGGAAGAGACGGTGCTTGCCCTTTTGCGGGTGTCATCAAGCGGGGACGCTCCCCTATATAGGCGGCCTGGTTTGATGTTGCCGACCTTGACTTCCCTGAAATTGGCGAAGGCCTCATCGCTAGGATAGCTTGCCTTATCGTCGCTATAGGAGATGGAAAGCGTCTCCTCCACGCCTAGATATTTGCCTGCTTCCTTTAGGGAAACCGTGACCTTGGTATTCGTATCGAAACCGTTTGCGGCATAGATATCCTCGCCATAGTTGATGCAGTATTTGATATAGTCATAGCCTTTATAGCCGACGAGTAGGTCTTGTCCTGCGGGGACATAATATCCGCTATAGTAGCCGATGTCGTCGAAGGTGATGGAATCCTTCCCGCTAACGAAGGTTATGGATACGCTATCGCCAAAGGAAAAGCCAAGGGCGTTGAAGTCCGCGATCGAAATGTCGATATAGGCCCCGCCGAATTCGTCATCATGGTGGATGGCGCAACTTTCCAATAGAGGCATAGACGCCATATCCGCGCTTGTGCTTTGGCTTTTTGAGCTATTGTTATTGCCGCAACTCGCCAAGACGGTTAAGGCGATGGCGGATAGGGTAAGGGTTATGACTTCTTTCTTCATGGCTATGCCCTCCTAGCCTATTGGGCTTATCTGTAATATAGACCTTTCATGTATGGAAATTAACGAAAAAAGGAATGTTTGCCTTATCTTTAACCAGATAGAAAAAGGGCCAAGTTTTTGTGCCATGGCCCTATGGGGAGTGAAAATCAGTTATCGGCGTCTTTGATTGCCTTAGCCAATCCGCCTATTTTGGAATAGGGTACGCAGCTAAAGGCCACGCGGATTATATTCGGTCCAATCGGGGCGATGAAGATATCCTTTTCCCTTAGCGTCTCCGCGACCTTCACCGCGTCATTGACCTTAAGGCTACAGAAGAAGCCTTCGTGGTAGGGATAGGATTCCAGTCCCACCTCCTTGGCCTCTTTTAGGAACAAATCCCCGCGTCTAGATAACATCTTTCGGTTATCGGCGAGTTCGTTTCTAAGCTCTTCTTTGTTGCCTTCGATGTCCAGGGCATGCTTAATGAGGTTCATGCCGAGGACGTTGCCACTGCTCCAAGCGGCGCGGGCGAGGTCCTTTAGTCTGATATTGGCCCCCTCAAAGCCATGGAAGAGAGTGAGCGCACCTACGCGAAGGCCATAGATTGAGAAGCTCTTCGAGAAGGAAAAACAGACAAAACAGGGGATACGTGCATCGATATTCCTAATGGCATCTATGATATTGGCCTTCGATTCCTCCTCGGCGTAATCATAATAGGCTAGGTCTAGGATCAAGGCGCGGTTAGAGGGATCTTCGTTAAGTAGATCCACGACCTTATCCCAATCCTGCTTGCTCATGGAATAGCCGGTTGGGTTTTGGCAGGGGTCATTGATAAGCAAGGCGACTTTGCCTTTTCCCATCTTTCCCTTTATCCCCTTTACATTAAGGGCATTGCCATCGAAATTGGGATATCTATCCGCCTTGGCTTTGGTTGCCTTTACGATATTGGGGTAGTTTGGCCAGCTGATTTCGGGATAGAGGATTTTATATCCTTGTTCGTTTAGCTCGTAGAAAGAGAGGAATAACGCCCCGGTGCCTCCTGGGGTTGCCATTGTGAAACGATCGGAAGGAAGGGAGGCTACCTCTTCCTTAAAAAACCACGGCAATACGTTTTTTAGATAGCCGGGCACGCCTACTGTGGGGGAATAGGTGTACTTGGTGTTTTTGGTGAAGTCTTGCGAAGTGAAGCAAGAGGGGATGGGAAGGCTGCCATCGTCTTTGAAGAACATGCCGACGGTCGCATTGGTGACGTCGATGCCCTTTTTGGCCCTTTCCTCCGCTTGGTGATTTAATGCGAGCACCAAATCGCTTGGGAATTTTGCGTTGGCCATTATAGACTCGCCCCCTGAACGTTAATCCTAAAAAGGAGATCAAGACTCTCTAGACGGGGGTCATGGTAAGCGACTTGGTCGAGGGAGGGATTGATCTCTTCGGCGGCCTGTAGGAACGCTTTGTTTAAGGCGTTCTTCTTCAAACCTTCATAGACTCGGGTAAGGTTGGTCATTGTTTTCTCCTTTCTTGCCGTTAATCGGCATAACGACGCCATTATACATGCTCGCGGGAAAACTGCTTTAGGAAAACGGAGGCTTGGCGAAAGAAAAAAATAACCGCGACGGGCGTCTTGTCGCGGTTACTTCCTTTATTGGTGTGTGCGTCGCCTATTTGCAAAGGGAACGTAGTCTTTCGTTGGCCTTATCGTCAAGTTCGTCCTTGCTTAGGAGGAAGGAGCTGACCTTGCCATTTATCCTGCCCCTCATGAAGAAGCGGGTCTTATATTCTTTGCCGGATATGATTTCGCTTGTTTTGGAGGCGTAATCGACCTTTGGCCCTTCTTGATATTCATAATGGAATTCGATTTTGTCTTCGTATATCGCGACGAAGCTATTTTCCCTAACGACGTGCCTTGCCCTATTTGCGTTCAATAGGGGCAAAAATAGAAGTAAGAACATCAATAGCAGCAATAGAAGCCCTCCTAAGATAAGGAGGATCACCCCGAAGACGGCTTTATCTTGGGAGGAAATAAGCAGGTACAACCCAAAGGCAATGGCGATGGGGGTGAAGATGATGCCCGCGAGCATGCTGCCGAACATGGTGTGGAAATATAGCCACACGTAGTCTTTGAACTTCGCTCCCTTGGGTGAGACTTTTTTGTAGATTAGGCCTTCTTCTAGGGCCTCGTTATTGATCATAGAGTTTTCCATACGGGGAAGATTCTACCTCTTTTGGGGGCGTAGTATTAAATAAATGCAAAAGGTCATTAGGGGCAAATAAGCGGATTATAGGCGACGAATCTAGGGAAAAAGGCCATTTTGATGTTGTGAAAGGGCGCAAACAAAAAGATAATTATATTGCGTTGTATTTACATACAAACTTCCTTCGACAAAGGCAACGTTTGCCTCATACGCATTTAAAGGAGGCGCCTTCATATGAAAAAACTATCGACAAAGGTAAAGGCGATAATCGGCGTCATCGCCACTTTCATAGTCGTTACCGTCACCTCAATCGTTTTGGTCGTTTTAAACGCCAACGGCGTCTTCAACAAGGACCCAAGCGTCACAATCACTCCAAAAAATACCTTTAGTGAGACTCTTCATGTCGCAACCGACCACGACTACGAGCCCTTTTCCTATATCGAAAAAGGGGAATATAAGGGGTTAGACGTCGAATTGATCGCCGAGGTTGCCAATAGGATGGAGATGAACCTCGATCTAAAACTAATGGATTGGGAAGACTGCCAGACCGGATTGAAAAACGGCACCTATGACATCATCCTCAACATGGAATCCAACGCGATATTAAAAGACGATGACCTAATTGGCACGATTCCAACTGACGAAAAGCAATACGTCGTCTATGGCAAAAAGGCAGTCAACTATGTCGGCGAGCTCTATGGCATGAAGGTCGCCGCCTATAACACCTTCGATGAACTCGGCATGAAGATCATCACTGGCTATACCTACCAAGAGATGTTTGAGATGATCCTTACGGGCGAACTAGATTATGTCATTTGCCCGATTCAGGTCGGCAATTCCTTCGTCGATAAACTAAATGCGAGGAATGTGATCGTCTCTAGTTACCAGGTTAGCTACATGTATGGCTGCATGGCCTTAAAAAGCGAAGACACTGCGCTTTGCTCTAGGCTAAACGACGTGATCAAGGAGCTTCAGGTCGAAGGCTTCATCAAGATGCTAGACAACAAATGGGTTACCTCCCGTTATCAAAACGTCTCCTTCCAGGACTTCCTCGGGCGCAACCCCATCGTCATCATCCTCTTCGTCGTTTTGATCCAGATGATCCTTATCGCCATCGGTTTTGCCGTTTATACCTCCAGTACCTCAAAGAAACAAAAGGCCGCCGCGGAGGAATTGCAGAAAAACCTAGACATCATCAATAGGCAAAACGAGGAACTTGTGGAGGCCAACCAAAAGGCGGAGGCCGCGAATAAGGCGAAAAGCGAATTCCTTTCCAATATGTCTCACGATATCCGTACGCCGATGAACGCCATCATCGGTATGAGTGAGATCGCCGAGCACCATATCGACGATAAGGAAAAGGTGAAGGATTGCATCCACAAAATCGATTTGTCCAGCAAGCAGTTATTGGGGCTAATCAACGATATCCTTGATATGTCGAAGATCGAATCGGGCAAGCTTGTGCTTAATAACGCGAAGGTCTCCTTGCGTGAAATTGTCGCATCCATCTGCGAGATCATTAAGCCCGGTATCAAGGATAAGAAGCAGAAGTTCGACGTCACGATTGGCAACATCGATAGCGAGAATATCTACGCCGACGAAGTCAGGATCAACCAGGTGCTCCTCAACCTTCTTTCCAACGCGATGAAGTTCACCGACTATGAAGGCGAGATCTCCTTATCCATCTTCCAAGAGAAATCCGAGAAGGGCGAAGGGCATGTGAAGACCCATTTCATCGTCAAGGATAATGGCATTGGCATGTCCAAGGAATTCCAGACCAAGTTATTCACCGCCTTCGAAAGGGAAGACAACAAACGCATCCATAAGACCCAAGGCACGGGTCTAGGCATGTCGATAGTGAAACACATCGTCGATATGATGGGTGGGACCATCGCATTTGAAAGCGAATTGGGTGTGGGAACCACCTTCCATGTGACCGTGGACTTCGAATCCTTCCATGACGATGGCGAATTAAGCCTAGAGGGATGCAAAATCCTCGTGGTCGACGACAATAAGGACCTTTGCCTATCTGCGGTGGAAAATATCGAACAGCTCCATGCCGTTGGTGAATATTGCACAAGTGGCAAAGAGGCGTTAGAGAAGGTGAAGAGCACTTCTTATTTTGCAATCTTAGTCGATTATAGGCTAGAGGATATGAATGGCATCGAGCTCATCAAAGAATTAAGGAAAGTGGTGGATGACGGCTTACCTATTTGTCTAATCTCCGCATACGACGGCTTTGATTTCGAAGACGAGGCAAAAGAAGCCGGGGCATCTCGCTTTATTCCTAAGCCTCTATTCAAATCGACGATCTATCAGGGCTTAGTCGGATTTACCTCCAAGGAAGAGAGTTCTAGCAAAGAAAACGAGAAGCTAGACTTAGCCGGTATGAGGATCCTTGTCGCCGAAGACCAATATATCAACGCCGAGATCATGATGAGCATACTCGAGGATAGAGGCTGTTTGGTGGAAATCGCCGAAGACGGCCGCCTTGCCCTAGAGGCATTTAAGTCCCATGATCCTGGCTATTATCAGGTTATCCTAATGGATTTAAGGATGCCCAACATGAATGGCTTTGAGGCTACCGCCGCCATTAGGGGATTACGTAGAAAAGACGCGGCGGAGATTCCTATTATCGCCCTTACCGCGGACGCCTTTGCAGAAGACGCCCAGAAGTGTCTAGACGTAGGCATGAACGCTCATCTTTCCAAGCCTATCGACATAGAACTACTCGAACTGACTTTGCAGAAAATCCTTCATAATAAATAAAAATATCAGGGTTTTGCTACTATTTTTGATTGTTCCCTTAAATCAACCCAAGCCTTTTTCTAGGGCGTTTCTATACGTATAGGAAATCTTTTTTCTTACCTAGAAAAAGGGAATCGAATTGTTGTTAATAAGGTAAAGACAATATGGGGGCGTTACTCATATCAAGGGTATAGCCATAGCTTTCGGTCGTGGTCCACGTGGCGGGGGTGAACATGACGTCGGTCTCGCCATCATATTCCTCATCCTCGCTATCGGCGAAATAGCCCCATTTCGAGACTAGTCCTGGATCGAAGGTGAACAAGACACATTTAAGGGTGTGACCTTTTTCTAATGTATAGGCAGTGGGGTCGAAATAGACTTGGTATTCGTAAGACTTATCTTCCTCTAGTTCCGTCCTTGCCAATTGCTCTCCGAAATTACGGGTCCCAGGATTATACAAATCGAAGGTCGCGCAGCTAATCATCTTCGCATTTGTTCTTTCTTGGACGCAATATCGGTAGGTCCCTTCTTCCCCTGGATATACCTCAAAGCTTTTATCGGCATAAGTGCTGCTGGTGATTTCAAAGTTATCGGCGCCATAACAAGGGAATTCCTCACTGTAGGTATCTAGAAGTACCGCGGTGACTTGGAGGTTATCCCTGCCGACGTCATTCGTCTTTAAATGGATGTTGAGTTCGGGGATGCCATTGATTTGTTTATCTTCATCAGTCTCTTCGATAACAAAGGAAATCGAATTGGCATCATCTTTATCGTAATAGGAGTCGTTCCAGGCCTCATAGAAGAACTTCATGTCCTTCGAGGTGATGCTTTCTCTAGAAGGATTAGAAAGGGTGATGGCTTTCTTTGAGGCCTCTAAGATATCGCTAGAAGAATAGAACTTGCCATCCACGTTAGACTGATAGGTGAAATCGGGGAAATCCTCGATGCCGTTATCAACGTCATAGAGGTAATGGCTATACCACCTATTGGCGACTTCATTGAAGGATTCCTCGTAGCCATCGATGCTTCTAGCCCTATACCCACCATAGAAAGCGAGATGGTCCCCTTGGTGAAAGAGGAGCTTAGCGGTTTGCCCTGCCTTTTTAATGGTTTGATACATTAACGCGGCGTGCCTTACGGGGACGTTAAAGTCATTGACGCCATGAATGATCAAGGCGGGGCAACTTGGTTTTACGTTTACCGTGTAGTCTCTTTTCGCCCAGAAATCGTTATAGTCGCCATTGGAGGCGATTTCTTCTTGCTGTACGTAGCGAAGATAGCCACCATACGTATTTATATAATCCTCGCTCAGGTTCTCCTCATACATTTTCGAGGCGCAATATAGCGATAGCCATGCGCAGTTGGAGGAGCAATTTTGGGCGGCGCCCTGGGAATTGGTATATTCATACCAGCTTGCGATTGCCGCGGTTGGGATGATCGCCTTAAGCCCTTTTAATCCCATGCAGGAAAGCTGATAGGCAGTCGTGCCTAAATAGGAGGCGCCTTCTGCGCCATAACTCCCATTAGAGAAACTAGCCTTTACGGTATGGGTGCCTTCGTAGTCGGAAAAGGCGATGCGTTCATCGTTTAGCCAGTCGATAAGGCAAGAATAGGCGTGGGTTTCGATTCTCGTCCCCACCGTTTCCAATCCATCGCTTCCCAAAGTGCCATAGCCACCGATATTGATAAAGGCAAAGCCACGGGAAAGGAAATAGTCGCAATCCTGCGCGTCTTCATAATAGGTATAGGCATCTTCCCCTTCGCCGATTTCGTAGCAAAATTCGCTTACGTCCATCGCCTCGTTATGGGATAAGAGGTCGATTTCGGGAGCGGGGTTTCGCTTACTTCCTTGACGATAAAGGTCTTCGTCTTTGACCAAAGCCTGTTCCTTTACGATATCTTCTTCGTCTAAATCGGTCGTGGCGCAGGTATAGGGCGAGCATTCGATGATGGAGGCGACCTTATATCCTTTTTCCAAGATGGTTCTTGGCAATTGGACGAAGGCTTTGACTAAGTCTAGTTTGCCATCGAAATCGGTATCGTAATCGGTTTCGATATAGACGGTGAAACGCGCGATGGTCGATGTCTTGGGGTTATGCTCATCGAAGGAGCAATTAATGGAATAGATGGGCTGGCAGCGGCCCTCTTCCACCTTAATCGCGGGATTACTCTCTTCTATAGAACTAGAGGTAGATTCCTCGATTGAAGAGCTCCAAATAGATGAACTAGAAGAGGAAGAAGAAGTGCTTTGGCCTCCGCAAGAAAAACAAAGCAAGGCCAAGGGGAATAAAGGAACTAGGCGCTTCATAAAGCCATTATACCTTTTATGGGTTTTTGAAAGTACGTACTATCTCTAAGCCTATGTATATTATTGGTTTAAATATGCGGTCTTTTTAGGTTTTTCATTAGGAAAAACCATACAAAAAGTGCACATCCTTTCGGAAATTAAGTTTGATAGACCTAGGCTTTATAAACGAGTTCGCCATCTACGAAGGTGGCAAGGCAAACTGATTTCTCGATGTCTTCGAAGCTATCTTCTAAGAAGTCTTTATCGAAGACCGCGATATTGGCTAGTTTGCCGATTTCTAATGAGCCCATACGGTGTTCTTCGTGCCAAGTATAGGCAACGTTGATCGTAATGGCTTTTAAGGCGTCTAGGCGGCTGATGTCCTGACCGTCTTTTCTCCATGCTTCTTCGCCTTGAGAAGGAAGATGGCCATATGCGCCATAGCAAATGGATTCCGCCGCGCTAAAGGAGGGAGAGACGGGGAAGTCCGAATGGGAGGCAAGCAAGGCCCCGTTATCTAGATAGGCCTTAAGGGAATAGGTTTTCCTCACCCTGTCCGTGCCGATATTCTTCTCGGGGATATAGTAGTCGCAGGAATTCTTGGATCTCCACATCATCCCGTCCACTGCCATGATGTTATATTCGGCGATGCGTTTTATGTCTTCCTTATGGGCGCACTGAAGATGCGCCATGGCGTTTCTTTGGTCGAAGTTGCCGGTTTTTTCTTCCGCTTCGGCGAAGGCGTCTAGCCAAGCGCGGATTGCGGCATCCCCAATCGTATGGACATGGACGTTCATGTTGTGGTTGCTCGCGGCAACGATCAAACGGACCATCTTATCGTGGTCATCGAATCTAGAGACGCCTTTATAACCGGGTTCGCCTTCATAATCTTCTAACATCCAAGCGGTACGTCCTTCGACGATGCCATCGCAGAAGACCTTGGCGCCGATGATGATATTGTGTTTATCGTTGAGCCTTTTTGCTTCCTTTTCGACGAAATCCATATCTTCTTCTGGGGTATCGGTGTTGTCAGCAAGCATATAGCCACCATAGTTATAGATTTTGATCTTGCCTTCTTTTTCTAGTTCATGCCACGCATCCGGTTCAGAGGGGCTAACTAGATTCACGCCCGCGTTATAGCAAGCGGTATAACCTCTTGCCAAGGCGAAATCCTGCCATGCCAAAACGGCTCTTTTCATATCGTCTATCCCTAATTTGATTTGGGCGCGCACGCTAAAGACCGGGGCTTCGGAGATATAGCCTGTGGGCTTACCGTTTTCATCTACTTTCACGCAGGCGCTTCCCCATTTCTTCACGGCTTCTTCGTTGATGCCGAATTTTTCCATGGCTAGCGAATTGATCCACATGGAGTGGCCGCTAACATCGGTTAATAGCATTAGCTTATCGGGGCAAATGGCATCTAGCATCCTTGCGTGGGGAGGGACGTCCTTTTCCTGGAATCCTTGGCCCGAATACATTTTGTTATCGGGGTGAGATTCCATATATTCCTTCATGACGCGGACGCATTCATCTAGGCTTGCCTCCCTATCTAAGGGAGCCACGCTACTCATTTGATAACCCGCTCCGCCAGGATGGCAATGGGCTTCTAGAAAGCCTGGATAAACCGTGTTGGTCCCATAGTCATGGATTTTGGTGCTTTTAGTAGCGAGTTTCATCGCGACTTCCTTGCTGCCGACATAGACGATGTTCTCGCCTTTTACCGCGACTGCCTCAGCATGAAGTTTCCTTTCGTCCATGGTGATGACGTTGCCAAGAATGATTAAATCGGCTCTATTTTCCATAATAATTCCCTCGCAGTCCATTTTAGCATAATATGGCATACCAAAAACAAAGGCAAAACGGAAACCATGTCTCTTTCTCGCCTATTTAGGCGAAATAAGAAAACCGGCATCGATTTCTCTCTTTTCCCGCATGGTGAAACAGGGCTTTTCCAAATTATGCATTCCTCTATGAAAAATATGCCTTCCCCCCCTTTTTTATAAGGACAGGTTATACGATAATGTACTATAAAGGAGACGACGATTATGCAAATCAAAGAAAAACTTTGGGGCTCCAAGGTAGTGGAGCACAAAGGTTTTAAGGACCTCGGAAACTACGTTATCGAGTTGCCCGACTATACTGACCCCAATATGTTTGAGGAGGGATTGTTGTTAGGAAACGCCATCGCTGACAATAACGTCCTTCCCTCTATCGGCTGCACGGCCATGGCGAAAAGGAACAAAAACGGCGAAGTCATCACAGGCCGCAACATGGACCTAGACATTTCCCAAAGCCCCGCCTACGTATTCAAAAACACCGCCGGCAAATACAAAACGTTCTGCGTTTCCTATTCCCCCGGCTTCTATCTTCCCTATGGCGAAGTCCAAAAGCTAGACGACATCGACCCCAACATGAAGAAGATGATCCCCCTTACCGCGTGCGATTGCCTAAACGAGAAGGGGTTATATATGGAAGTCAACCTCCGTGAGAAAAACGACAAATTCGTTTGCTATGGCCTCCATAGCGCACATGGGGAAAAGACCCGTAGCGATGGAAGACCCTGGAAGGAGCTTCGCGCCTGCACCACCAACTTGGTCCCGCTTGTCGTCACCCACTGCGCCACCGTGAAGGAAGCGGTCGAATTCATCAAGAATAGCTACGACTGGTATACCATCACCCCAAAGCCCGGCGTCCAGATGGCCGTGGTCCAAAACAATATGTGCTTCCTTATCGCCGACGCAACAGGCGAATATGGGGTCATCGAAATCGCCCAGGACGAAGTGAATTACATTCCCTTCCAATATGGCCATGCCAATTATTACCTCACCCCAAAATGGAATGCCCAGGAAACCTATGGCAGCGGACAAGGCCGTTTGCAGATGGTCTCCAAGGTCATCGATAAACCCGAGACCCTCGAGGAGATGATGAAGGCCATGGAGCAGATCATGTGGAGGAACGAGGTCCTTTGGATCGGCGAGACCGTTAGGATCAAAGACGGCTCTCGCTTACATCCCTATGACCAGCTTAAGTTCCAAGACAATAAGGGCAACCCCATCCTCGACTGGAGGGGCGACTACCATATGCTTTGGCCCGTATTAGAAGATGGCCGTATGCTTCTATTTGGCCAGGTCTATGAAGACGCGAAGAAGTCTGATTATGATCCTAATATCCTTAAGTATATCGAAGAGGGTATCGATAGCGGCTATTTAGTCATCGATGATGGCTCCATCAAGTTCGATGTCGATGGCAAGAAAGCGACTCTAGGCGAAATCGCGGAAAAGAATGACCTTTATGCCTCTACTGGCGATCCTAGCCTTAAAGCATACGCCGATAAATATTTCGAGCTTATCACTAGGGAGACCTCGGAATGGGTCTATGATGACCATCATTTCGAAGCCCTTAAAGGCGCGGTCTACGCCAAACTCCATATCCGTTATGACGCTAATGGAAAGCTTGACCCAAGTTGCCTAAGCAAATACGAGAAGATGTGTGCCTATTATGGCTTTGGAATGGAAAGGGACGAAAGGCCCTTGCGTGACGATGCCTCGATTTGGACCACCTCATTAAACGTTGGCGTAAATTGCTCCAACAAGGAGATGAAAGTGCGCTTCTGGGAAAATGACGAAGTGATCTTCCACGTCAAATTCTAGGCAAAACCCCAATTATTTGTAAAAAAAGAGGAGCGATCTTGGTATCGCTCTTTCTTTTTGCCACACATAAAGGAAATCTTTGCCATGAAGACGAGGCTATCAAAAAAAGAAAAAACGAAATATATGGAAAAGCGCGTTATGGATGCAAGATTTATATAAGGATGCTTATTGTTTTACTGCCTATAAATCGATAAAATATATGCAGTAATGAAACACTCTTTTACCTATCAATTTTTAAAGGAAAGGGGCATTGACCCCCAGTTATTTTCCCTTTCCAATGTCTTAACCGATTTAAAAGTAAGATCTGAAGAAAGCAAAAAAAGCAATTACTCCATCTTTGCGAAGTTAGAAACGATTGCCATTGTGGAGTCGGTTGAAGGGAGCAACGCCATTGAAGGAATCTTTGCCACAAAAGAACGTATTAAGGCAATCGTGGACAGCACTTCTATTCCCTTGGGGCATAACGAGGAGGAAATCGCTGGATATCATGATGCAGCGAAGTTTGTAAAAGAACATTTCGATGACCTTGATTTTAATGAAGCTACCGTGAGGGAACTCCATCGGCTTTTAACCGCTAGGCATATTGGGTTTAAAGGCGGGGAATATAAAAAAGGTGACAATATCATCGCGGAAAAAGACAAGACGGGTGAGGTGAAACGCATCATATTCAAACCGGTGCCCGCAAAGGAAACCGAAGAAGCAATGCAAAAACTCTTCCTTGCCTATCAACTGGCCAGGGACGATTATGAAATTTATCCCTTGCTTTTGATCCCCTGTGTCATCGTTGATTTTCTTTCCATCCATCCTTTTAGTGATGGAAATGGGAGGGTGTCTCGCTTATTGACCTTGTTGCTGCTATATAAGGCGGGATATGACGCTGGGCGGTTTGTTTCGTTTGAGGCTAAGATAAACGAATACAAATGGAACTATTATGATAGTTTATTGCGTAGCCAAGCCCATTGGCACGAGAATCAAAACGATTACACGCCTTTTATCAAATTCACGTTTCAGGTTCTTTATCAATGCTATAAGGAAATCAACCGAAGACTTATTGGCGTTAGCGAAGGAAAGAGCAAGAAGAAGGACAGGGTCGAGGCCGTTGTTATGAGTTCCATCGTTCCAATGTCAAAAATGGATATTGTCGACTTCTTGCCCGATGTATCTATTGTTACAATCGAATCCGCGCTCACTAAGCTTCAAAAGGAAGGAAAAATAAAGAAAATCGGTACCTTCCGCAATGCAAGATATATCAAAAAGTGATTCGCGTCGCGCTATTTGTTCTCTAACGAAGAGAAGTACTCTAACGTTTTATCGTATAACGTTTTCTGTGCATTTCCTTTGATGACTTCGAAATCCTCTTCGTCTTGGTTTAAGACGATGAGGTCATTAATGCCTTTAGATAAACATTGGGCTTTGTCTAAATCGCTTTTTCCAACAATCGCAAGAAGCTTCGCGCCAACTCTTTTTGCTAGGTCTACTATCTTAGAGACCACTTTCCCCTGGAAGGAGGTCTTATCGAGTTTGCCTTCGCCAGTGACAACTAGGCTATTTTCATCTAATAGATCATCAAGTTTATGTAGGGAAGAGAAGTACTCGCTTCCTAAAAAGATATCCGCGTTAAGGAAATAGGATAAGGCCATGGCGATACCACCAGAGCAACCATAATAAGGCCTATTTTCGATATCGTCTCCAAATTCCTTATAGATGATTTCTGCTATATGGGTCGCCCCTTTTTCTAAAATCTCTATCTCCTCTAGGCTTGCGCCTTTTTGTTTGGCGTAGGTATAGCTAGTGCCATTGGGGCCCACAAGAGGATTAGTAACGTCGCAGATGATATTGAAGCGGCAGCCCTTTAACTTATCTAGGTTACCTATATCGATACGTTCAATGTCTTCAAATA
>JAILEX010000086.1 GCA_024687185.1 Bacilli bacterium | reverse complement strand
CGGACGCTAGAAGCAACGGCCTCGGCGATTTCATCTAGTTGGGGAACCTGGTTTTCTTTTAAGGATGAGGCGATGGTAAGGCTCTTTTCGATATAGGTGAGGTCCAATCCTTCCAATATCTTCTTCATGTTGGCCTTGGCCGCGGGAGCCCAGGAGCCGTTTTCGATGAAAGCAACAGTCCTATTACGAATCTTATGGTTTGCCAAATCATGGAGGAAGTCTTCCATCTTTACGAAGACGCCCGCATTATAGGTAGTAGCCGCCAAAACGATGGTATTGACCCTAAAGGCTTCGGCGATCAGATAGCTGGAATCGGTCTTGGAGACGTCATACATCACTAGGTTCCTAACGCCTTTTTCGGCGAGTTTGGTCGCTAGATAGGTGGCCGCGTTCGCGGTATTGCCATATACGCTAGAATAGCAGATCATGACGCCGTCTTTTTCTTCTGGGGTATAGGTGGCCCAAAGCTTATAGGGGTCGAGGATGAAGTTTAGGTTTTCTTTGTGGATGGGTCCATGAAGCGGGCAGATCATATTGATCTCGATGGTCTCCGCCTTCTTTAGAACGGCTGTGACCTGTTCGCCATATTTGCCAACGATGTTGGTGTAATACCTTCTCGCCTCCGCTAGATGGGCCGCATCATAGTCTTTTGGACCGGCGAATATATTGCCAGATAACGCACCAAAGGTGCCAAAGGCATCCGCGGAGAACAAAACCTTCTCAGTTATCTCATAGGTGAACATAACCTCGGGCCAGTGGACCATTGGGGCCATCACGAAGGTGAATTCATGCTTACCGATGCTTAGCTTATCGCCTTCTTTGACGATTAGGAATTTGCAGTCTGCGAGTTTGGGGAAATAGTTAAGCAGGAACTTCTTCGCCATCGCGTTTATGACGATTGTGACTTCTGGATGGCGAAGCAGCATCTCCCCGATATTGGCCGCATGGTCTGGCTCCATGTGGTTGATGATTAGGTAATCTAGGGGACGTCCCGCCAGTAGATGTTCGATGTTTTCAAAATAGACGCCGGTGACGCTTTCATCGACCGTATCTAAAACTAATGTCTTCTCGTCTAGATAAAGATAGGAGTTATAGCTAGCCCCGTTTTCTAGGGGATAGACGTTTTCGAATAGGGCGAGCCTACGGTCGGAGCCGCCGATATAGTAGAAGGATTCGGAGATTTTGGTTTCGGTATGCATGAAGAGTATTTTCCTTTCGTCGATAAATCATATCAAATTAATGGGCCCATTGTTACTAATTACTATAAGTAAAGCCCCGCCTTCTTTGCATGAAAGCGGGGCCCGTTACTTTGGTTTATCTATAAAAGGAACGTTACTTTTCTTCCTTGGTGTAACCTTTGGCAGCCATTAGGTCGTCGACGAGTTTCTTCGCGCGGCGGAAGCTGAGGTCACTCTTGACCTTGAAGGCCAAGGGAAGGTCGATGAACTTCTTGGAGGTGTTGGTGGCAACGGGGATGGTGCTATTGGCGTAGTCTTCGGGATTTAGGGCGTAGCAGACTTTGAGGTGCTTGCCAGAGATCGTCATGAAGACTAGCTTCTCACGGTGTAAGGAGAAGGTATCGCCAGGACGGGAGATACGGTTATTGACGCCATAGGACTTGATGTAGTCGCGGAGGTCATAGTATTTGTGGCGGAGATCATAGTCGCTGCCCTTTAGCTTGGTTTCGAAGCTGGCGGTGCGGCGGCGGGATGAGGGGAATTTGCCATCGACCCCGATTTCGACGGGCTCGCCTTCCTCGGCGGCTTCCTCGTCGCCTTCTTCTTCGCCTTCTTCTTCACCCTCTTCGTTTTCACCCTCTTCTTCGGGCTCTTCTTCGGCGGGTTCTTCCTGAGCAGGCTCTTCCTGAACGGGTTCTTCCTGCTTGGGTTCTTCTTCCGCGGGCTGCTCTTCCTCTTCGCCTACGACTTCGTAGTTGGAGAGTTCGTCACGGACGATTTCGCGGACCTCGTCTTCGTCTAAGGTCTTATCGGCGATAAGCTGTTCGATTTCCTCTTTATCTTCCTTGGTGAGGCCTTCGGCGGTTCTTTCTTGTTTGGGCTCTTCCTTCTCGCCGATTTCCTGGCGGACGATTTCGCGGACTTCTTCTTCGCTTAGCCCTTCTTCCTTAGAGGCGGCTTTTTCTTCCCTAACTTCCGCGGGAGCGGCGGGTTTAAGGTCTAGGAGGTTGATTAACATGGCGGAGAAGATAAGGGCGACGGATAAGACCGCGCCGATACCGGCGGTTCCGCTTAGGGCACCTAGTTCGGCGCCTAACATAGCGACTAATACGTTATAGGAGAGGAAGAAGGCGATCGCTAGGAAAATGACCGCGTTGACGAATAGTTTCTTGCTCTTTTTAACAATGGCTAGCACGCAGGCGACGATGGCACAGACAATATTCATGTAGAAGAAAGTCATGCCAAATAGCGCGGCTAGTTGAGCAGAGGTATAAGTGAAGGTAAAGGAACCCCAATACCAGAAGGTGCCGGCGACCCAGCCCCACTTTTCGCTTCCGACGCTAGTTTCGGCCGGGACGAGGATCATTGCCACGACGATACCGACTACCAGTGCAGCAATGGCGCCAATCCAAAGCTTTGAATTGGTCTTTTTGACATTTGCAGACATAAGTAACTTCCTTTCTATGTTTACGAAACTTTATGTTGTACTAAAAAAATAATCCCTAATTCGTCTAATTTCAACGAAAAACAAGCGTACGTATCGATTATTTTCGCCTTTTTCTGAAAAATTTTACATTTGGCTTTGGTTTTAGGGCCATAAAGTATACAAATTCAATCGATAAGTATCACATGTCTGCCCTTATTCATAGATATCCGCTACAAGAATAAGGGCTTGGGCGTCCCCTTTATTCGCGCCTATGTTTTTCTGCTTTTTCCTTAGTGCTATAATTTCTTCCAATCCCGCCTATAAGGCGCCAATAAGAAAAAGACGATGAAGAAACTATTGCCTAGACTATTGCTATTAGCCACCCTACTTTCCTTGGCGTCTTGTTCTTCCAATAAGACCAAAAAGAACTGCGGAAGCGATGGGGTATGCCGCATTGGGGACGAAAAGCATAACCCGAATAAACTTTGGGAAATGCCCAAGTAAATAGGGAAGGGTTTTTGATATATGGGTGGAAGCATCAACATATACGAAGGAAGCAAACCCTTTCTTTTCATTTCCTATGCCAGGACGGACGAACCTCTTATTAGACCCCTTTTGGAACAGCTTTCCCTCATGCACGTCCGCTTTTGGTATGACGTCGCAAGTAGACCTGGATCGATCGAGGGTTGGAACGCCGAAATAGAAGCGCATATGAGAAAATGCGGGGCGGTAATGGTCTTCGCCACCGAGACTTCCTTATCTAGGCCAGCCGTCAAACGCGAACTAAACACGGCCCACTTAACCCTAGGCAAGCCGATATTCCCTATATTTTTTAAGAAAAGCGGCTACCTTAGCCTTCTTCCCGATGGATTATTATGGCTAGACACCATGGAATGCCGCTTCCTTGACCAAACTAGCTTTGCCAAGATCATAAGAAACGATATCCCGAGTAAATATAAGGGGCTGGACGCTCCTTCTACTTCCGCCTCAACTTCAACTGGCTCCAATATCATCGCGGTCCCGGTTAGGGTCGATAATTTCAAGATGCCCGAGATCATCCGCGAATTCAGAAGCGAGCTAAAGGAGAACATCCGCTGCAATAGGGTCCATAAGGCATATGTCGATAGCCAGGAATTCCTCAATAACCTCTTCGTCTTGTTCGTGAGACTATTCGAATTCAAAGAACCCCTAAGAAGCAAAGCAAAGGCATATCTAGATAGCGACACCTTCTATGCGAAGGGCTGCGAAATCGTGCTTAAGGACATCCTCTCTGACCATAGGCTTTATACCTATTTCGCCTCAATAAACGAGAAAGCCAATAACGTAAAGCATCCTGATGGCAGCAAACATAGCGCCATGGACCTAAGGGAATTCTGCGAGCATTTCAATTCTCTTCTTACCAAATTCGACCTCTTCCTTGGCCAGAAGCTAAAAAGGAACATCAATCTCTTTAGGCCTTTGACGGTCAATTACAAAAAGACGATGGAAGGCGCGGGTACGCCTATTAATCCCGCCCCAACTAAACCAACTCCCGCTAAAACTAGCACCAAAAAGCCAAAGAACAAGCCTAACATCAGGGAATGGGATATCGGGCTAAGCCTTAACGAAAAGAATAGGACGGTCCCCATAAAAGGGATATTGAGGACCTCGATGAAGGTGACGCTTCTTCTAAGTGTCGTTAACCCAAATTCCTATGAACTAAAGAAGGCCGAGATAACGGCCATTTATGGCGATTCTTCCGCCAAAAGGACCTATGACGTCCATAATGGCGAAAACACCCTCGAATTCGAGCTTTCCTGGTCGAATAAGGAAAGCCTTCATAGAATCGTGTTCGAGGCAAGCGTGAAATATAAGACGGGCTTCCTTAGATGGCCCGAGAAAACCGCCAAGACAACCACATCTTTCTAAGTGAAGGTATATTATTAAAGAGGGGGGATAACCACTATGGCCGATAGAAAAATACTAAAGGGCAAATGCAAGAAGCATGGACGTAAGTTCGTCTTTCAACTCGACAAAATAGAAAGCGAATACAAAGTCACCAACATGATCGTCGCTAGCGATGAGGAATACGAGGTCATCCAAAGCGAGGTCAAACAGCCTAAGTTCGTCACCAGTGGACTTCTTCCCGACAAAGTGGACGGCAAAAGGGTTTTGGGTGGCTATGACTATCCAGAAAGGGAATGCCCCTTTAGGAAGCAAGATAGGCCCTATAACATCCATTGCACCTACTGCAAACAACTAGAACTAGACTACGTTAGCAAAGCCAAGGCCAGAAGCCCCTTTGGCAAATATAAGGGACTTAGCAACATCCCTGGGGCCGATAAAGACGAATACGGCAATCCTAGCGGGGCGGACTATGACCTTGCCCAAGACGGCGCCTTCGCAGGCTATAGGATCGTCGTGCTTAATAGGACCGGCGCCTATCGCCACGCCGATTACTCCATTTGTTATGGCGCGTTAGCCAAAAAGGGCTTTGAGGTTAGGGAAGTCAAGACAAGCGATAGTCTAGATAAACTAAAAGAGGCCTTTGAGGGCATCGATATCGATAAGACCCAGCTTTGGGTGATCTCTGGCAACCCCAAGAACATGCTACTAAATAACCAGGTCGACCGCTTCATCAAGAAGTATTACCAAGACGGGCATGGCCTATATCTATTAGGGGATGACGAACCCGATTTCGCCGAGGCCAACCACTTCCTGAACATCCTCTTCCCAGGAAGCTATATGCATGACGAATATCAGGGTAGGAAGATATTGGGCATCTCGAATAGACCCAATGACCCAGGCATCGTCAAAGGACACGATATCTCCACCGGCATCATCAATTTCTATGAGGGCTCGACGGTTTGCAATATCGTGACCTCCAGGGGCCTAAAGCCTTTGGTATACGCGAGTAACCATAAGGTTTTGGCTTGCTATTATGATGAGCAGGGCAAAAGGCTTATCGCCGATGGGGGCTTTACTAGGCTATACCTAAAATGGCAGACCGCCGGTACCGAACGTTACGTATTGAATACCGCCGCCTATTTGACTAACGTCGAAAGATTCGGATACTGATCATAGTTAACTGTAACTAGGCTACAAATATTTCATAAAGTCATCGTGATTAGCCCATTGTTGGATAATTGCATTGTCTTGTTTTTGCTATAATCAAAGTTAAGGAGGGCATAATCCTTATGGCTAAGTTCGTCTCCAACGAATATTTACGCGGCGAAGACTACACCCTTTACATGAAAGGGGAGGTCAACTCCGTAACCGCGCCCGAAGTCGAGAAGGAAATCATGGAGGCCGTCAAGAAGAAGACCTTCAAGAACCTGATCCTCAACTTTGGCGAGGTCACTTACGTCTCCAGCGCCGGACTTCGCGTCATGCTTAAGCTAAAGAAGCTATATCCGACGATTTCGGTGACCGACACCTCTTTATCGATCTATGACGTATTCCAGATGACGGGCTTCACCAACATCATGAGCGTCTCCAAGGCGTTGGTGAAGGTAAGCGTCATAGGATGCGAGGTCATCGGGGAAGGATATTGCGCGATCGTCTACCGCCTGGATAAGGACACGATCGTGAAGGCCTACCGCAAAAACACCGACATCAAAGACGTCGAACGGGAGCTTAACCTCGCAAAGGAAGCCTTCGTCTTGGGTATTCCCACCGCGATTAGCTATGACGTAGTAAGGGTCGGCGACAAACTAGGGGTCCGCTTCGAGATGATCGATTCGCTCTCATTGAGGAAGTTATTCTTGGATCAACCCAATAAATTCAATGAGATCCTAGATAAATACATTGAGTTATTAAAGAAGACCAATAACACCGAGGCATTAAACGCCTCCTTGCCTAAGGCGAAGCAGCAATGGCTAGAAAAGGGCGAGGCATGGAAAGGGGAAGTCGAGGAGAAAGACTACAAGAAGATCATGGCCTTGCTTAGGACCATCCCCGAGAGGGAGACCTTCATCCATGGGGATAGCCACTTCAAGAACATCATGGTCCAAAACGGCGAGCTCTTATTCATCGATATGGATACCCTCTCCGTAGGGGATCCGATATTCGAGCTCTCCAGTGGCATCTATATGCCTTATCTGGCCTTTGAAGAGGATCAGCCAGGGAATAACGAAGGCTTCCTAGGCGTATCCTCCCAACTATCGGAAAAGATCGCCTATGGGGTCATCGAAGGATATTTAGGCAGAAAAGAAAAATCGGACATCGATAAGATCCGCATCGTCTCCCTTATCCACTTCTTATGGTGGACAAAGCAAAATGAGCCCGAGAACAAGGCGAGGATGGAAAGGATCAAGAAGAGGCTTCTACCCATGCTTCCTGATTACGATGACCTTGACCTAGGGTTAAAGGTAGAGTCGGTCTAAGCCATAACCATAATGGGGCGAGGAGGAAAACCCTCGCTCCTTTTCTTATGGCCTTATCCATTAGTTAAACCCCTTAACTATAGTGCAAATAGAAACGATGGATGGTAAATTTAATGTAACGAAATCAAGCTATATAAATAGCGTTAGCGATAGGAGGCAACAAAAGGCGAATATGGAAAAAGGCATCCTAAAGACACCCATCGGGGAATTTAAGGGCAACGAGAGGGAAAATTGCTTTGAATACCTTGGCATCCCCTACGCGAAGGCAAAGCGGTTTGAATACGCGGAAGAGATAAATGGCTACGATAAGGTAGACGCCACCAAATTCGGTCCAGCCTGCCCCCAATATAGGCAGTTCTTCCCTCATCTAGACGTACCTGAAAGGCTATTCTACCAAAAGGAATTTAGGGATGGTCTGGAATTTGTCTATGACGAGGATTGCCTCAATCTAAATATCTATACCCCAAAGCAAGAAGGCAGCTACCCCGTTTTGGTCTATATCCATGGAGGCGGCTTCAATTCCATGTGCAACAGCGAATCCTATCTTGATGGGGAAGCCTATACCTCTAGGGGGATCATCCTTGTGGTCATTAACTATAGGGTAGGCGTATTCGGTTACCTAACCGATCCCGAAATCAAAAAAAGCCTAGGTAGAGAAGGCAATTTCGGATTAGACGATATGTTGGTGGCCCTCTCTTGGGTCAAACACCATATCGATAGCTTTGGGGGAGACCCCTCCAATATCAGTGTTATGGGACAAAGCGCGGGAGCCATATCGCTTCAATACCTTTGTTTATCTCCTCTAGCCCAAGGCCTATTTAACCGCGCGATCATGTTAAGTGGCGCGGGCGCCTTCCCTAAATTCGCCTTGCCTTTGCCCGCGGAAAAGACCAATTCCTATTGGGAGGAAGTAAAAATCGCCGCGAAGGTAAATAGCTTCGAGGAATTCAAAGCCCTAGGGGTCAAGGAGGTCTTATCCGCCGTAGAGATGGTGAAGGCGAATAGGAAGGATAACCTAAGGAACACGATGCCCGTGATCGATGGCTATCTAATAAAAGAGGGTATCGATAAACTGATCAAACACCCCCTTAAATTAGACTATATGGTTGGCTACACCAATAACGACATGTTCACTTTTATCCTTTCTAACATGGCCCATAAATACTCTAAGCATAATGGCGCATACCTCTATTTCTTCGACGTGGATGCCCCAGGCGATGATAACGAGGCCTTCCACTCCTCCGACCTCCGCTATGTATTCGATACCTTAGATAAGAGCTGGAGGCCATATGACGAAGAAGACAATAGGATCGCAAAGCTTATGTGCGACTATATCGCCTCGTTTATTAAAAGCGGCGATCCTAATGGCGACAATCGGCCAACCTGGATAAAGGGCAAAAGGCCCTTATGCATCTCCAAAAAGAAGATAGGCATGGGAAAAAGGCCCACGTTGCGTCTAATTAGAAACACCTTTAAGGGAGACCCAAAGTAAGATGAAGTTCTCCCATGTATTCAGTTTACTTAGCCAAGAGGGTTCTACCTTCCTCTTTTCTAGCGAGAACAACATCGCTAGGCTAGATTTCCTAGATGGCTATTTTAGGGTGGCCCTATATAAAAAAGGCGAATATATCTTCCCAACCTTCTCTATCTGCCCTAGTGGGAACTTACCCTATGAAGGTAGGGATAAGCTTAGCCTAGAAGACCTAAAGACAATAGAGGTGGGCTTTAAGGAAAAGGAAGACTTCTTTGAGTTCGTCTTTGGAAAACGACTTCTCTCCATCAAAAAGCTCAATTTCGAGATGAGCCTATATGAAAATGGCGCGCTTCTATTTAAGGATAGGGAATACCTTTCCCATAACTTCGAAAACGAATTCGGTAAGGGCAGCTATCACTATATCTCTAGAGAAGAAGACGAAATCATATTGGGGCTAGGAGATAAAACGGGCGACATCAACAAGAACAAAAGAAGCTTCAGATTATCTACTAGCGACGCGATGGGCTTCGATGCCAGAACTAGCGACCCCCTATATAAGCACGTGCCCTTCTATATGTGCAAAAATAGCGTGGGCTCCTATGGGCTATATTACGATACCTATAGCCAAGGCGCCTTCGATTTCGGCAGGGAGATCAATAACTACTATAGCCCCTTCAAGTCGTTTAGATGTGAGGAGACCGCATTAGTCTATTATGTATTCCTAGGTTCTATCCCCGAGATCCTAACTACCTTTGCCGAATTAAAAGGCCCTGACTTCTTCCCACCCATATGGACCCTTAGGTATTGCGGGTCCACGATGGAATATACCGATTCTATCGACGCGGAGAGAAAACTGAGGGACTTCATAAAGAAATGCGAGGACTATGGTATCCATCCAGGGGGATTCTATTTGTCTAGTGGGTATACCCAAATCGGGGAGAAGAGATACGTATTCCACTGGAACAAAGAAAAGATCCCTGATCCCGAGGGGCTTGCAAACTATTTTAAGGAACATGGTGTAGAGTTCTTGCCCAATATCAAGCCATGCCTATTAACGGACCATCCCTTATATGAGGAACTTGCCAAGAAAGGCTATTTCCTCACTAACCAAGACGGCTCTCCCGCCAAATTCCCCTTCTGGAGTGGCGAAGGCAGCTATTTGGATTTCACTAATCCCGAAGTCGCTTCCTTCTGGAGTAGATGCGTAAAAGAAAACCTAGTCGACAAAGGCTATCTCAATACTTGGAACGACAATAACGAATATGATATCCAGGATGACGAAACCATGGCATATGGCTTTGGTCATCCTATCAAAGCCAGGCTAATAAGGCCTTTGTTCTCCTTCCTTATGACTAGGGCTAGCCTAGAGGCCCAACATGAGGATAAAAGGAAGGTCGCCGTGTCTAGAAGCGCCATCGTGGGCACCTCTAGGCTAGCCTCCACCTGGACCGGCGACAACCGCACCTCGTTCGAGGACTTTAGGTATAACCATAAGATGGCCATGACGATGTCTTTGTCTGGCATCTATAACTTTGGCCAGGATATCGGGGGATTCGCAGGACCTAGGCCCAGCAAGGAACTCTTCCTTAGATGGATCCAATATGGCATTTTCACGCCTAGGTTCGTCCTTCATTCCTGGAACGACGATTCTTCTAGCAATATGCCTTGGCTTTATCCCGAGGAAAAGGAAACGGTCAAAAGGCTATTTCACCTTAGGGACCGCCTAATCCCGTATCTATACCAAGAGATGTATCGCTCTTGCTTGGAATCCACCCCGATCATCTATCCGCTGTTTTTGGAATACCCAGACTACGATATAGAAAGCGACGCCTTCTTCTTCGGGGACGATATCATCGCCCTACCGATATTCGACGAAGGAAAGAATGAGACTACTATCGATTTACCTCCAAATGAGGGGGACTGGTATTACAAAAAGAAAAGGGTCAAGGGAAGATTGACCCTAAAATGCGATATCCACGATGACCCGATCTACTTTATTAGGGGAGGCTCGGTCATACCCACCCCAACCTCCTATGAGGTATACCCCCTAGAAGAAGGCGAGATGAAGACGATCTTCCTTCTTGATGATGGGGTGTCCCCTTTAGGTCCGAATAATTTCGGCCTTCTAGCGATTTACGTCAATTGCGACAGGAAAAAGATCGTGGTGTCCACCAACACCAAAGACCCAGTCAATATCGAGGTCATAGACCCAAGTGATAGGGAAGTGATCATAGAGAATAGATAAGAGGAAAGGCTCAATAGGCCTTACTTCATCTTCTTGGTCTTATTATATGAGGCTTCTGCCGCTTCTTTTACCATTTCCCTAAACCCATTTCTCTCCAATAGGTCCACCCCTTCTATGGTACTCCCTCCAGGAGAGCATACTTCCTTCCCTAATTCTATTGGGGACTTAGAAGAAGCCTTATCTAGGGCGATCACCCCTTCGGCCATCTTCAATACGTATTCCCTTGCCTCTAGTTCGGAGAAGCCTTTGCTAACGCCAAACTGGATTAGGGCGTCAAGAAAATAATCCAGATACGCGGGGGTGCTTCCGGTCAATACGGATACGGTGTCGATATCTTCTTCTTTTATCTCATATAATGCCCCGGTCAAAGACATCATCTTAAGAAACCTCTTCTTCTCAATGGGGCATACGTTTTGATATACGGCAAAGCTAACGCCCTTATTAACCGCCACAGGGGTATTGGGCATAATGCGGATGACCTTAGTGGATTCCCGGGTCTTTTCTAGTATCTCCTTTAAGGAATACCCCGCGGCCATGGAGATAAGGACATTAGAGCCAACATAGGGCCTAATGCTCTCCAATAGGCTTCCCATGTCGGTGGGCTTCACCCCTAGGAACACATAAGGGCAAAAAGAAAGGATTTCCTCATAGCTAGATATGGCAAACCTTTCCCCTAGTTCTTCTTTATATTTAGCTAGTCTATCTTCGTGGTGGTCATTCACGTAGAAGTCATATTCCCTATGCCTAGATATGGCCTTAAGGATACTTCCCGCCATATGGCCCAAACCGATGAAACCTATCTTCATATAGTCTTTCCTTCCTATTATTTATACTTGTCTACATTATAAGGAATTAATAGGCCATATAGATGGGAAGATATGGTTACCTATACCGCTCCTGGCAAATCCTATTATGGCGGCGCTGAGGCTAGTATCACCAATAGGTTATCCCTTGGGCACCTCCTCTACTACTTCAACACCCCTTACTTCATCGATGAGGGCGTTCCCACCGAAATGACTGCCACCCTCGATGCAAGCGCCAAAACCTTCACTCTTTAAGATAAAAGGCTATCGAAAGATATTCTCCTAATGGAAAGGGGAGAGCGTTACCTTCCGCTCTCCCCTTTCCTATTGTCTTAGATCGCGCTTAAGCGAATATGTCATTAAGGTCATAGCAGAGGCAATCTTCCTTGCCCTTAAAGGAAGTAAAGCCAGACTTGGAGAAGAAACCCATGGTTTTAACCTTGATACCCGCTTCCTCGATTTGGCGCTTCTCCTCCTCATAAACGGATTCCCCCACCTTCTCCGCGGTGTATTTACACTCGAATACGTATAGGCCGTCTTCCTTCTTCCCAACGATATCGAACTGGCCGTTTTTATGAGCCTTGGGGTTATTGTAGGTATAGCTTCCTAGCGAAAGAAAAGGGGAAACGAACATCCCTTCTTTGTTTTTTCGAATCAAATACTCTTTGCAAATGCCCTCAAACCTCTTTGGGATAAAACTAGAGAATAGCCTTTCTTTTACAAAACGAGAATAGAACTCATTAGAAGAAAGTAAGGCCCTCCTAGAGACATTAGGATAAATAAGGGAGAAATAGAAAGCGAAGAGGTTATCCTCGATATCGTAATAGGGCTTCTTCTTCCCATAGTCATTGATTGCATAGGTCTTAGAGAGGAAACGAAGCTTAACGAGTTGGTCGAGAAGATAATTCATATCGCTTTTAGGAGATTGCGACATATAGAGGTCTTTGATATCACCATGGGAGTGTTTGCCCCTGGTGATAGCATCCATTAAGATGGTCGCGTTCTCGATTTTCTCATACTCCTCCTTCATCGTGGATAAAATCTCGGACTCTAATGGAGCGAACTTATCTAGGACGAGCCTTTTTAGGTTTTCCTCAAAGGTTAGCGAGCCATCGATCATTGATAGATAATAGGGGATGCCGCCGAATACGGCATAATAGGCAACCTTATCTTCTAAGGAAGCACTTGGGTAGAACTTGCTTGCATCTAGATAATCGAAGGCATCAATCTGCATCTTATAGCGGAACCTACCATGGAGGGGGTTAGTTTCATCAAGGATTGTCTCCATGACCCCAATTGAAGAACCCGCTAAAATAACCTTCATTTTGGAGTCGTGACGATAGGTATCGATCAAAGACTGCATCTTAGTATCGATAGTGGTCCTATTGCTAAGATAAGGATATTCGTCTAGCGCCAATAGAATTGGTTCGCTCTTACCCCTAACAAAGATATATTCCAAAACCTCAGAGAAAGAGGAATTATCGCTTAAGAAGACATCGTTTAAGTTGTCCTTTATCGCTTGGATGAGCCCTTTCGCGTTAATGGCATCGCTGCTTTTAAGGCATTGATAATAGATAAAGGCACCTTTAAAAGACTTAGAGGCTTCAATAATCAAAGCGGTTTTCCCTATTTTTTTCTTCCCATATATAACCGCGCCATCAAGGGTATTTAACTTCATCATAACCCTAAGGGCATTTAGTTCTTCTTTTCTAGCAACAAACTCCATAATGTCATCTTTCTAGTTTGGTCGAATTCATTCTACTAGAATCGGTTCTACCAATCTATTAGATAAAAATCGCGAACGAAAACACTATTTTTGCAGGCTTTTTCTATCAAACCGCTACTTTACGCGGCTTCTTGGTGGGCTTTGGGGAAGAGAACCTTGACCTTAGACAAAGCAATTTCCAAGGATACGATGACCGCGCTTCCCAATGGGTATACGCCTACTAACATAAGCATGGAGAAGAGAATGCTTAGGTTAAGCGAGGCTAGATAATCGCCTAGGTCACCGATATAGGGAAGGCCATTGCAGTTCATCAATAGCATATAGTCGACATAGCCTTGGTTAGGAACGGTGTATTTGATGGTGAAGTTAATGGGGATCACAAAGAAAGAGAAGACCCATACGGGCACCAAGCCCTCAAAGATCGACTTCCAGGTAGGCTTATATTCCTCGGTGATAAGAAGGGACATCCCAACGAATACTAGCGCCCCATGGTAGAGGATCGAATACATGCACCCATAGGTGAATATCGGATACCATCCCGCCGCGGAAAGGTAGACGAAATTGGTTAGCCCCGCGACCATGCCGATCGTGGAGAAGAATGCCATCGAATATTGCTTCATCTTGCCTTTTCCCCAAGCGAGGAAGGGAAGGAAATACAAAAGCATCGAACAGGTATAGAAGGGCAATATGCCGCCCCAATTGAATTCCTGGCCGTTGATGATATCGAAATAGCTCGAATAGATGATCTTCGCTATTTCCATTAAAGGCATGACGATGGCCATAACCCTATAGACCATATATAGCTTTTCTTTCTTCGCTTTCCTTAATAACAAAGAGAGGGCGATGATAAGGACGAACAAAACGCCCATGACGACGAATTGCTTCATCGACATGCGGTCCTGCCCCGCATAGCCTTTTTGGGCTAGGGTGTAGGAATCGTCGAAAAACCAGTAGATCGGGTCTTCTATATTTGTCCTTGGGGTTCTTGATGTCATAGGTGGGGGTGGTGAAAAAACACCACAACAAACATTCTAGCACTTTGGCTGAATTTGTCGAATTCCTTTCATAAAAGGGTTTTTGGTGCCTGCTTCTACTCTTTCGATAGCTCTTTTAAAGACGCTTCCTTCTCCTTTTTGGCGTCTAATATCCCCGAGATTAGGATAGAAAGCGTGATGATAAGGCCTCCTATAACGACGTTCCAGGAGAATTCCTCCATCGATAAAACGACGCTTAAACTAGTGGCGATGACCGCCGACATCGGGTTAAGGACGGCCGTAGTGACCGCCGAGACGTTTTTGATGCATATGGTACGAAGCACCCAACACCCGATCGTGCATACCAAAGCCAAGAATAGCAAGGTAAGTAGATGTACGGGCATATAGGAGAAGGTGAGCCCCTTCTCAAAGGGCAAGGCATAGGCGAAGGAGATGGCCGTCATGATAAGAAGCTGGAAGAACACATACACATAGGGGTCCTTATCTTTGGCGAAGACCTTGGTGAAGGCGATATTCGCCCCGAATAACGCTCCCGCCAAAGCCGAAAGGACGTCTCCCAAAGTCGGGGCGAGGAATAACGAAGAGAAGTCCCAGCCCTTGCCGCACAACACAAAGCAGCCAAGGAAGCAGAAAAGGGAGGCGAATACGCTAATGATGGAGGGGGCCTTCCTGGTCAATATCACCATGGTCAAGGGCACGGCGATGACGGAGAAGCTCTCCAAGAAGGTGTTCTTCGATAGTGTGGTGGACTCTAAGCCTATGAATTGAAGTAGATAGGCCAATCCCATGATGAGCCCCGCGGGGAGGCAGATCCAATAGGATTTGTCTATTTTTTTAAACCTGGCGCTAATAAGAAGGTATATCCCTAGCACCACCACCGATATCAAACCCCTAAAGGCGATAAGTAGGGCAGGCGTGTATGCGTTTTCGTTGAATAGGTATTTGCCAGATAATGGTGCAAGCCCCCATAAGACGACGACCAAAACCATGCCAAGCAACGACCATACGCGCACGTTTTTGTTCCCTAGGTTATTCACAGGACACGATTATATGCTCTTTCCTATATTTATATATGGGTGAGTTGAATACGGCAAAAAGGAAGGTAAGCAAATATCGCTAGATTAGTCTAAGTCGAGGCGATAGACGTAATCGTCCATGACAAAGCCTTCGCCGATATCGACTTTCTCTTCTTTGACGATATAAAAGCCAAACCTATCGTAGATCTTGGTGGTCGGGTTAAAGCGATTGACGTTTAATTCTATCGCCCTTAGTCCTTCTTTCCTCGCGGATTCCTTCAAAAAGTCCATGATGGCTTTACCGTGTCCTTGTCCCCTATAATCCTTATGGAGATAGTACTTACTTAGGTACAAAGCATCTTTTCTAGGGTAATAGGCGAAGAATCCTATTGGAGTATCGTCAAGGAAGCATTCGTAATAGGTATAGCCGTGTTCCAACTGGCTTTTTATGCCTTCCACGCTTTGGAACTTCCTTAGGTGATAGCTATTTTGCCTTTCCCCGATGATCGGGTCATAGTATTCCCTAATGATGGAGGAAGCGAAAAAAGATAGGGATTCTATCTCCTTTTCCTGTCCTGGTTTTATTTCCCTAAAGGTCAACGGATTCATGGCCACGATTATAGCGCGCGCATAAAAACGAAGGAAAAGAAACTTATAAACCATGTATCGTCCCTCTTTTCCTTAATTCGACACTTTTTCGTTTTTGTGATGTTCGAACGGATTCTTAACCAACGTAAAGTATTGGCGTCAACCAAGGAGGAAAAGAAAAATGAACGTTGATAAATCCGTCGCGGAACGCATCGCTTCCGAATATACGCCCAAGGAGACGAGCCAAGTCGTCGCCTTAAAGAAACTTGATCGCAAAGCCAAATTCGGCGCCAGGTTCTTCGGTTACACCTTTGGTTCAATCATGGCCTTAGTTCTAGGAGTTGGCATGTGCTTCTCCCTTAAGGTTCTTGGAGATGGATCCACCCTATTCAATATCTTAGGCTATGTCTTAGGGGGAGTCGGAATCATCGGCTGCGCATCCAACTACTTCATCTATAAGAAGCTTCTGACTAAAGGCAAGGCTAAGTACGCCTCCGATATCATCGCTTTGGCAAAAACCATCGCCTAAGCTACAATGAAGGCCAGGATGAATAAGAACGAATCCAAATACTTCCATACGGCCGAATTAATGGACGAAGCCCTTCTCCAACTCTTGTTGGTGAAGGACTTTGACTATATATCGGTAAAGGAGTTATGTACCAAAGCCGGGGTCAACCGCTCCACCTTCTATCTCCACTATGAGTCGATGGACGATTTGCTTGTGGAGACAATCGGCCTACTCAACAAACGTTTTCTTGATGCCTTCAAAAGCGTCGAAGACAAAGGGGACGTTAAGACAACGGTACTAACCAAAGGCAAATACCTCACCCCCTATCTTTTATTCATAAAGGAAAATCTAAAAGCCTATAAATTAATACACGAGAAGCCGCACCTATTCCACAATGAAAAGACCTTCCAATACCTTTATGAATCCATCTTCGACGAAGCCCTAACTAATTTCGGGGTAAGCGATGAAGAAAAACCCTTTGTCTTCGCCTTCTATACCCAAGGGGCGTTAGGCGTAATCAATACCTGGATCCAAGGCGGATGCAAGGAAGAGGTCTCTTTCATCGTGTCCCTAATCGAAAGAAACACATTTGTGTCAAAGGCGTGATTGAGCGCATCATCAAAGAGCCTGACCAGGTTCTTTTTATATGCTTTTATAAACGCGATAAAAAAGGAAAGAGATGAATGCTATTTTCGACTAAATCAATATAAAAACCTGATTTTTGCAGGTTTTTAGAAGAGATAACTACCAATCCTAACTTGGGTGGAACCTTCTTCTAAAGCAATTCTAAAATCATTAGACATGCCCGCGCTAAAGACTCGGATCTTATCTTTTCCAAATCTATCTTGGAGGTCTAGGAAAAGCTTATAGCCTTCCTTAAACGTCTCTCTAATCTGATTCTTGTTTTCGACGTTAGGCCCCATGACCATGATGCCTGCAACATCAACATGGGGCAAATCCATGCAGTGCTCCACCAAGGGGATGAGGTCCTTTTTGTCCAAGCCGGTTTTGGCCCCGCCGTCTTTGGCTAGATGAAGTTCCACTAGACACGGCATCCTCTTACCTAGTCTTTCGCATACGCTTTCGATCTTATCGGCGAGTTCAATGGAATCTAGCGACTGTATCATGGAGACCACGGGCACGACCTTTTTGACCTTGTCCTTTTGTAGGTGGCCAAGGAAATGCCATTTTATATCCTTAGGAAGCGCCTCTACCTTAGGAAGAAGCTCCTGCATGCGGTTCTCGCCAAAATGGCGGATGCCTAGGTCATAATATTCCTTGGTCTCCTCAACGGTGTGGTACTTGCTTACGACTAGCAGTTCGGCCTTATCGCCGATAGCGTCCTTCACTATTTCATAATGTTCGCGGTTCATAATCGATTCACCAGGAAGGATTATAGAACAAGTCGGGGGAAGAAAGGCAAAGAAAGGGACGCATATAAGTTTGGGTGAAGGGGGAGCGGGCAAAAATAACGTAAAGAGTTACACTTCCATAATCTTTGCCCTAAAAAGAGTTAAATACCACTTCTTTTCTTACGATTATCGATACATGTCCCCCCTCTTTTTCCTTTAAGGAGATAAATCGATTCTGCGATTAAACCGATATATCGGGAAATTGACTCATTCCATATTATGGAATCTTATTCTATTATTTCCTATATACGAAACGAGGTATCATCCATGAACATCACCAAAACGAAAAACGGATCCGAGCTATTGCTCGAGCTCGATGGAAACCTAGACACTTCCACCGCTCCCGACCTAAATAAAGTCATCAACGAATCGCTATTCGGCATCACGAGCCTAATCATCGATTTGGAGAACGTGACCTATGTCTCCTCGGCTGGCCTTCGCGTCCTACTAGTCGCCTATAAGACCATGACCAAAAAGGGCAGCATGGTCGTCCGCCACGTCAACAAAGACGTCATGGACATCTTCTCAATGACCGGCTTCGACAGCATCCTAACCATCGAAAACTAATTAAGGAGTACCTCCATGTATATTCTTGAACAACTCGCGGAGTTCACGTCCAAGAGTCCCAATAGCGCGATTCTTTTCGACGAAGCCCATGGCAAAGGCATCACCTACGCCAAACTCGACGATATGTCGGGACGCGTCTATAGCTATCTAAAGAAAAACGGGATCGGCAAGGAATCCTTTGTCCTTATCGACCTTCCCCGTGGCGTCCTGCCAATCGTTGCCATGATCGGCATCTGGAAAGCCGGCGCGGCCTGGGCTTTGGTAGAAGATACCTACGCCCCAGAACGCATCGCCTATATCCGTAAGGACTGCGGCTGCAAAATCGAGATCAACGCCCAGGTTTGGGACGAGATCATGCGCGAAGAACCGCTTCTTGGATTTGAAAAGCCTTCCCTCCATGACGCCGCCTACGCCATCTATACCTCTGGCACCACCGGCAACCCCAAGGGCGTCTTACACGAATACGGCAACCTCGAAAGGGCCATCGACTCCATCCGCATCGATGGAAAGACCCCATTCGATGGAAAAGACCGTTTGGCCTTGCTTGCCCCGCTTAACTTCGTAGCCTCGGTCATCGTTATCCTCAAGGCCTTAAGCGTATTCGGCGGCAAGACCTTCGTCGTAAGCTACGCGACCATCAAAAACCCCGGCGCGCTTAAGATGTTCTTCTTCGAAAAGCGCATTTCCATCACCTTCCTCACCCCTTCTTACGTCAGGATGCTAGGAAATTCCACCGGGCCCTTCCTTAGGATGCTTTTCGTTGGCAGCGAGCCCGCCAATAACATCTATAACAAGAAACTAGACCTAATCAACATCTACGCCTGCTCCGAATCGGGCTTTGCCGTAGGCGTATTCAAAATCGATAAATCCTATGAGACTTGCCCAATCGGTAAGCCTGAAGTAGAAACCAAAATCACTCTACTTGGGGAAGATGGAAAGGAAGTAAAGGAAGACGAGACCGGCGAACTTTGCTTCGTCAATCCCTATGTTAGAGGCTATATCAACCTTCCAGAGGAAACCTCCAAAGCCTTCGTCAATGGCGTCTACCATACAGGCGACTTGGCTAGAAAAGACGAAAACGGGAACTACGTCTTGTTAGGCCGCTCTGGCGACATGATCAAGATCAACGGCAACCGCATCGAGCCGGCCGAGATCGAAGCGGCCGTCAAAACCGTTTTGAATATCGACTGGGCCGCCGCAAGGGGCTTTGAGGAAGCGGGGAAGAGCTATCTCTGCGCCTATTACACCGCCAACGTCGATTTCGATCCTAACGAAGTGAGGCAAGAGCTCATGAAGAGGCTTCCCTACTACATGATCCCCGCCTTCTTCATGAAGATCGACTCGGTCCCCTTAAAGGCAAACGGCAAATTGGACCGCAAGGCCTTGCCTAAGCCAGATGCCGAGAATTTCCGCACCGAATACGTGGCCCCCACCAATGAAACCGAAGAGAAGCTTTGCCATGCCATGGAAGTCGTGTTAAAGGCCGATAAGATCGGTATCCATGACGATTTCTATGAACTTGGCGGAGATTCGCTAGGCTCAATACAGGTCATCGTAAACGCGGGCCTTCCTGGGCTAAACGCTTCGGAAATCTTCCGTGGCAGGACGCCTGAGAAGATCGCCAAGCTCTATGAGGAGATCCACGCCAACGACGATGGCGAATCCCCGGAAGTCAAAAACGCCGCCTCGATGAAGCTAGAGCATCCCCTAACCACCGAGCAGCTATACATGATCGACTATCAGCTATATACCCCGAAGTCCACCATGTACAACCTCTTCTCCATGATGAAGGCCGATAAGGATACCTTCGATTTGGAAAAGCTCGCCCACACGATGGAAGCCGTTATCCGTAACCACCCTGCCCTTCTTACCACCTTCAAATTCAATGACGATGGCGAAATAATCCAGCGTTATACCCCCGAGGTCTTCGAAAGCATCAGGGTCGAGAAGATCAGCGAATTCGAGTTAGAGACATTAAAGGACAACCTCATCATGCCCTTTAAGATCATCGGTGGCAGGCTATACCGTTGCCGTATCTTCGAAACGGAGAAAAGCGGCTACATCTTCTTCGACGTCCACCACACCGTATTCGATGGCACTTCGCTGAAGGTGTTCATGAATAACGTCGGCAAGGCCTATATGGGCATGATGCCAGACCCGGACTTCTATTACCTGATGCTTGCCCAAAGGGAAGAGGCCGTCCATACCGATTTCTATGAGGAATCCAAGCAATACTTCGAAAAACTATTCGAAGGGACCGATTGGTGCTCCTACCCCGATATCGACCACGAATCGCGCGAAAACGAATTAGGCGAACTATTCGTTCCCTTAGGCATAGAGCAGCCCCAGATGGCCGCGATGGAACGCCAATACCGCATCAGCCGCAACGAATTCTTCATCGCCGTGGCCGCCTTATCGATCTCCATCTTCTCCAAAAGGAACAGCGTCAAGATCTCCTGGATCTATAATGGCAGGCAGGACGTGCAGATGATGTCCACGGTCGGTTTGCTTTTCCGCGATTTGCCAATCGGCATCAAATTCAAAGACGAATTGACCCTCCGCGACATATTCGCCGAAGTCCATAACCAGGTCCAAGGCGGCATTGAGCATAGCTGCTACCCCTATGTCGATAAGCATAATCAGGTCGGCAATAGCGAATCCGCCTATCTCCTTTATCAACAGGATATCCGCGATATGGGCGGAATGGATGGGATGAACGTGGAAACCGTCGAGATTAGGCAAAACCAAGCGGCCTCGCAGACGATCCTAGACATGGAAATCCTAGATGGCAGCGAAGGGCTCGTCCTGATGATCGACTACGCGGCCAGTAGGTATAAGCAAGAGACCATGGAGAGGTTCCGCGACACCTTCGTCATGGTCGCCCAGTCCTTGGTCACCCACAATTCCCAAAAAGACGTCACTATCGGCGAACTAAAGAAGAAACTCATCGATAAGCGCAACTTCTTCTCCAAGATCATTTCGATATTCAAAAAGAAAAAGTAATGACGAAGGAGCAACTTAGGCTAATCGGAATCTCCAAGCAGGAGATGCAGCTACTTTATGGCGAGAACAAAGTGCTAGAGGAAAACATCGACCCCGAGCACTCCGTTTCCTGCCATAACGGAACCTTCATCCCCAAAATTAACGGGGACGTGTCTTGTTTTATGGGCATTCCTTTCGCTTTGCCCCCAGTTGGGGAAAGAAGGTGGAAGAAGCCTGAGCCCCTCCCTAATAGCGATAAGATCTATGAAGCCTACTATAATGGCAAATCCCCGATCCAGACTTTAAGCCATAGCGAAAGGGCGTCTTGCTATCCCCAAAGCGAGGATTGCCTTTATCTCAACATTTGGAACAACCACGCGGATAAAACCCCCAACAAGCCCATCATGGTCTTCATCCATGGCGGATCCTATGGTTGGGGTGGCACGGTCGATCCCCTATATGACGGCTTCAATTTCGTTTCGCTCCATCCCGATATCATCCTCATCACCATCGCCTATCGCACGGGCATCATGGGCTTTATCGATTTAAGCTACCTTAAAGGCGGGGAGGATTTCCGCGATTCGCCAAATCTAGGCATCTATGACCAGATAGAGGCCTTAAGGTGGGTTAAAAATAACGGCAAGGCCTTTGGAGGGGATATCGATAACGTCACGATATTCGGCGAATCCGCGGGAGGGGGAAGCGTCTCCATCCTCCCAATAGTCAAAGAGGCCAAAGGCCTATTTAGGCGCGTCATCGCCGAAAGCGGCTCCTTATCGTTAACCTATTCGAAGTCCGAATGCAAAGTCCTCACGGACAAACTCATCGAATCCGCCAAAACCGATTCGATGGAGGATCTGATGAAATTCACCGAAGGCGACATCAAGGAACTAAACGAATCCTTAAATGACTTCAATAACTTCCCCATGAGGGATGGAAAGCTGATTCCTTTCGATCCCTATCTCCCCTATAAGGAAGGGTATACCAAGGACATCGATATGCTTTTCGGCACCAACGCCAACGAGATGAACTATTGGATCGGCGAACTAGGCGGGTTATTCCAATATAGCCTAGGCATGCCAATCAAATATAAGGCCGATTTGAACTTCGTCGATGAGAAGGATAGGCCTAACGTGAAGGAATTCATGAGGCACTGCCATGGCAATAAAGTGGCACGCATCAGTGAATTCTATAACGAGATCATGTTCCGCCTCCCCGCGATCGTCCAAGCCGATGGACATTCCAATAACGGGGGCAACATGTATATGTATTATTGGAAGGAGGAATCCAAGATCCCCCTTTATAAAGCCTGCCACGCGGTTGAATTGGCCTATGTCTTCTATAACATAGAGGATACGATCTATACCGGCAAACCCGCGGATGAAGCCTTGGCTAGAAGCGTCTCCGATATGTGGGCGGCCTTCGCCAAAACGGGCAACCCCTCCATTGAAGGGTTGTCATGGGAAAGATATGATGAGGCTAACCGCAAGACCATGGTCATCAAAAAAGACGATGTCCATATGGAGGAAGACGTCCTTTCCAAGCAAAGGGAATACCTTACCCCAATCGTCCCCTATATGATCAACCCGGGCTATGCGAACCTAAACCTCGATATGTCGCTATTTTCAAAAACCACTAGCGTCATCAGCGCTTCCCTATACGCAATCTCCACCTTATTGGCGGAAAATATCCTAAAAGACTAATCTTTCTACCGATCTATTTTATTTTTGATAACCTTTTTCCTTTCAAAAAGAGCGATTTCTATATAGTGGAAAGGAAGATCCCTTTTCGTATTTAAGGATAGGAAAGGATGAAAACAAAATTCGCCCGTTGAAAAGTAGGGCTTTCCCATGCATCTATAGATTCTTCACCTGCCAGGGCTACTTAATTAAAGGAAGTTCACTCCCTTCTTATAAACATAAAGGATGCCGCCTATAATACAACGAATTCCGGCGCTTTCCGCTTCTTAACCGATCATGACACTAGTGGAGGTAATCCGCCCGATGGCGAATATACCGGCGGCGATGCGACGCTCCTCTGGATCGCTTTTTGCCGCGATGCATATGCGTTCTATGACTCTTTCCTCGACATCATCTCGATGGCAATCAATTGGGATTGCTAACCCCCCAACAACCAATAACCCCTCATCTAGATGCCAATAGATTCGCCTAAACCCCATACTTTGGTACTAAATCCGACCAACACATAAAAAATTAGAGCCACAATCGTAAGAAAGCGGCTTTTCCTATATAGGCACGCGTCGCGCCTTTACTCATGCGCGAAATAAAACGATAATATCCGCATGAAGCCTGATCTGAAGACCGCCTTGGAGTCCCTTCACGCGACCATCGCCCTCTCTGTTCCCGCGGAAGGCGATTATCTTCACGCGCCTTTGGACTACCTCCTCGGCGACTTCAAGATGGCGAACCTCCCGCATTATAAGACCTTGCAGGACATCATCGACGCGATGAACCCCCATGCCGAAATCTCCATCGGCATCGGCTTCGAGACCTATAAAGCCAACATCTATGACGGCATCAACAACGCCATCGCCACCGGCGGGCGCTTCTCCTTCATGCTGCCCCTTTGGGACGAGAGGAACACCCATTCCTTCTTCCTCGCCCTCTCCTGCGAAGACGGCTACCTCAACATGCTGATCTATTATTTCGGAAACGCCCTCCGCTTCCTCGGCATCGATCAACTCCTCGCGAATAGTTTCAAGGACCAGCTGACGGGACTGTTCAACGCCCGCACCATGAAGCGCCACGTCGCCGAGAACCGCAAAGGCAGCTACCTCTGCCTCTTCGATCTCAACAAGTTCAAGGACATCAACGACACCTTCGGCCACAAGATCGGCGACGACGTCCTCACCCTCACCGCATCTTTCCTCATCTCCATCTCCTCCTCCGACGAGGTGTTCTACCGCCGCTCGGGCGACGAATTCATGATCTTGTTCCTGCGCGACGACCTCGCTTACGCGAAAAGCGTAATCGCCAAAATCGAAACCTATCTCGAGGAACTTTCCGAAAACGCGTTGAAGCATTGCCCGGGCCTCACCTGCTCCGCTTCCTACGGTTTGTTGGAACTCCAATATCCCGGCGGCAAAGACGTGATTGGGCTCGAGAATCAATTGAAATTGGCCGATTTGGCCATGTATCAGGCCAAAAAAGCCCATAAGCGCATGCACATCATTTCCTTCGAGGACGCTCAATCCATCTTGGAAAAAGGCGATCTCGACCTGCGCCTTGCTAAGCTCGCCCGCAGCATCAGCCGTTGAAACCCTTCGCGTTCCCAACAAAGATTGTCAGGGTCGTCCCAACTCTTTAAAATCTCGCCTTGGAGGTTTTATCCATGAAAAAATCCCTCGCGCTGATCCGCCATTCCCCCTATATGCCTATAAAGGGAAAGTCGAGGCCATGGCCTCTCTCCGGGAATCCAAGGAGGGATAATATCCTTGATATGGATTCTTTCTAGAGGGAGATCATATCCTCGGCTCTAATTGTAGGAAAAATCCCAAGCCGATTAAGGTTTGGGATACGGGTACTGGTGGTGGAACCGCCCCGTGTTAGCCAGTATCCACGTCCGCGTTCATGGAAGATCAGGATTAATCCATGTTTTTGAGAAGAAAAATGTCTAAGCGATGGAGTACCAACCACCTCAGTTTTGCGATGGTGGACCACCCATCTTTTGTATTTCTCGGCCCCGTTTCCGCCTTCTTCCGGAAATCCTGGAAATCCGTTTCGCCGCCTTGATAGATCTTAGCGGGAACGGGGTTTCTAATTGGAAGCAGAAGCCGCTGACTTCATTCACTTGTCGAGTCAGGACTCTCAACCGTCTTT
>JAILEX010000070.1 GCA_024687185.1 Bacilli bacterium | reverse complement strand
CCCATCATCGTCGATGGCAAATACACGAAGGAACATCACATCAAGACATTCCGCCATATCGCCGAGGAACTCGATGGCAAGACCACTCTTGTCGCCTTTGGTTTCCTCGATCTTTACCCAAAGCTAGAAAAGAATCATCCGGAGCTCAAAGATTGCGACGACCAAACCAAAATCGAAATCACGAAGGCGTTCCAAGAAATCGCCAAAGAGCACGGTATGGAACTAAGGCTATGTTCGAAAGAAAAATGGCTTGGCGAATACGGGGTGGACATCGATGGCTGCATGAGGGTGAAGGATTATGAACGAAGCATCGATGGCAAATTGGACGTCAAACAGAAGATGGAGGCCAGGAAGAGCTTCTGCGCCTGTTATCTCTCCAACGACATCGGCGCCTATAACTCCTGTTTGCATCTATGCAAATACTGCTACGCCAACGGCAGCGAGGCCACGATCAGGAAAAACTACGCCGAGCACGATGACGATTCGCCTTTGCTATTGGGCCACGTCAAAGACGATGACAAAATCAGGGAGGCCAAGCAGGAATCCTTCCTCGACAAAAGGGTCACGTTGTTTTGACCATGGAAGAAATCGAAAGAATCAAAAAACTCATTGAGGAAGCCGACGCAATCCTCATCGGCGCCGGGGCGGGTTTATCGACCGCGGCGGGATTTGAATACGGCGGGCAATACTTTTTGGATAATTTCCCCGACATCCATGACAAATATGGTTACACCGACATGTACCACGCTGGCTTCCACCCCTTCCTAACCCCCGAAGAAAAATGGGGTTATTGGTGTCGCTTCGTGTATCTACAAAGATACAAAGAAGGGGCAAAGCCTTTGTACAAAAAGCTTTTCGAGATGTTTAAGGACAAGAACTTCTTCGTGCTCACCACAAACGTCGACCACCAGTTCCAACTCGCGGGTTTTCCAAAGGAAAGGCTCTTTTATACCCAAGGCGATTACGGCCTTTTCCAATGTTCCAAGCCGTGCCACACGAAAACCTACGATAACCAAAAGCAAATCATGGAAATGGTCAGCTCACTCAAAGACGGTTCGGTTCCCTCTTCCCTAATCCCAAGATGCCCCGTCTGCGGCGAAGAGATGACAATGAACCTTAGAAGCGACGACACCTTCGTGGAAGACGAAGGATGGCACGAGGCGGCTTCTAGGTACGAACGTTTCGTACGCGAAAACCAGGATAAGAAGATTCTGCTTCTCGAATTAGGCGTTGGTTGGAACACCCCGGGCATCATCAAATACCCGTTCATGAGGATGGCTTATCGTTTCAAAAACGCCACTTACGTGTGCATCAACAAAGGGATGAACCGCATCCCCGAGGAAATCAAAGACAAGTCCATCGTCTTGGACATGGACATCAACGCATTAACGGATTGAGCGTCGCTTAGATGCTCTTTCCTAGTTTATAAGCTTCACGGAGTTTTTCGTTGCCCGCGATTTCGTTAGGCCCGTTGACCCCGCCGGCGAATAAGGTTCCCTTTAGTTCCACGCCATCGAAGCAATCGATCCAGCCTTGGAGGCCGCTAATGGCCCTTTCGGGAGTTTGTTCCTCATCATCCGCGGCTACGGCAAGAAGATAGACTTCCCTGAACTTGAAGTCCCTTGAATAAAGGGAGTTGGCCCTATCGATCATCGTCTTCATTTGGCCCGACATCTCATAGTAATAGATGGGGGTCGCCCACACGATGACCTCGCTTTCGCAGATTTTGTCCGCGATCGCGTTCGCGTCGTCATTGATGACGCATTTATGGAGCTTCTGGCAAGCGAAGCAACCACGGCAAAACGCGATGTTTTTGTCCTTCAAAGACACGAATTCCACCGCATTTCCCGCTTCTTTTGCTCCTTTTTCGAATTCGTGGGCCAGCGCCTCGGAATTGCTTCCAGGCCTGATGCTCGCCGAAATGATCAACACTTTTTTCATTGGTTATTCTCCTTTCAAAGTGAATGTGACGGATGGTTTTTTGAGTAAGCCGATTAACTCTTCCTGGCTTAGGTCGATGTGGCCTAGACGCGTATAGGTCCAAGCGCTTTCGTTATAGAACACGGAGATAGCGTCCCCGCCATAGAGAACGATGTCGCCAGGGACGACATCCATTTGAGTATCGCTTCTAGTGACCGAGAAGCCCATCGGTCCGGTTTGCTCAAAGCCGCCGAATTCGTTCATGTTGATGGTGATGGGCAAGGCTTCCTTAATGGCATTCACCGAGCCGTTGTTTTCCCAGGCAACTTTTAATTCTTTTCCGTCGATTGATAGTTTCATTGTCGTTTCCACGCTCCCACTTTTCTTGCTTTCTTCCTTTGAAGAGGAGGCCCCACTAGAAGTGCACCCCGATAGAACCAGAACTGGCAATAGGAGAAAGAGTCTTGTCTTCATGTCTTATCTCCGGATGTATTTCTCGTCCTTTTCGTCATGGAGGTCTACATATTTCTCCACTTCCATGTGGAGATCATACTTTTCCCTGAGTTCCTTGATTTTTCCCATTAAGGGAAGCTCATGATGCCTATCGAGAGCGTCCTGGTTCGCCCAGGAATCCACGAGCAAAACCGATCCGTCTTCTTCTTGGGGGAAGAAATACTCGTAACGGAGGTTGCCCTCTTCGTTACGGATGTCGCTCACGATGCCGCTAGAAATCATCTCCTCGACGAACCTTTTCGCCGCGTCATCTTTGCCCTTATATCGAATCAATACGGTAAGCATCGTCTCTCCTTAATTGAGCGTCTTGGCTTTCTCCACCAAACGCTTGCCTAGTTCGAAGGCGTTATCCAAATCGATACGGAAGTGCTCGTCCCGATATTTCCTTTTGGCTTCCTCGGTGAACAAGGTGAAATCATAGAGGTCGTAATTGGAAAATTGATAGGTGTTGTTCGCGCAGAGGGTTTCCGCATATCCAAGGATCTTGGAAGCGGCCTGCTCTTGCATAGCAAGCACGGTCGGATATTGGAATCTTTCCATCTTGTCCTCGGGACAATTCATCGTGTAGATGAGGCCCATCGCGATCTTCTTTTCGATTTCCCTGCGGTTACTCCCGTCTTCGTTGACGTGATAGGAACCGATTGGGAACAGAAACCTTTCGAAAAAAGCGCGGGATACGCCGGTAGGCATGCTGTAGTAGATGGGGCTACCCAAGATGACGACGTCCGCTTCAAGGCATTTCTCCAAAATTGGGGTGAGCTCGTCTTTATAGGCGCATAGGCCGTGGGTCTTGCTGTTTTTGAGTTTGCAGGCAAAGCAAGAAACGCAGCCCTTAAACGGCTTATCGTAAAGATGAATCAATTCCGTTTCCGCGCCTAGGCTTTTAGCCCCTTCTAGGGCCATAACAAGCATTTTGGCGGTATTGAAGTTCTTTCGGGGGCTGCCGTTTATCGCGATTACCTTCATAAAAACACCCTTTCATAGGTTCACATGTATTTAAGCAAAAAACACCAGTCCTTCGAAAGTAAGGAAGTTTCCTTATCTTCCACCGAGGAAATGATAGACCGGACGGGCGAATCTTCTTAGCACGTAGCCTAGCAGGATGACGATCGCCCAGGAAAGGACAAGCGTC
>JAILEX010000061.1 GCA_024687185.1 Bacilli bacterium | reverse complement strand
TTTCTCCATGGGGACGGCTTCGCCTTCCTCATAGAATAGCCTCGTCTTGCCCCTAGCGGTATCGATACGCAAAATCGAAACGGGACCTTCGTGCAACACGAAGTCGGCGGTGACGCCTTTGCCACCGGCGAAATAGGTCTCTAAGCTGCGGTTGCATACCCCATCCCACAAATTGCATGGGGCAACCCCATCATGCCAAAGGAGGGCGAAGTTCTCTTGGTAATTGACCTGCGACAAATCGGCCATGAAAGGCGTAGGCTCGCCAGCGGCACGTACCGCAACCATCGATAGGGCGGCCTCGATATCGCCTTCGCAGGCAAGAAGCATATTGCGGCTTTGAAGGATCGACATCATCGCGCAGGGGGAGACGCCAAAGGTCTTGGCGAACTCGGGCCAGCAGCGGATCGCCACGACGTCGACGCCCTGTTCCTTCATGAACTTGGACGCGACCACGACGAGTTTGGCGACCTTATAGACCTGTTCCTCGTTAAGCTTCTTCACATCGAATAGCTTGAGGACGTTTTGCCTTTCTGCCTCGATTTCTTCTTCGCTAGCCTCCCCGCCGAAGAACTGGGACAGTTCATAATGGTTGATGAGGACGCCAAGCTCCCTATAGGTATGGAGTTCGTCGACGCCGACATTATAGAAACCGTCCGCATGGTGTCCGATCAAACCGATTTTGGTGGTTTTTAGCGCAACCATCATCTTAACGGCCTTAAGCCAATCCGCATCGACTTCGTTGCCGACGTGGACGATGAAGTTGTCGACTCCGCCCTTATAGAGATTAGAGGCATTTAGATTCACGCCGCAGACGGCGTTGAGCCTGATTTTGCCCCCATCATAGGGAAGTTCGTCATAGCCCCATAATAGCAAGGGCACCCTGACGCGGTTATTGAGTAATAGCGCCAAATGGCCTAGATGGAAGGTGGCGCTAACGATGATCAAGGCATCGACCCTTTCCTTGATGAAATAGTCGCTTGCCTTTTCGGCGTCGTTTTGTTCGATGACCATCTCGGGATAGTTGACCCAGTCGATGGAATCGTCCTGGATGAGCTTTCCCGTCCTTTGTTTATATAGTTCAAACGCGGTTTGGTAGTCGAACGTCTTCCTAACCGTGCACACAATGCCGATCTTGGCTTTTCTCATATTGGGTTACCTCCCCCCTCTTATTTGGGGTTAACGATATCGTAGGTCGCGGAGAAATCCTCTTTCTCCCTACCTTCTTCCATGGCTTTCTCGTAAACGGAGACGACGCGCTGGAGAGCAGGCATTTCCTTGCCTTTTTCCGCTGCGATTTCCTTGGCGAAATGGACGTCTTTGTTCATGTTGGCGATAGAGAACGCCGTAGGATATTCCCTCGCCATGATGTTTTTGGCCTTGCCATCCATATAGAAGTTCTGGGCGCCGCCATAGCTAAACGCGGTGACGACCTTGGCCAAATCCAAACCACAGGCCTCGGCGAGTCCAAGCACTTCGTTGACCCCGTTTTGGATTTCCCCGACTAGGGAGTTATGGAGGATCTTCATAAGGGCACCCGCGCCATGGTCACCGATGCGGATGATGTTTTTGCCCATGCACATAAGGATGGGCCTTACCTTTTCATAAACCTCTTCCTTGCCGCCTACATAGATGCCCAGTTCGCCTTTGACCGCGGCGGGCTGGCTTTTGACGACGGGGCAATCAAGCATTTCCACGCCAATAGACTCTAATCTAGCGGCAATCGTCTGAGAGGCTTTGACGGCGATGGTGGACATATCGATGCAGATCTGTCCGGGCTTTAGGTATTTGGATAGTTCTTCGTATAGGGCGAGGGCATGCTCGCTTTTTGGGACCATCGAGATGATGACATCCCTTCCTTCCACGGCCTCCTTATAGGAAGAGGCGAAGGGGAAGGGGGTCTCCTTCTTCACGATGTCATAGCCGATTAGGTCATGCTCTTTGGCGATGTTGGTGGCCATCGGCATGCCCATGATGCCAAGGCCGATGAATGCGACTTTCATGGGTTTAGTTGCCCTCGGTCTTATCCCAAGCGTCCTGGAAGACGCCTAGGCCATAGTTGGTGAAGGGGTGTTTGAAGGAATCTTCGTATACGGAAAGTCCGGCGGTGATGATATCGACGCCTAGTTCGGCCATGTCGGCGATCTGCTTCCCGCTTCTTACCGCGGCGGCGATGATCTCGGTCTTGTAGCCCTTTTCCTTATAGATATTGGCTAGTTGGGCCATGTAGTTATAGGAATCTTCCCCATTGGCTTCCTTCCAGCCAAGGAAGGGCGAGACAAACATCGCGCCGATCCTGCCGGCTTGGATGGCCTGGGCGGGGGAGAAGACGAGGGTGACGTTAGTGCGGATACCTTCCTTTTCCAATAGGTGGGCGGCTTTCAATCCTTCGGGGTTGCAGGGGATTTTGATGACGAAATTCTCGGAGATCTTGGAGATCTTTCTGGCCTCCTTGACCATATCCTCGGCCTTTTCTAGGTGGGGATTGATCTCGACGGAGACGGGGAAAACGTCCTTGCCTTCTAGATGGTTTTCCTTAATCCAGTTGGCGATGTCGGTGATGGCGGTCAAGAAAGGCTTGCCGCTATTTTGGATATGACGGGGGTTGGTGGTGACGCCATCGATGGCATAATCGCGGTATGCCCTATCGATTTCATCGAGTTTTGCGGAATCCAAGAAGTATTTCATAAGTGTTTTCATTCTCCTTTCTTGATGGATAGGCTTTCAAATAATGACGTATATTCGCTGCCTTCGCGGTAGAACGCGATAGGCTGGCCAAGCGGGGATGGGATTTCGATCCATTTCGGTCCGACGAATTTCTCCTTCGTGAAGAATTGGATCCAAGAGGCGTCTGGAAGATAGACCTTCCAGCTGTTTTTCCCTTTCCTTAACACAGGGGCGACGAGGACGTCCCTGCCAAAGAGGTATTCCCTTTGGTTGACGTAGCTTTCATCGTCGGCGAAGTGGAAGAAGAGGGGACGCATCATGGGTAGATGCTTTTCGTAATATTCTTCGTAAACGTGGTCACGGTAAGGCTTTAACGCGGCAAATAGGCGGGAATTGCAGGCGAATTCGTCCACGACCGCGGGATCGTCATATTGGACGTTGTCCTTTGGACGGTTGCCTTCGTGGGTGCGGAAGACGGGGGTGAAGACGTTCATCTCGCTCCATCTTTGCAGCAATTCGCCATCCCTTCTCATGAACATGACGGTGGTATAGCCGCCGATGTCGCTATGGACGACGCCGCAACCAGAGCAGGCAAGGGAAAGGGAAGCGGGGATGACCGAGCCCAAACCATATTCGTCGCTATAGTCGACATGCTGGTCGCCGTTCCACATCGAGTTGGTGAATTGGAAGGTATGGCCATAGGCGGCGCGGTTGAAGAAGAAGATCTCCTCTTCCTTCCCGCATTCGACCACCGCGTCATGGCAGCATTTCGCCCAAAGAGAGGGCCATCTATTGTGTAGTCGCGTCGCGTCTCCGCCATAGACGATCGAATCGGTGGGCAGATATTCGCCAAAATCGGCCATCCAACCGGATAAGCCATATTCGATCATGTTCTTCTTGATGATGTTCTTATACCACTCATAGGCGCTAGGATTGGTAAGGTCCACGATGCCGGCGTCGAATGTGGTGGATTGGATGAGGTAGACCGAACCATCCATGTGACGGACGAGGTAGCGGCGTTTCTTTGCTTCCTCATATAATGGCGCGCCCTCTTTTAGGAAGGTATTGATATAGCCTAGGAATCTGACGCCATCCGCGTTAAGTTCCTTGATGAATTCCTTTAGCCCCGGGTAGAGCTTTTCGTCGGCCGCCCAGTTCCAATAGACCTGGTAACCGAAGCTAGTGACGACGTGCCCGCACCAGTCTTGGCTCCAAAGCGCGGCAACCTTGATGCCTTTTTCCTTGGCCTCATGGTACTTCCTCTTTAAGGTATCGATGCCGCCTTGGATGGCCAAGATCGCGCCATCGCCAACCCAAGAGGGGACGCGGGGCGAGATGCCGATTAGTTCGCATAGCCTGGCCGCGAGCTCTTTCGTGCTATTGGCGGTAAGCAAGGAAATCGATTGGGGAATCTTCCTAAAGGAGATCCTGACCCTTCCCTTCTCCTCGAAGTGGAGGCGGCCGTAATTGTCGCTATGGCAATAGAAGGCGTAATGCTTGGAGGAGATATAGCAGGGGGCGCTGCAATAGCTTTGGTGGTTCTTGTATTTGGAGACCCTGTCGGGATCCGGTCCGCGAAGTTTCTCGTGGAGGAGCTTCTTCGCGATGGCCATGACGGCTTGGTGCTCGCTTACCCAAATGGGTACGACTTTGCCATTAAGGTCAAGGGAGGTATATTGCTCCCCGCCGCCATAAAGGTGTTCGTCGGGAAAGGTTTTGAAGACGATTGAGAAATGGTCATAGGTGAAGTCGACGTGGAAATGCATCTTAAGCTGGGGTTCCCTGGTCAAGATGATCTCCCCCTCCACCTTATCGTCGGCGAAGATATAGCGGTTGCCTTCCTGATGCTCGAATTTGAGGGTATGGGTATCGTGGATTCTCTCCCTTGTCTTGAAGGAACCGCGTTTCATCTTGTACTTGGCATGATGCCTAGAGACGATCAAATAGCAATCCCCATTGGTCAGTTGGTTGAGGAAATAGTTTTCGAGTTCAAGTTGGTCCATGTCGCCCTCCGAATTAGTTAAATCGCTTAATTAAATTCATAATAGTCCTTTTGGGGCCCATAAGACAAATGATATTTAAATTTATTTAAAACGAGCCAATGATGTTGGAAAAATTTATATTTCTTTTATTAATTAAGGTCTTTAAATAATTCGTGCGTTGTCTTATATTGTTAAAAACGCACAACACCATCTCGAATTCTAGGAGGTTTTTTATGGAAGTAGAGAAAAAGGAAGTGAATGCAAAAAGCGCTGACGTAATCGCCGCCACCAGCGGCCTGCAAGGCAAGGATTACTTCGGCTATGCCCTAGGCGACTTCGCCGGGTGTATGGCCTTTGCCACCGTCACCACGCTATTACAGAGGTTCTATACCGACGTATGGCACCTCTCGCCGCTATTCATTCTCTTCATGTTCATGTTTGCCCGTATCTGGGACGCGATCAACGATCCCATCATGGGCCGCATCGTCGACATCAAACGCCCAAGCAAAAACGGCCGCTACAAGGTTTGGATGAAATACGTCTCCATCCCACTTGCGCTATCCGTCGTGCTTATGTTCCTTCCCTGGGGATCATTGGTCGAAGCCATGGGCAGCGTCGGCATCATGGTCTATGCGACCGTCACCTACGTTGCATTCGGCATGATCTATACGATGCACCAAATCCCCTACGGCTCCCTCGCTTCCGTCGTCACCACCGACGTCAAGGAAAGGAATAAGCTATCCGTCTTCCGTTCCATCGGCGCCGCCTTGGGCAATATCCCCGTCTTGGCCATCACCTTTATCTGGACCGACAAGGAAACCAAAACCGTCCAATACACCCCCGTCATCATCGGCATTGCCATCATCGCGGTACTCGTCGCCATCCTCCTATTCCTTGCCTATAAGCTAAACAAGGAAAGGGTCGTCTCCAAGAAAGTGGGCGAAAAGGCCCCCAAGGGAGAAACCTTCCGCATCGTCAAGAACCTTCTTAAGAACCGCTCCTTCCTCGCCGTCAGCTTTGCCGGCATGATGCTACTCGCGGGTCAGATGTTCACGCAGTCCTTCTACACCTACCTCTTCACCTATAAATTCGGCGCCGATTGGATGAATATGGTCTCCATGGCCCTCACCTACCTACCGATGGTCATCTTGATGCCTTTCATGGGCAAACTGATCCGCAAATTCGGCAAGAAGGCCGTCTGCGCATTCGGCTCCTTCCTCGCCGCCTTCGCCAACCTCGCTTTGTTCGGCTTAGGTTTGCTTAGCATCCCCGCCAACGTCCTCTCCTACATCTTCTTGGTCTTCTGCCTCATCTCGGGCTTTGGCCTATCGATCATCACCCTCGAAGTCTGGGCCCTTGCCACCGACGCCATCGATGACGTTGAAGTCAAAACCGGCACCAGGAACGATGGTTCCGCCTATAGCGTCTTCATGTTCTTCCGTAAGTTCGGCCAAGTCATCGCCGCGGTCGCCGTCAATAGCGCCCTCCTAGGCATTGGCTACATCCAAAACGGACAGATCAGCGAACAAGCCATCAGCAGCAACGTCGACATGTTCTATTACCTTGCCACCATCATCCCCGCCGCGATGTTCGGCATCATGGGTATCGTCATGGCCTTCCTCTATGGCCTTTCCAAGAAGAAGACCGAGGAACTTCAGGAAGCCAAAGCCGAAATGCTTGCCAAGCAAGTCGAGAACAACGAAATCGCAATCGGCAGCGAAATCGAAGGCTGATCGCTTCTTTCTACCAAAGAAAAATCGGAACCGCGAGGCTCCGATTTTTTTATTTCCATCAGGGTTTTGCAGGGCTTTTACCTAAAATCTATTCGGCATAGCTTAGATAGCACCAAATGGTTTCGGCGTAATGGTTATTGGCGGCGTAATTGGCGTTGCCGGCAAGGCAGATGATATTGCCTATGGCATTGGGATCATTGGAAAGAACGTTGGCGATGGTCCAACCGAGCACGTCGCATTTAGGCTTAACCTCATCGGCGTCGAAGGTATAGTTCACCTTGCTGCAAAGGGCTTCCAAAAGCATATATAACCCATTTCCCTGCCCCGCGGCGATCGCCATCGCGGGAAGGATAATTGAGCCGACGTTCTCGCTAAGCAAATCCATGGAGAATTTGCCGCTTTCCATGGCTTCGAAAACGAATTCGATCAAGTAGGCAAGCGGGCTTTCGAAATGGTCGGCCCAGGAAGCGCGGTCATGGAGATCGTAATCGGGATAGGGATTGTTGCTACTTTCGCTGCTACTGCTCCCATCGGATGGTTTTTCGGGTAAAGGCGAGGTAAGCATGCCCATGAAGGTGGAGAAGAATTCGTTTCCGCTTAACGTGCTGCCCTCGACGTCTTTGAAAAAGGTGCCATTGGTTTGGGCATAATCGAGTTCCTTCTCCTTGAAGGGAAGGAATTCGTAATTTGGCGTTAGGGTTTTGCCAAGTTCATTCACCTGCTCCAAAGTCGCGAATTCCTCCACATAATGGTCAACGCCCGGGCGGACGAGCCCATAGTTTTTGGGCATGACGCCGGCAATCCAGTCGTTGCGGTTTATGATGTTATGGATAAAGGGATACGCGGCCTCGCTAGGTTCAGCCGCGGCAGGGGCTTCAAACGTATAGACATAGAAGTCGTCCGCGTTTACCTTTACGGGCAACAAAGAGGGATTGGAGGCTATCTTTTTGCCGATTAGCGTAGAGATAGAGCCGCCTCTAGAATATCCGCTTACCCATAAGGTAATGTTACTTCCTGCAGCGATATCGCTTTGGCTAGAGATATAGGAAGAGAGGAAGGCGATGACCTTATCCGCGGAGTCAGAGAAGCCCTTATGGTCCCCGCTTGCGCCTAGAGTTAGGTTATTTGCCCATTCCTTTTCATAGTCCCTACTCCTTAGGGAAAGCGCGATGGCAATCTGTCCATTAGAAAGCTTTTTCTTGGCAACGAGGACGCCAACGGAATCGGATGTGGGCACCTTAAGCATATCCTCGTTGGAACTAACCGCCTCGAAGCCTAGCGAATAAAAGAAAGGTTTGGCGTCATCTAAGGTCCCCTCATAATCGGAACCATGGCAGGAGATGGCGAATAACCCATAGGAGAATTTGGCCATGTCGTAGGTGAATTCGCTGGATTTCCTTTCGAATAGCTTCGAAGGCGAAGGAAGGGTGATTTCGATGTTTCCATCCTTTTCATAGGGATCCTTATAGGCCATCTTAACCGCTTCATCTTTTTCCTTTGCGCTACTAGATTCCTCGCTGGATATGCTTTCGCTACTAGATTCTTCGCTGGAGACGGATTCGCTAGTTACTTCAATTCTATCTTCGCTAGTGGCGGAACTAGACGCTTCTTGGCTAAAAGAGGACTCTAGACTAGAAAGGGCTCCTTCGCTAGAGGAAGATTGGCCGCCACAAGAAGCTAGGGCTAGGCAAGAGAATAGGCTTAGGACCAGTAAGGTTTTCTTCATCGTCATAACCTCCACGAAATTTTAATAATAAAATGGCCCATTGAAAATGGAAGAAAAAAGCAACCGAATCGGTTTAACGGTCAAAACGCTTTCAATAATATAGACAGTTTTTGAATGCCTTATTAGAATAAGGTGAATATTTTCTTGGTAGGGGGCAAAAAGGAAAAGAGTCCCCAAAAGGGAAAGTAAGCCCAGGCCGATGCTATTTCCATATCCGCCTAGGGTCGCCGATACGAGACGACTTTGCAAACTGTTTCAGTAGATGACGCCCTAGGAGGTAAAAACATGGCCACAATCAATCCCGAAGCCTCAAAGCCCATCATCAAGGTGGATAAAATACAGTCGACCCTTAAAGAGGAACTTTTGGGATTTTTCATGGACCCGAATTTGGAAATCGGCGGATTTTTGGGCTCAAAGGACGGCGAAGTCGTCGAGCTTTGCCTCGACCAGAAGGGGATAAAGGAAAACCGTTCCTATTTCCCGTCTATTACCTACCTCAACACGGTGGATAGGGGATGGAAGAAAAAGGGCATATCCTTCCTCGGCTTCTTCCATAGCCACATCAACGGCTTCGACCGCCTCTCCACTAGCGACAAGGCCTTCTTCCTTGACTTCCTGTCCCAGAATAAAGACGTGCCCTATATGATCTGCCCGCTTCTATATGAAAGAAACAAGGAGAAGATTATCTCTTGGTTCTATATTGGAAGAGATAGGATCGAGGAGATAACTTTAAACGAATATTGATGTATGCCTGCCCTCTTTTTGGTAAAATCCCTTCTTGAAAAGACGGTAAGGACATGAAGTACTTTATTCTTTCCATAGACGATGGAACCGTATATGACGCAAAGACGGTTGCGATTTTAAATCGCCTTAACCTAAAGGCCACCTTCAACCTCAATAGTGGATTAGACGACTATGTTTGGTATAACCAGGGGCGTCCAATCAGAAGGCTTAGGCTAAAGGAAAACGCCTTTTTGTATAAAGGGCATGAAAAGGCGAGCCATACCTTGACCCATCCTTATCTCGATTCTTGCCCCGACGAGGAAATCGTTCGCCAGGTAAATGAGGATATAACAAACCTAGAAAGTATATTCGGCGAGGAAATCGTTTCCTTCGCCACCCCTTTTGAGACATGTGGGGATAGGGAATGCCAGATAATAAAGACAAAGACAAAGATCAAGGATATCCGCGTCTCAAAAATCGATGAGTCCTTCGCGATGCCAATAGACCCCTATTTCATTCCCTGCACCTGCTTTGAAATCGACCGTGCCTTAGAGTTATTCCCTTCCTTTCTAGGAAAAGAAGGCGATGCCCTATTCGTCTATGCCGGCCATAGCTATGACTTCGAGCTTGGAAAAAGCTGGGACAAATTGGAAAAACTGCTCCTACAAGTTTTGGATAACGGCGTGAAAACGATAACGATGAAGGAGCTGTTATCCCTAATTAAGAGAAACTAGGCTTTTAGTCTAAGCCTAAGGATTATGGCCTTTTTGCCTTTGTCGCTATTTTTCATGGAATAGCGGCTTAGCCAATTGGCCCTTTTCCTTAGCTTTTCCCTTAACTCGGTATAGAAAAGGATCTCTTCGATGAGCTTCGCGCCGACCCGTTTGCCAAATCCTTTCGCATCGTCGACCCCAAAGGTCATTAGCGCGCTTTTGTTACCCGTCCTTTTGATGAACCAGTTGGTAAAGCGGAGCCCTTTCGTGCTCGTGGCGTCGAAGACGAATTCCTGGCCAGGGAAGATTTCGGAGACCTCTTGGATAAACCTAACGATGTCCTCTTCCAGAAAATATTGGAAGACGCCCGAAACCACGAGGATGGTCGGCAAGGTCTTATCCTCGATTTCCTTTTCCCAGGAAAGCGCGAACAGGTCGCCTCCGATTAACTTTTCGTCCTCATTCTCCCCAAACATCTTCCTTCTGGTATCGATGACTTCGGGGAGATCGATTTCATAGAATCTCGCCTTGTGGGGGCCTATTTGATCGACGATCCTAAAACAGGCGCTTTCTAACCCCGCCCCAAGGTAGATGACGTTGGACTTCCCATGGGCTTTGATGAACTCAAGCACGATCTTATCCATGTTGTAATACCTTGCAACGGAGGCGATGTGGGTATATTCAAAACTACCCTTCTTTGCCCCGTCGGGGAGATAAGGCTCAAGTTCAAGGGCCTTCTTATCGTAAAAAAGATCGGGGAACTCCTTGGAGATCTCAATCCTAGCGACCAGGGGAACGAATGTGGTATTGGCCACCCCTTCAAATTTTTCCATACACGTATTTTCGACTTTCTAAGCGTTTCTAAAACGCAGCAAAACCCACATATTTTATTTATTTTGCGGGTTTTTTGGTAACCCCGGTTGGGGGATATCCAATCATTTTGACGTAGTTCCTATAGAAGGTGCTGTAATCTTCAAAGGAAAGTAATTCCGCAACGTCATGCGGCTTTGCGCCGGTCCCGATCATCGTATGGGCAACGAAGATCTTCTTCGACCTAACATACTTCATAAGCGAGGTCTTCATCTCCCTTTTGAAGCGGCTTGCCAAATAGGAGGGGGAGAAATGCATGTCCCTTGCAATCGATTCCAAGGTGATCGGGTCCTTGATATGGTAATCAACGTAATCGATGACCCTGGAAACCACCTCGTCGCTAGTTTCGACTTTGGTGCGTTCCCTAGCGTGGCTTAGCATCACCAAGATCATTTCTATCTGGGCCTTACCCATCACATAGCAATCGTCGTCCTCGAATTGTTCGACATAACCATCAAGCGCCTTAATCATCCCCTCAACGACGGGATCGGCGATGAAAAAGGGGGTCTCGCATAGCTCATTGACATTGATATGGGCGGGAAGGAAATCAATGGGGAACTTATAAACGTAGCGTTCATAGAGCTCTTGCCTATCGACCTCGGCGAAATGGTATTTGCCAGGGGCGATCAAAACGATGTCGTTGGGCTTAAGCTTCCTCTCGAAAGTCTCGACGTGGTAATTGACCGAGCCGGAGACGAAGCAAAGGAGCTCGAAGAAGACATGCATGTGCTTGTCGTATTCGTCTTCGGGCGAGGACGCATAATCGAGCTTATGGGAAAGAATCAAATCCTTA
>JAILEX010000046.1 GCA_024687185.1 Bacilli bacterium | reverse complement strand
TTCTTCTTGGTTTAGTGTAATATTGATCTGAGCCATTGTGTTCATCCCCCTTGGTATTATACTGATTTGGTCGTCTACATTATACCTGAAGGATGAGCCTTTGGCTCGTTCATTTTACACCATTATACAGACGCGGCCAATTAACAATTGCCATATTTTTCGATTGCCCCGACAGGGGCGAGAAAAATGGCATATTTTAATATTATTACTCCGGCAGCACAGCCCTATGGCATGGAGATATTGAATTGCCAGAGTAATAATTCAACGGAGAAATCACCATGAGCTACAATTTTTTTGCCTACCTCTCGCGTATGCGCTATATTGAGCGCTGGAGTCTCATGCGCAATGCCCTGCCTGAGAACATCCAGGAGCACAGCCATATGACGGCGGTCATCGCCCACGCGCTGGGCATCATCCGGCGGGACGTGATGGGGGTACCCTGCGGCCCCGAGGAATATGCCGCCGTGGCGCTCTACCACGACTGCTCGGAAATTCTGACCGGCGACCTGCCCACGCCCATCAAGTACCACAGCGCGAAGATCAAGGGCGCCTACCGCGAGGTGGAGCGCCTGGCCTGCGAAAAGCTTCTGAACACCCTGCCGGACGAGCTGCGCGGCGCCTTCGCCCCGGTTCTCAACGGCGAAACGGCCGAGCGCTGCCACGATCTGGTGAAGGCGGCGGACAAGCTCTCGGCCTACATCAAGTGCATTGAGGAGCGCAAGGCCGGCAACAGCGATTTCCTCTCCGCCGAGCGGCAGACCCGCCAGGCGCTGGAGGACTACCATTTGCCGGAGGTGGACTACTTCCTCCTGTACTTTATCCCCGCTTTCGAGCTGACGCTGGACGAGCTGGGAACCATAGAAGATTAGAAGCGCAGCATGCCTCCCTCAGCCGCTTGCGGCGATTGAGGGGATTTCGTGCCGCCGCTGCCGGGGGCAGAGAAAGGCGGCACGGAATCTCCGCTGCCGCACCGCTTTTCGGGCAGACTCTAATACCTGCACGGAAACGGTAAATGCGGCAAAGCGGGCAAGGGGGGGACCGCTTCAGCGGTGGAAGGAGTTTTGATGACTCCCTCAGTCTGCGCCTCGCGTGAGATCGGCGCAGCCAGCTCCCTCAGAGAGGGAGCCATGATGATGGAACGGAGTATGGCGTTATGATAAAAGAAAAAATTGACCGCATCAACGAGCTTGCCCACCTGGCAAAAGAGCGCGCGCTGACCGTCGAAGAGCTTTCGGAGCGTGACGCGCTGCGGAAAGAGTATATCGCGGAATTTCGCCGGGGCACCATCGAGCTGCTGGAAAACACCTATATCCAGACCCCGGACGGAAAAAAGCACCCTCTGCCCAAAAAAGGCAAGAGGCCGGAATAAGAGAGGGCACACCATGAGCAGAGCTGACGAGATCTTCATCCAAAACTGCAAAGACATCCTGGAAAACGGAACCTGGGACACCGACCGCGCCGTCCGCACCCGCTGGGAGGACGGGACCCCGGCCCACACCATCAAGAAATTCTGCATCGTCAACCGCTACAATCTGGCAGAGGAATTTCCCATCCTCACCATCCGGCGCATCTACTGGAAGTCCGCCATTGACGAGCTGCTGTGGATCTGGCAGGCAAAGAGCAACAACGTCAAGGAGCTGCGCACCCGCGTCTGGGATGCCTGGGCCGACGAAAACGGCTCCATCGGCAAGGCCTATGGATACCAAGTCGGTGTCAAATCGATCTACCCGGAAGGGGAATTCGATCAGATCGACCGCGTCCTTTACGATCTAAAGCATAACCCCGCCTCCAGGCGCATCATGACCAACCTCTATAACTTCCATGACCTCCATGAGATGGCCCTTTATCCCTGCGCCTATTCCCTAACCCTCAATGTCAGCGGCAATAAGCTTAACGGAATCCTCAATCAGCGTAGCAACGACATGCTTACCGCCAATAACTGGAACGTCCTCCAATATTCCCTCCTTATCATGATGCTAGCCCAGGTGAGCGACCTAGAACCCGGCGAATTCGTCCACGTCATCGCCGACGCCCATCTCTATGATAGGCACGTAGAACTCGCCAAGAAGGTCATCGCAAAGCCTCAGCACCCCGCCCCGAGGCTACTTATGAACAAAGCCATCAAGGACTTCTATGAATTCAAGGTCGAGGACTTCGCCCTTGAAGGATACGAATACGAAACCCTCGAGGAAAAGATTCCCGTCGCCATATGAAAAAAGGCAGGATAATCGAAATCCTTAACGCCGATTGCAAATATGGCATTGGCAAAAGGAATGGTTTGCTTTTCCATCTACCCAAGGACATGGCCTTTTTTAGGACACAGACTTCAGGACATGTGGTCGCCATGGGCGAAAACACGCTCCTTTCCTTCCCTGGCTCAAAGCCATTGAAGAACAGGACCAACATCGTCTTGTCGATGGATAAGACCCATAACCATCAAAACGTCATAAACGTCCATACCCTTCCCCAATTCTTCCGCCTGATCGATAAGGTATTGGAAAACGAAGACGTCTATATCATCGGAGGTGCCTCGATCTACCGTCAGCTCCTTCCCTATACCAACCTCGTCTACCTCACCAAAGTCCATGCCGACGGCGGTGCGGAGGTCTTCTATGAAAATCTAGACGAGAAGGATAACTTCAAGCTCGTCCATTCCGAAGCGCCCATAATGGATGGGGACATCGAAATCGAATTCTGCACCTATGAAAACGTCTCTCCCCTTCCCTTACCAATGGAAGATATAGAAGGAAAAGACGTGGAGCTCACCTTATTCAAAGGCCCCTTCGAAGCCATGAAATATGGGCAGAAAGACATCGAGATGCGCCTATATGACGAAAAGCGTCGCACCTTAGACGTCGGAGACCGCCTCCATTTCGAAAATAGGGAAACAGGCGAAAGGCTTAGCCGCACCATCTTGGGTTTGGCACCCTTTGATTCCTTCGATACGATCTATGCTTCCTTCCCTAAGGAAAGGCTAGGATACAAAAAAGAGGAAGAGGCCAAACCTAGCGACATGGAGACCTATTATTCCAAGGACAGGATCGCCCAATATGGCCCTCTTGCCATCTTCCTTGACTAATCCGCTTCTTCTTTTCTAAATAATCTGGTAAACGATTCGCGTTTTAATAACGTATACGCGACGATACCCGCTAGCGCACCGGTTGCTAGAGACACCAAAACCATAAAGGGCAGGTAATAGAATATCGCCCCGTTCTCCATATAGATAAAGGCCACGAATATTTGTCCGACATCATGAAGCAAAGCGCCGATGATGGAAACGAATATGACGGAGGCCTTTTTCCATAATAAATGGATTAATAGCATGCCCAAAAAGGATAAGGCCATGCCCGCAAAGCTCATCCATCCGCCCATCGTCATGAAGTTTCCCCTTAATAAGGAAACCAAAACGACGCGAAGCACATCGACTAGCAACGCTTCCTTCCATCCTGCCCCAAATAGGAGCAAGACGATCGCGATATTGGCTAAGCCTAATTTAAATCCGGGCACAAGGAAGTCCGGAATCATCGATTCGAACATGCCTAAGGCAATCGCCAGGGCCAAAAATAGGCCAAGCAATACGATTTTCCTTACCCCGAACATATTCGACTTGCGGTAAATCAAAACGAAGAGGACCAAAAACAAGATGGCCGCCCCGATTCCGATTAACCCACCAATCCAAGGACTCATCCCAATATAGCGGATCCACCGCTATCCTCACTGAAATAGATGGAGATACCGTTATATGCGCAGATAATCGGCTTCTCCCCGGATTTTACCCAGCCTTCGTTTACGCAGTACTGACTTGGGCAATCGTTATGCTCGATGCAGATATAGTCTTTCTTTACGGCGATGGTGACGAAGGAAAAGTCGCCTTTCACCTGGAAATGCCTCTCTTCGTTTTCCTTGGAGAGGTCGACCTTCATTATGGTCTCGTTATGGTGCTTTATGATGGCGATACTACTAGAAACGCGAAAGAAGGATAAAACAACCGCCAGGGTAATCGACGCGGCCAAAATGGAGCCGACGATGATTATCTCGACCACATGTCTTCGTAGTTTATCCAAGAATTTCGAAGCCATCGCTACAATAAACCACACTTTCGTCTTTTACGGCAATGACCTTCACGCCGAATTCCTTCTCGTATTTCGAAATGGAACCCACTCCCTCCAAATAGATGGCGGTCGATAAGGCATCGCATACGGCGGGATCGCTTCCCTTTACTATGGCGGCTTGTAGATTCACTTCCGCGCTTCCCGTAAATGGGTTAACGATATGGGAATATTTCTTCCCGTTCACCTCATAGAGCTGCTTTTTATAGCTGGAGGTGGAGATCGATTCGTCTTTGCAGTAGACGTATTTCCCAGGAAGGTCCTCTAACTCTACCTTGGTATAGCCGTCCTTCCCGTTTGGGTTCTCGCCAAAGACGATGGAACTAGTCCCACCCGAAATCCAATACTTCGTGATTTCCCTTTCCTTTAATTCTTCGGCGAGCATTTTGGCGCAATACCCTTTTCCAATGCCGCCTAGATCGATTTGCCCTTCGCCAAATTTATTCACGCTTTCCCCATCAAAAACCAAATAGGTGGAGGAGCTCTTCGCGACTTCCTTTGCGATATCTTCTTCGCTAGGCACCTTTCCCTCTCCTAGATTATCTAGCCATAAGGAAGTCAAATTGCCTGAAAAAGGAGAGAAATATCCGTTTGTCGCCTCTTGCATGGAAACGGCGAATTCTAGGCAATTTCTTAAAAAAGAGCCGGGTTTTGCAGTCTTTTCCTTATTTAATACCGCGACTCCATTTGGCGCATCGATGGAATCGACGTCTAGAAGGAAAGAGGTTGAGGCGACCTTTTGTTCAAGCTCATCTAAGATAGATTGCTTCCCTTCGAAGAGATGATAAAACCAAAACGTCCCATAGCCATAGCTAGAGGAAGAGTAATGGGTGGCGGCGCAACTTGGCAAAAGAAAAAGCGCCGAAAGGATCGGCACCAGTTTCTTTATCGGCCTCATTTCTTTACGGACGGAATGTGCTTAGTGCCATCTTCGTCCGGGTGTTCGGAGAGATAGGCGATGATGGGATCGTAGTTCTTATCCTGTTTGCCGGGTTTGCATTTTCCAAGGTTCGTCTCGGCTCCGCTAACTAGGTTTTCGGCCATCTGGTGGCATCCGGGATAGCCGCAGGCGCCGCAGTTATAATTGGGAAGCATCTTCTCCACTTCCTTAATGCGGGCGTCTTCCTTGACCTCAAGTACCTTGGAGGCAATCGCTAGGGCCAGACCCAAAACTAGGCCTAAGCCGGCTAAGATAAGAAATGCATAGAGTACATACATCATTTTCCCTCATCCTCCTTCTTGTGATACTTCGCGTATAGTGGGCAGCCCGCTTCGGCGCAGCCACCGCATTTTTCTTCGCTTGCGACCATGTCCTCGCATCCTTTGGGAACGGGCATCTTCCTGATGTGGATGAAGCCCCAGATGGAGAACGCCAATAAGGCGACGATCAAGACGATCGCTATGGCCAAATATCCGCCTTGGCTCATCCGACCATCCCCGATAGCCCTAGAAACGCCATTGCCATGATGGCGGCAGTGATTAGCGCAATGGGCACGCCTTTGAAGGCGTTAGGAACATTAGAGGATTCTAGCCTTTCCCTAATGCAGGCGTAGACGATAATGACGCCTAGGAAGCCGATGGATGTACCTATGGCGTTAGCCATGGACATGCCAAAGTCTAAGTTGGACATCGTGTTTTCGCTTACTACGCCAAGGACGGCGCAGTTGGTGGTGATCAAGGGAAGGTAGATGCCCAAGGCGCGATATAAAGAGGGCGAGAACTTCTTGATGAATAAGCCAACCACCTGAACCAAACTCGCTATGACGAGGATGAAGGTGATGGTATCAAGGAATGCCACTCCGGCGGGAACCAAGATGAAGTGGTATATCGGATAGCAGATAAGACTCGCCATGATGATGACAAAGCTTACCGCGATACCCATGGACGCCGCGCTTTTGATCTTATTGCCGACACCGATAAAGGAGCAGATGCCATAGAATCTGGATAAGACCACGTTATTGATAAGCGAATAGGAGATAATCGCTAAAACGAATGCCGCTAAATAACTCATTTGGCCTCTCCTTTCTCAGCCGCCTTGGCCGCTGCTTCCGCTTTGGCCTTGGCCTTTGCAAGGCGTTCATCCACTTTCTTCTTGTTGGCTTTGGCGTTGGTGATGGCCATCATGATGGCTAGCACGATACCAAGTACCAAGAAGCCGCCGACGGGGGTGGAGAAGACGGAGAAGCTCGCGTCATACCCTTCTCCCTTTAATATTGGGATGATGAAGGGATTGCCACCATTAGCGTCGCCGATGAAGGTGAAGGTGGTGCCGAAAGTCAATCTGCCGGTCCCCAAAACCTCGCGGACGAAGGCAATGATGCAGATGGCAAGGGTGAATCCGATGCCATTGCCAACGCCGTCTAGGAAGGAATCGAAGACGCCGTTTTTGCTGGCGAAGGCCTCCGATCTGCCCAAGATGACGCAGTTGACGACTAGAAGGGAAAGGAAGACGCCTAAAGTCGAATAAAGTTCGGGAAGGAAGGCTTCCGTAAACATCTTGGTAAGGGTGACAAACGCGGCGATGATGACGATATAGCAAGGGGTCCTGACTTCTTCTGGAATCACTTTCCTAAGTAAGGAAACCAGGACGTTAGAGCAAATAAGGACGATGGAGAATAGGATTCCCATGCCAAACGCGGCCTCTAAGGATTTGGTGACCGCCAAAGCGGGGCACATGCCAAGAAGCGAGATAAGGAGGGGGTTCTCTTTCCATAGGCCCGCTAGAAAGCTCTGTTTGTGTTGGCCTTTCATGCTTTTGCCTCCTTATAGTGGTCTTTGGCGGCATTGACCATGTCGCGGATGAGTTTGGCACCATAGGTGGCGCCGCATTTCACTTCGTTTAGGGCTTCGTCCTTCTTATCCGAATTGATAAGGGTGACGATGTAGTTTTCATTTAGCGTGGTGGCATAGCTTTCGGTGTTTTCCATAACAACGAGGTTATATAGGGAATAGCCCGAGGTGATGCCAACTAGAAGGGAAACCGTGCCATAGGCATTATTGCCGGAGGTGCTATAGACCCTGGATTCGCCTAGGCTAGAGGTGACCGGATAATAGGCTAGAAGGTATTTGGTATCGGATAGTTCCTTCTTTTCCCCATAGGTGGCATCGCTGCCAAAGACCTTCTGGAGGCCGTTTTTCTCTTTGGTGGCCTTGTTGGTGGCGATGATGGGCTCGGTCACGACGTTGGCCAAGGAGACCAAAACGGCCGAAACGCCCGCAATCGCGCAAAGTATCGCGGCGATTTTAAATGATTTCTTCCATTCGATCTTCATTTTGCAAACACCAATCCCAACACTAAGGCAAGTATCGTAACCGCAAACACCGATACCATGACGATGATTTTGTTGCGGGTATATCTTTGGTCGCCCCACTTCGGATAATCGATGACGGGGGCGAGCATATTCACGATGAGGATGGAGAAGACCGCGCCTTCTGGGAATGCGCCGAAGATGCGGATGAGCACGGTTAGGCAGGCCGCGACGATCCCATATAGAACTCGGCCAGGGGAGTTAATCGGCATGGTAACGGGGTCGGTCATCATATAGACCGCGGCGAAGAGCACGCCACCGCTAAGCACCTCAAAGGCTAGGAAGGTAAGGAAGTTGACTTCGGGTAGTTTTAAGCAGACGACCAAACCGACGACGGCCATCAAGGCGACATAGACGCCTAAATAGGGCAAAACTACCCTGAAGTCGGCCGCGCGGCGGATAAGCAGATAGACCAATCCGATAAGGATCGCGAACTTAAACGCTTCGCCAAGGACCCCGGGGACCCTGCCTAGGAACAAATCGAGGATCGGGTAGTTGGTCAAATCGCTGAACGCGCCAATATAGGAATTGACTCCGGTCACGCTATTTTCGGCTAGCGCGGTAAGCGGGGTGCCACCGGTGGTGACGCTGCTGCCGGTATCCATATACCAGGTGGTCGGATAGACGAATTTGGAACCAAAGCAAAGTTTGGCGAAGACCATACCTGCCGCGGCGGGATTGAAGATGTTGCTTCCGGTTCCGCCGAAGACGAGTTTGCCTATGACCATGCCAAATAGTGCGCCGCTGATCAAAACGATGTAGATGAGCCATTCGGGGTCGGTCTGAACGGGGTTGATCAACGCGAATATGGCCCCGCTAACGATGGAGGCGAGCAGATTAGTCACCCTATAGGCCTTTACGCCCTTTAGGAAATGTTCCTTTAGGGTGTGTTTATTGCCATCATATGGATTTTTGTTGCGGATAATCACATAGACGAATTCCGCCAAAACCATGGTGGCGATGGAAATCGCGAAGTTCCTAAAAGCGAGCAGCCCATAGGAGATATAAGCCATCAAAATAACGGGCGCCAAAGCGATGATGACGTCCAAAAGCATCCTCGTTAGCGAGTCTTTGCGGTGAAGATGGGGGCTAGTTTCCTTAATGAATTCCATAATCTATCCTCACGGCATCTTAGCGAAGATCTTCGCTTTCCTTATATAGTCTGTGACGCGGATATGGGAGGTGCAGACATAGGAGCACAAACCGCATTCCACGCAGCGTAACGGCTGAAGTTGTTTTATCTTTTCCTTATCCTTCGCCTTAACTGCATCCATGATGAGCTTGGGGGAAAGGTGGGTGGGGCAATTGAGCATGCAGGACCCGCAGCGGATGCAGGGTTCTTCGACTGAGGGGGTCTCGTTTAGCACGATGACCGAGGTGACGGTCTTGGTGATGATGCAATCGTCGCTAGGAAGGCTTGCGCCCATCATAGGTCCGCCAAGGATGAAGACCTTGTTGACCTCGGGATCGGTATAGCCGCCGCAAAGATCTAGAAGATTCCTTAACGGGGTGCCGATTCTGACGACGAAGTTAGAGGGATATCTAATCGCGTCGCCCGTGATGGAGATATTTCTTTCATACACGGGTCGATTGAATTTCACGGCCTGGTAGATGCCATAGACGGTGGAAACGTTGAAGTCAGCGATGCCGAATTCGCTAGGAAGGTGTCCAGAGGGGATTTCGATTCCGGTCGCGGATTTGATCATCGCGACTTCCCAGCCCTGCGGATAGAAATTGCCGACGGGGCAAAGCTCGATTTGGCTGCCTTCGAACCTCTTTAGGAAGGAACGGTAGACCTTCTTGAGGTCATCGTATTTGTTCTTTACGCAGATTAAGACCTTTTTGCAGTCGAATGCCTGTTGGAGATAGCGGATGCCTTCCACGATCTCTTCGGGATGCTCTAACATCAAGCGATGGTCCGCGGTGATATAGGGTTCGCATTCGACGCCATTGATCAAAATGGTATCGATTTTGGCTTTGGTGTTGAATTTGATATAGGTGGGAAAGCTCGATCCGCCCAAACCGACCGAAGCGGTTTGCTTGAGGATCTCCATGAAGTCCTCGCGTGTCAATTTGGCGATTTCCTCATCGCTTCTAGGCTTGATGGAGGGGTCTAGTTCGTCCTTATGGTCGTTTTTGATGTGGATGAAATTAACCATCTTGCCGGAGCGGTGATAGTGTTTTTCATATCCTACGACGGTTCCGGAAACCGTGCAGTGGATGGGTTGGTCGAAAAACGCGGCATGGCGCATGCCGATTAACTGACCGATCCTAACGTAATCGCCTTCTTTGACGTAAACCTCGGATTTTGGGCAGCGGGCATTGTCGGTCGTGATGAAAATATCATCAGGAACGCCCGCCGTAAGGGTAGGGAGCATGCCTAATAGCCCCTTGGTATCTTCAATGGTGCTGACTTTTGAAATCATAACGGATTCGTTTTCATTATCTTAAACCACCTCCGTCGAGTATTCCATAGGACAAAAGATTTTAAGTTGAAATTCCTTAGATTTTGCATACCGATTTACCGACTTGGATAAATATTTGCAAACCCAGGAAGACGGATTGGGGTCCATTGGCCCTATATATAAATATAAGGATAGGCATCTCCCTTCTTTTTCCGTCGCCGATTCTAAGAGTTATTTCCGTTAAGGGCGGCGGAACCGAATTTTCCTAGACTTATTTCGGGTCGGACCCCTCCGAAGCCGAAGTAAGTCTTTTATTCTCGGCGGACTCCGGCGACGTTTGGGCGTGA
>JAILEX010000098.1 GCA_024687185.1 Bacilli bacterium | reverse complement strand
TATTTTTCCCAAGCGTTTTTGCGATACATGTTGATATCCTCTCTTTCTTTCACGCGGATGCATTGTAACGCGCGAATCTTTTTTTGCCACTAATATGGCTCGCGCATAATGATTTTCTTATGCAAATAATGCCTATTAACGGCTGATTTACGTGGCACGTGTATCGAAAAACGAAGGAAAAAAGAATTTTCAAAAACGGGGATAAACCGTAGAAAAAACGAGAATTCTTGACACAAATGTATCAAGAACCGCCTCTTCGTTTGTATAATGTTGGCCGTCATGAATCCCACCGTAGCGAGCTATCTCATCGTCCTGGTGTCGTTCTCCCTGACCTTTGGGGGCTTTTTCCTCGCCTTCTCCAAGGCAGCGTTTGAAAAGAAAGCCAAAGCGACAAGGACCTATCTCATCGTCGGTGGCATCATCTCCATTTTATTGGTGCTTGCTTGCTTATTCACCACCCCGATTGCCATCCTTCCTATCGGCGACGGCTATGGCTCCTTTAACGGGGGAATCCATCTGCCCTTTACCGGCAATTTCGGTTTAATCGAAGGATTGAAACTCGTTGGCTTCATTTGCATTTTGCTCTACGTCCCCTGCTGCTTAGCCGTGGCGATTATCGCCATCACCGATTCACCCCGTGGCAAGTTGCTGAATCGCTTCATGCTCATGCCCTTGCTTTTCCTGCTTACCGCTGGAACCGGGTTTATCGTCGGCGCGTGGCGGGAAGGAGAGGGCATCGACTACAAACTTGTCATGCTTTCGATCTCGATTGGCTCTACGCTGGCCCTGTCCACTGTAGTGGACGTTAGGGATCGCCAACAGGGCAAAACCACCTTTAATGGTTCGAGAAAGATATTGCTTCTATTCCTATTCGCCTTCCTCTTCTTGGTGCCAACCGGCTTTGCCGCCGTCTTTACTTCCCCATCCCACATCTTCTTCTGGGAAGTCCAGGGTTTATGGAGGATTGAAGGACTGGGTTTGATGCACCGCACCTACATCTATGGGGTCCTTTTGATCTTCGTTGCGTTGTTTTATCATGGCGTCGACGAGGACGAAAAGACGAAGAAGATGCTTTTGCTTTTCGTCTGTATCGGAGCCTTGGCTTCTTATGTGGGTGAGCACGGTTTGAACAAACTCGTCCCCGACGGCACTTCCTTTGATCCGACCCAATTGCCGTTACATCTATGTGATTTGCTGCTGATTTTGATGCCTTTGGTCCTGCTTTTAAGGTGGAAGAGGCTATACGCCGCCATATTGCTATTCGGCGTGGTCGGCGGGGTCTTTGCTTTGCTTTTTCCTTCGGTTGGTTATGGAGCCAACATGTTCGATGGGGCGGTCCTTGCCTATTGGAGGCAGCATTTCGCCGTCATCTTCGTTCCGATTTTAGCCTTAGCCTGGAAACTATTTGAACGCGTTACTTTCAAGAGGGTGCTCCTCTCCGAGCTCTTCTATCTTGGTTACTTTGTGCTCGCCATGGTGGGAAACGGCATCCTTTCCAATTTCCGGTTCGGCTTTAATCCGACGGTCATTGGTTCGGGCACCGACTACTTCTTCCTTAACGGAACGAGGATCCTTTCCCTGTTTGGCAACAACCTCAACGTTTTAATCAACACCAGCATCATCATTTCCGATGGCACGTTGTATCTTGTTTACTACCCCTTCTATCAGCTTGTGTTCCTATTTGCCTATGCTTTGGTGGCTCCTCTTACCTGGGGCTTCCTAGCCTTGGTCCATCCTTTGTCTAAGGCTCACGCTGAACTTAGGGCCCGCAGGTTGGGCGATAAAAAGCGGACCCATGATTTTGCCGCAGGGCAGGTCTATCGCCTCGAACGTTATGAGATCATCGACCATGAACTCCCTAAGCTCGTCTTTGATAATTTAGCCTTTTCTTACGAAGCTAACGGCGCTTTGGCGGTCGATCACCTTAGTTTCACGATTACCAAAGGTAAGGTCATCGGCTTCCTTGGGGAGGAAGGCTCTGGTAAATCCACCTGCCTTCGTTGCGCATGCGGGTTATTACGTATCCAAGGGGGCAGAATCGAGGTCTGCGGCTATGACATCGAACACGAGCCATCGCTAGCGAAAAAGAAGATCGGCTGCTGCTTACAAAACACCGTCTATGACGAGACGATGACAGGTCG
>JAILEX010000024.1 GCA_024687185.1 Bacilli bacterium | reverse complement strand
GTTAACGAGAAGACCCTTACCAAAGAAGACCAGGTCATCTCCGCCGCGAGCTGCACCACCAACTGCCTCGCCCCCATGACCAAGGCCCTCAACGATGTCTATCCCATCCAGAGCGGCATCATGACCACCGTCCACGCCTACCCCGGTGACCAGATGATCCTCGATGGCCCCCACCGCAAAGGTGACCTCCGCCGTGCTCGTGCCGGCGCCGCCAACATCGTTCCCAACTCCACCGGTGCCGCCAAGGCCATCGGTCTAGTCATCCCCGAACTCAACGGCAAGCTCATCGGTTCCGCTCAGCGTGTCCCTGTCACCACTGGCTCCACCACGATCCTCGTCGCGGTCGTCAAGGGTGATGATGTCACCGTCGACTCCGTCAACGCCGCCATGAAGGCTCAGGCTTCCGCCTCCTTCGGCTACAACGAAGATCCCATTGTCTCTAGCGATGTCATCGGTATGCGTTATGGCTCCCTCTTCGATGCCACCCAGACCATGGTCACCAAGATCGCCGATGGTCTATTCCAGGTTCAGGTCGTCTCTTGGTATGACAATGAGAACTCCTATACTTCTCAAATGGTCCGTACCATCAAGTACTTCGCCGAACTCGCCTAATAGGCAATTCTAGAACTAACTTCTGGGCACTCCGATTGGGGTGCCCTTTCTCTTTATGAATGGACATATTTGTCTTACAATTTCTACATGCGCAACAAAGGCAAGACATACGCTAGCGAGATCGTCCAGGCGAGCCCATGGAAGGCATTCACGGGCTTTGCCGTGGATTTCTTTTTATCCTTCTCCTTGATGATGGTTCTTACTTTCTTTGTCTCCCCCTATCTACAAGAAGCGATGGGGGCAGGAGAAAGCCAAAAGAACATGAAGAGTCTATTGGAAGATTCCTCTTTATTCCAAGTGACCTCAACCTCTTCTAGCCTAGAATGGAATTATTATTTCTATGGTAGTGGATACGCGAAACAATTAGCTAGCAATGGCAAGATAAAGGATACCTATGGCGGACAAGACGAAGCCTACGTTGGTCGTTACCCTTATGAGCTATACCTAGATATCGTCTTTAACTACTATTCTTCGTTTTGCTTTTTAGACGGTAACGAATTCATTAATCTAGATGGTAGCGTGAATTCCTCTTTGTCTAGCCTAGACGAAAACGGCAGGGGAAAGTGGATTGGTGAGAATATCTTTGCAATAACCGGGGATTCTTCTTCATATTTCGCTTTCGACGTTGATGAAGAAAATAATCCTAAATACACGTCAAAACCCGTATTAAATTTGCAAAACCCTGTTGTTTCTACTCTAATTGATGAGAAAACCGCGCTTGTGGCTTCTTCTAAATTGAACGCTTTTTTCGTGCATGGAAGCCCTAAATACGATGGGGTATATGAATTAACTTGTTCTAACCTAGAGACCTATCAGCCTCGCTTTGTGGAACTAAACAAAGAGGCTAACCAAATCGTCTTCCTCTCTAAAATTCCAATTAGGTTAGTGCCTCCCGTTATCTTCTTCTTGATCGTTCCCCTTCTTGTCCGCGATGGCAAATCCGTGGGTAGGTTACTCGCCAATACCGCGGTCATCGACTATGGCGGATATAGCGCGAAGAAGTGGAAGATCTTGCTTCATCAGGGAATCCTTTATTTGCCCTGGCTACTTTCGATTTTGCCCTTAGACATATTGGCGGTCATCTCGGTCGCCTTGGTCTATACGGCCGAGTTCCTCGTCTCCAACGTCTCGCCCTCAAAGCGCGGAGTCCATGAGATGATGGCGGGCACGATGACCGTCAACGACGCGGAGAGTTCCTATTTCTCCTCCAAGGAGGAATATGAATCCTACGTGAAGGAGAACCCCGAATCGGTGGCGGAGGAAGAGAAAACCGAACCGGTTGTAGAGGAAGAACCGGTCGTCTTGGATTCCAAGATTTTGGAAACGGAAGAAGAGCAACCCCAAAAAGAAGAGACTTCTGACTTAAAGTCAGCGGATGAAGAAAATGAAATGGAATCGACCGATTATGACGAGGACGATTTCGTGGACAAAAAATAATTCTATTTTTTCGCCCAAAAACGGCTTCCTTCCTTCCATCTTCGATTTTCCTTTGCTTATAATGGTCGCATGTTCAACGTCGCACTCATCGATGACACGCTTTTCGACCAGGAGCATTTGAAGTCCCTTTTAGACGAATACGAGAAGTCGAAGGGAGTGGACTTTGCGGTCTATTGCTTTGATAGCGCCTCCAACTTCTTCGATAAGTACCACGCCCAATACGATTTGGTGTTCATGGACATCGAGATGCCTAGCGGGGAGAACGGCTTAGAGATCGCGAAGCGCCTACTTAAGGACAACCCCGACATAAAGCTCATCTTCGCCTCGAGCTTCGTCCGTTATGCGATCGAGGGCTATCAGGCCAATGCGATCTCCTTCCTTAGCAAGCCCGTTGAAAGGCATTCGCTTTTCCTTGCCTTGGATAGGGCCATCGCATTGATCGAAAACGGGAAGAACGACAAGATCATGCTCAGCAACAAGACCGGGACGAAGGTGTTCTTGCTTAAGGACATCATCTACTTCGAGAGCTTTGGCCATACCTGCGTCTGCCATTCCAGCGATGGCGCGACGTTTTCCTGCACCAACTCCATCAAGGACCTGGAGGAAAGGTTCGCCGAGAAGAACTTCTTCCGCGTCAAATCCTCCTATCTCATCAACCTCGCCTACGTCGAGAGGATCGACGTCGATACCGTCACCGTGAAGGGCGAGGAGCTAACGATTTCCAGAAGGATCAAGAAATCCTTCGTGGATGCCTTCACCAGATACATAGGTAACTTCATATGATCGATGTGGAGCTTCTTGTTAGCGACATCATAAGAAGCGTCTTGATCTTTCTTGGCACCTACTTTTCGATGGTGGGCCAAGAAAGGTTTGAGAAAAGGCGCCTAATAAAGGCCGGTATCCTTACCCTGATTTTGGCCATCGCTTCCGCGGGGGTCTCCATCGTCTTCTCCCTTTTCATCACCAAAGGGCAGGAAGGCGTGCCCGTTTTGTTCTATAACGTCGCCCAATACGCGATTTGCTATGGCTTGCCACTACTATTCGCCTTCATGTGCTTCGACTTCAAACACAAGGCGACGGTGTTCTTCTATTACGCGATCGTCTTCTTCGCGACGCGCCTAGGGAACCAGCTCATGCGATTAATCGCCTATGCGAGCTATGCCGAATTCAATGAGCTTATTGCCGCGTTTGTGAAGATAGGCCTAGTGGGTTTATGGCTGCTTTTGCTTTATCTTCTTAGGAAGAAGAACCATCTTTGCGAGCAAGTCGAGGGCCTAGCGATCGTATTGAGCTCCTTTTTGAACACCACGATCGTGCTGACGATCCTCACCTATGCCCAAACATTGTTGGAGGCGCATGGGGAAAGGACGTTCGCCATACTCGTCTATTTCGCCGAGCTTTTCGTCACGGTGGTCTACCTGACTATCGTCGGCCTTACCTTCTCGATGGTTAGGAAGCAATCCGAGGAAAGGGTGCTCAAAAGCA
>JAILEX010000022.1 GCA_024687185.1 Bacilli bacterium | reverse complement strand
TTCCTCTCGAAAGTCTCGACGTGGTAATTGACCGAGCCGGAGACGAAGCAAAGGAGCTCGAAGAAGACATGCATGTGCTTGTCGTATTCGTCTTCGGGCGAGGACGCATAATCGAGCTTATGGGAAAGAATCAAATCCTTATGCGCATAGGTGAACATGCTTTAATTATAGTTTGTGCAATCATTTTTTCCATAAAAAGATGGAAGTATTGCAAAAACAATAGTAATCGTTTCACAAAAGGGAAACTTAAAACGCAAATATCGATATCGAATAAGGAAAATGAGTATAAAAAAGGAAACCCCCGCGTCCAACATTTACGCGGGGGAATGCCTTTGTTTGCCTACTTTTTATCAAACACCGGAATAGGCGGAGAATCCGCCATCGATCGGGAGGACGACCCCGGTGATGAATCCTGCAGCTTTTTCGCTCATAAGGAAGAGGGTGCTTCCGACGAGCTCATCGACTTCGCCGAACCTGCCCATCGGGGTGGCGGCGAGGATCTTGCCGGTCCTGGCGGTGGGGGTGCCATCGGGATTCCAGAGAAGGGCTTTGTTTTGGGCGGTGGAGAAGAAGCCGGGGGCGATCGCGTTGACCCTGATGCCCTCTTTGGCGAAGTGGACCGCAAGCCACTGGGTGAAATTGGAGATGCCAGCCTTCGCAGCGCTATAGGCGGGGATCTTGGTAAGCGGGGTGAAGGCGTTCATCGAAGAGATGTTGAGGATGGAGCAGCCTTTTCTGCCAAGCATGTCCTTGGCGAATTCCTGGGTGGGGAGAAGGGTGCCGAGGAAGTTGAGGTTGAAGACGAATTGGACGCCTTCTTCCTTGAGGTCGAAGAAGGTGATGACGTCTTCTTGTCCCTTCAAATCACCAAAGTGTTCTTCGGTGGTGGTGGCTTTGGGGGAGTTTCCGCCGGCGCCATTGATGAGGATGTCGCAGGGGCCGAGGTCCTTCTTGACGAGTTCGTGACACTTGGCGAGGTCTTCTTTGCTTAAGACGTTGGCGGCATAGCCTTTGGCGCAACCGCCGGCATCGACTAGCTCTTTGGCTTTGGCGTCGGCCTTTTCCTGATTGAGGTCAAGCACGGCGACCTTGGCGCCACAAGCAGCGATCGCGGAGGCGAGTTCGCCACAGATTAGACCGGCGGCGCCGGTGATGACGACGACCTTATCCTTTAGGTCGATTTCAAAGGGTAATGGATATTTGCTCATTGTTTTTATTTCCTTCCATATTTTTCATACATTTCGAATAAGCCATTGATGTAGGCACAGCCTAGGGCGCGGTCATATAGGCCATAGCCGGGCTTGCCGTCTTCGCCGAAGATATTGCGGCCATGGTCGGGCCTAACATATCCTTCGAACCCACCATCGACGAGGGCTTTGACGATCGCGGCCATATCTAGGCTTCCCATGCAGGAGGCGTGGCCCATTTCGACGAAGCTGCCCTTATCGTCGGTATAGAGGACGTTGCGGAGGTGGATATAGTGGATCCTGCCCTGGCTTGCGTATTTCTTGGCCATGTGGACGAGGTCGTTTTCCCTTCCGGCGCCGAAGCTGCCGGTGCAAAGGGTTAGGCCATTGCAGGTGCTAGGAACGGCGGCGAACATCTTGTCTAGGTCCTTCTCGCCCGTGACGATACGGGGGAGGGAGAAGACATCCCAGGGTGGATCGTCGGGGTGGATCGCCATTTTGACGCCGACCCTTTCGCATACGGGGATGACTTCCTCAAGGAAGTGGACGAGGTTTTTGAATAGTTGCTCGTGGCTGACGTGGGAATAGACCTCAAGTAGCCTTTGGAGCTCTTCCGCGCTATAGGATTCGTCCCATCCGGGGAGGTGGAGGTTCTTGGGGTCGACCTTTGCGAAATCCTTATAGCTATAGGCGAGGGAAGTGCTGCCATCGTCGTTTACATACCTCATATTGGTGCGTAGCCAGTCGAAGACGGGCATGAAGTTGTAGCAGACGACCTTGACGCCGGCCTTAGCGACGACTTCAAGGTTCTTTTTGAAGACCTCGATGTCATGTTCGGCGAGCTCGTTGCCGAGTTTGATGTTCTCACTGACGGGGATCGATTCGATGACCTCCATCTCGAGGTGATTTTCTTCGAGCATCTTCTTCATCTTAAGAAGCGGCTCTTCTTCCCAGATTTCGCCAGGCTTTTTGTCGTAGACGGCGGTGCAAACACCGCTCATGTTGGGGATTTGGTCGATGTATTCTAGGGGTATGGAATCAGAGGGTCCATACCAGCGGAATATGAGTTTCATCCTTTTATTTCTCTCCTTTGGGGCAAGATTACCAATTCTAGGCGTAAGCGGAAATAGGCTTCCGTTTCCTCTTCCTTGGTTTTTACCATTATCCTATCGCGCTTTCATTCTTTGAATTGCAAAATAAGAATATTTTTATTGCAAAACCATTTCTTATGCCTTTTTTTAACTGCGTATATGCACGCATAATAAGAGTATAAAGATAGATATCGCGATTTTTGCAATGTAGCAATAATTTAATTGCAATTGTATGACTATTTGCTGATGTTACAATCTTTACAACAAAGAACAGGAGACCCTCAATGAGAGAAAAAACTTTGATCAACGACAATTGGCTCTTTTCCGAAACCCATGATTTCGAAAACGCCGAGAAAATCCACATCCCCCACACCTGGAATGCCGAAGACGGCCAAGACGGCGGCGGCGATTACTTCCGTGGCGAGCGTTACTACCTCCGCAAATTCAAAAAGCCCGAGCTTAAGGAAGGCGAGGAACTCTACGTCGAATTCGAAGGCGTCAACTCGATGGCCAAAGTCTTTATCAACGGACACGAAGTCGCCCACCACGAAGGCGGCTATTCCAAATTCCGCGCCAACCTCACCGCGAGGCTAAAGGAAGAAAACGAACTTCTCGTCGAGGCCTCTAACGCCGTCACCAACCACGTCTATCCCGAATTCGCCGACTTCACCTTCTATGGCGGCATCTATCGCGACGTCTATCTAGTCAAGGTCGCCAAGGCCCACTTCGATTTGGATTACCTAGGTGGCAGCGGCATCCAAGCCGATCCCATCGTCAAAGACGGCAAGGCCACCCTCACCGTCAAGATGTTCCATAAGGAAGGCGAAGGCAGATGGACCCTCCTCGATAAGGAGGGCAAGGAAGCCGCCAAAGGCAAGGAAGGCGAAACCGTCGAAATAGAAAACGTCCACCTCTGGAACGGCATCCCCGATCCCTATCTATATGTTTTAAGGAACGAACTCGTCGTCGATGGCGAAGTCACCGACTGCATTGAGGAGAAGATCGGCTTCCGCGAATTCCGCATCGATCCCAAGAAGGGTTTCTTCCTAAATGGCAAATCCTACCCCCTACGCGGCGTCTCCCGTCACCAGGATAGGTTAGGCAAAGGCAACGCGATCTCCAAAGAAGACCAAGACGAGGATATGGCC
>JAILEX010000088.1 GCA_024687185.1 Bacilli bacterium | reverse complement strand
GCTCTCTTATAAAAAAAGTCTGGTAGCTATGACGCGGTGGGCACACCTGTTCCCATCCCGAACACAGAAGTTAAGCACCGCGGTGATGACGATACCTGGGGAACTGGGGAAAATAGTGCGCTGCCGGGCTTTTTTTATTATGTACCCCCCCTTTTGGTGAAAAGAGTATCCGCCCAAGTAAGCGTGGCCACCTTTGACAAGCCACGTTTATATGGGATAATAAACTAGGTTTCCTAAAGGAAACTAATTTTGGTGTCATCCTATGGCTAAGAATATAATCGCTAAAACTCAATATGGCGGAATCGAGGTTTCTAATTCCGCCATTGCCACAATCGCGGGTAACGCTACCCAAGAATGTTATGGGGTTTTAGGCCTTGTCACCAGAAATCAATTACGCGAAAGTATCCTCGAATTTCTAAAGGTCGAGGAATATAACAAAGGGGTTTACGTCCGTAAGTCCGTTAAGGGTTACATCGTTGATCTCTTTATCGTTTGTGCACTTGACGTAAAAATACCCGAGGTTATCTCGGAAGTGCAAAAAAGGGTCAAATATACCCTGGAAAAGACTTTTAAGATCAAGTTTGTCGCCGTTAATGTCTATGTCCAGGATATCAAGGCCGTTTAGGAATGAACAATGAAATCAATTAACGCCACAATTTTAAAGGAGATGTACATCTCCGGGGCGAACAATCTTTACAACCATTACCCCGAAGTTGACCAACTTAACGTTTTCCCTGTTCCCGATGGCGATACCGGCATGAATATGAACCTAACGGTTACATCCGGTATGAAGGAGATACAGAACAAGGAGAGCAACGATCTATATGTTGTCGCCAATAATTTCTCTCGCGGCCTTCTTATGGGCGCCAGGGGAAATTCGGGTGTTATCACCTCGCAGATCTTCAAAGGCTTTTCTTTGGCTTGTGAAGGCAAAAACGCATTGACTGCCGAGGATTTAGCCGACTGCTTCGTAAAAGCCAAGGAAGTGGCCTATAAAGCGGTTATGAAGCCCGTTGAGGGCACTATCCTCACCGTTATTCGCGAAGCAAGTACCGCTTTAAGCGAATATGTAAACGAAAAGACCACGATTGAACAGGCGATGTCCTATTTCCTCAAGCAGGCCAAGATATCGCTTCAACATACTCCGGACCTATTGCCCGTTTTAGCCGAAGTCGGTGTCGTCGATAGCGGCGGTGCGGGCCTAGTCAGGATCATCGAAGGCATGGTCAGCGCCGTCAAAGGCGACATCATCACCAGAAACAACGGCACCGGCGAAGTCAGCCAGGAACCGATACAAAACGACATCCCCCTCTATGCGGGCGCCTTATTGACGGAAGACGAAGAAGGATATGGGTACTGCACCCAGTTCATCATCCGCCTCGCCGATTCGGTTGAGGCCAAACGCCCCTTCAACGAGAAGACCTTTAAGCGTTTCCTCTCGTCCCATGGCAAATCCGTCGTGGTCGTCCAAGACGATGACATCGTCAAGGTCCATGTCCATACCCTTACCCCTGGCAACATGCTCAACTATGGCCAGCAGTTCGGCGAATTCGTCTCCATTACCATCGAGAACATGTCCGAAGAGCACCACAACATCGAAAACGGCCAAATCGCGACCGATATGGCTGGAAACATCGAAAGAAATAAGGTGAAACGCCAAACCGCAAGCGCTGGCGAAAAGGAAGAAAAGCCCGAGGACGTCGATGAAAGCCGCATCGATAAGAAATATGCCCTTATCGCCGTCAGCTCTGGCGAAGGTCTCAATGAGATCTTCCGCGAATTGGGCGTCGAGCATATCGTTTCCGGTGGGCAGACCATGAATCCTTCCACGGAAGACTTCGTGAAGGCCATCAAGTCCTCCCATGCCGAAAACGTATTCGTCTTCCCCAATAACTCCAATATCTCGATGTCTGCTTCCCAGGCATGCGAAATCATGGAAGGAAGCCCGATCCACGCGAGGATGGTCCCAACCAAGACAATCCCGCAAGGCATCACGGCCTGTATGCAGTTCAACCCCGAATTAGAACCGGAGGACCTCTATAACGATATGGAGGCAAGCCTCAAAACCATCCGTTCCGGTTCGGTCACCTACGCCATCAAGGACACCGATATCGATGGGGTCCACATCACGAAGGGCTATTACCTTGCGATGAAGGACAAAAACATCGTCTCCTGCGTCAAGGACAAGAAAGAGGCCTTAATGGATTTGATCGGCTCCTTGGTCCGTAAATCCAGTTCCATCATCACCGTTATCACCGGCGAAGATGTGGATGAGCAAGGGAGAGAGGAAATCACCAACGTCCTCATGGACGCCTATGGCGACGAATGCGAAGTCGACGTCAAAGACGGCGGGCAACCCGTTTACAGTTATCTTGTCGGCGTCGAATGATATCCCCTGTCCGTTAACCCCAATGCCAAGCCATGCGCTTGGCTTTTTTCTTCTTTTTCAACCTGCCCACCCATCTAGGAAGGAATGTTACAATTAAAGGGCAATGAAGCTATCGTCCTCCGCAAAACTGAACTTGCTCCTAGACAAGATGGAAATCCATGATTACCACGACGTAATCGCCCACTTGCCTCGCCGTTATGAGCTATTTTACCTAACTGGCCGCGACGCCCTCCTCCATATGCAGGACAAGGAGAAGGTCGTCATCTATGGCGAAATCGTCGGCAGGGTCGATTTGCTACGCTTCGAAGGGGTCTCCAACGTCCGTTTTTACCTCCATAGCGATAACGGATTGGAATTCCAGGTAATCGCCTGGAATAGACCCTACCTAAAGGCTCAGCTCATCACGGGCGAACGCTATACCGTCAGGGCCAGCTATGACCATAAAAGGCATTGCCTCAACATGCTTTCGATCAAAAAGGGCGAGGTGAGCGAGGAAGAGAGGATTCAGCCCGTCTATTCCCTTCCCGTCGATTTCCCCCAGCATTTATTCAGAAACCTCGTTAAGAAGGCCCTAGAGGCCGAAAAAGGGAAAATCCCGAGCCTTATACCCGCTCCCCTAAGGGAAAAATATCGCCTAGTCGAAAAAGAGGCGGCCTATTATAGTTGCCACTTCCCTAAATCGAGCGAGGATATCCGCCAAGGGTTAAGGGCGTTAAAGTACGAAGAGGCGCTTTCCTTTACCTTTAGGAATCTGGCCTTCAAGCAAAAGAACAAACATTACGTCCATCGCCTCGACCGCCATTTCCCCCATGAGGAATTCGCGAAATTCGTTCGTTCCCTCCCTCTTACCTTGACCGCAAGCCAAAGGAAAGCCTGCAAGGAGATCATCGCGGATATGGAGAAAAAAGAGCTCATGAACCGCCTTCTCCAAGGCGATGTCGGAACCGGCAAGACCATAGTCGCCGCAATGGCCGTCTATGCATGCTTTTTACGCGGTCAGCAAAGCTCTGTCATGGCGCCGACCGATTCCTTGGCAAAGCAGCATTTCCGTTTCTTTTCCTCGTTTTTTGTAGGCACCAAGGTCAAAGTCGTCCTGCTTGTGGGGTCATTGAGCCCAAAGGAAAGGAAAGACGTCCTAAGCCGAATCGAAAGCGGGGAAGCGACCTTGGTCATCGGCACCCATGCCCTATTCTCCAAAGACGTCATCTACCGCGATTTGGGGCTCGCCGTGATCGATGAGCAGCATAAATTCGGCGTATACCAAAGAAGCCTCCTCGCGAATAAGGGAAGCGACGCCGATCTCCTGCTTATGTCGGCCACCCCGATTCCGCGTACCTTATCCATGACCCTATATGGCGATTTGGATGTCTCCACCCTAACCGATTTCCCCTTTGGCAAAAGGGACATCGATTCGCTTTTGTTGAAACCCAAGGCCAAAAAGGTCGAAGAATACGTCCGTTCCTCGCTTAGGGAAGGGAAGCAAATCTATATCGTCGCCCCGCAGATTGAAGAGAACGGGAACGAATTCTCCAGCGCGAAAAGCATCTATGAACTCTATAACGAGGCCTATCCCAACAAGGTTTCCTTGCTCCATGGCAAGAAAGAGGGCGAGGAGAAGGAAGAGGTCCTTTCCTCCTTCTCTAGCGGAGAAAGGCCGATTTTAGTCGCCACTAGCGTCATCGAGGTTGGAATCGATGTCAAAACCGCGAACCTCATGATCGTCTATGACGCCCACCGCTTTTCCTTGTCTAGCCTCCATCAGCTTAGGGGCAGGATTGGAAGGGACGGCAACAAGGCGACCTTCATCATGCTTAGCGATGGAGGGGATGAGGATAAGGAGAAGCTTTCCGTTATCCTCAATAGCGAAGACGGCTTCGAGATCGCGGAGGCCGATTTGAGGCTGAGGGGTCCTGGCACGCTCGCGGGAATCCGTCAATCGGGCTTCCCGGACTTCCAATTCATCAACGTGGTCAACGACTTCAAGATCTTCGAGGTCGCTAGAAACGACGCTTATGAGATTTTGCTCCATCGAGACGATGAGCAGAACAAGGAATTCGTCAAGGCCGCGCTAAGCAAAACCGACATCGCATTATCTGCGTAAACCATCCTAATATTTTGCCTTCTTTCCCTTTTAGGGAAGAAAAAAGCCATTATCTCCTTCTTATACCCTTATATAGCGTACTAGGCGGCGTAGTTTTTGATATAATCTCGGAGCATATGGAAAACGAGTTGAACCTGACACCTTTGCTAGAGAAATTCGGCATCGTCCCGAATCAGCCCGAGTTGTATCGACTCGCTTTTATCCATCGTTCCTATAACGGTTGGGTTGGGACCAAGGGCGTCGACTATGAGCGTTTGGAGTTTTTGGGCGACTCCGTGGTGAACCTTGTGACCGCCGAACTTTGCTATCTCCTCCATCCCGATATGCCCGAAGGGGAATTAAGCAAGCTTCGCGCCCAATTCATCTGCACCGAATCCGAGGCGAATTACGCCAGGGAGCTCGGCTTGCCGCCATATCTTGTCACCGGGCCAAGCCTAGGCGAAAGCGAACGCAATTCCCCCCATGTCCTCGAGGATATCTTCGAGAGCTTCCTCGGGGCGATTTACCTTGATCAAGGCCCCGAGTTCGCGATGGACCTCGTCCGCAACCTTTTAAGGGAAAGGATCGCCAAGGGCAAGGTTATCTTAGAGCTCAACCCGAAATCCACGCTCCAAGAAGCCGTGCAGGGCGATTCTAGGGGCGAACTCACCTATCAAGTCATCAGGGAAAGCGGAGAACCGAACCGCAAGCACTTCGTTATCGGCGTCTATTTGGATGGAACCGAACTCGGCAGGGGCGAAGGGCCCAGCAAAAAGGTGGCGGAACGCAATGCCGCCTTAAGCGCCCTTTCGAAGATGGTGGTGTCCTAAAGGAGGAAGACCATGGGCCTATTTTCGTTTTTAAAGAACAAATTCTCCAAAAAGGGCGATGCGCCCGAGAAGGAGAAAAAGGAAGAGCAATCACTAGAAACCTATTCCAAGGGGCTAGAGAAAAGCAGGAAGAACTTCGCTTCTAGGCTAGATGCGCTAAGCAAGCGCTACGCCAAGGTGAATTCCGATTATTTCGAGGAACTCGAACAGGTCCTCATCGAAAGCGACGTCGGAGTCGATCTTTCCTTGCGCCTTATCGAAAACCTCCTCGATCAAAGCGAAAAGCAGAAGATAAGCGATCCTAAGGCCATCAACGAGATGCTAGTGGACAATATGTTCGTCGACTATGCGACTAGGGGCGAATCGGTGGAAAACGAAATCCGTTTCAACGAAAACGGCCCCACCGTCCTTTTGGTCGTTGGGGTAAATGGGGTTGGCAAAACCACTTCGATCGCCAAATTGGCCCACCATTACCAAGAAAAGGGCAAAAAGGTGCTTCTTGTCGCAGGCGATACATTCCGCGCGGGCGCGACCACCCAGCTAAAGATATGGGCCGAAAGGCTAAATTGCCCCATCGTCGTCGGGAAGGAAAACGGCGACCCCGCATCCGTGGCCTATGACGGCTGCCAATACGCGAAGAACAACGATATCGATTTGATCATCGTCGACACCGCGGGTAGGCAACAGACCAAAGCCAACCTCATGCAGGAACTTGCCAAGATCAACCGCGTATTGGGAAGGGAAATCGAAGGTGCCCCACACGATACTTTCCTCATAATCGATGGCACGACCGGACAAAACGGCGTTTTGCAAGCCAAAGCCTTTAAGGAAGTCACTAACCTAACCGGCATCGTCATCACCAAGATGGATGGCACAAGCAAAGGCGGTATCATCCTTTCCATTCGCGACGAACTAGGCGTTCCCGTCAGGTTCATCGGCTTGGGCGAAAGGATGGAAGACCTTCAGGAATTCGACCTCGACAAATACCTATATGGCCTATTGCTAGGGGAATCTCGCGATGACTGACCTAGCGATACTTGAGGAAAGAAGCGAAGTCCTTGAGCTTCTTGGGGAATACGAAACCCTCCTCACCCCCAAACAAAGGGGCGCCCTAAACGATTATTACCGTTTCGATCTCTCCTTAGGGGAAATCGCCGAGTCAAGCGGAGTCTCCCGCGCTGCCGTCCATGACGCGATTGCCAAAACGATCGCCAAAATGAGGGACTACGAGGAAAAACTTCACCTCGTTGAGAAGAAAAAGGACATCAAAAACGCGATTTCGGCCATAGAGAAGGTCGAAGACGCAAACATGAAGCTAGAATTATATCGACAGCTTGGAAAGGATCTAACCGATGGCATTTGAATCATTAACGGATCGCTTCGGCGGAATATTCAAGAAATTGCGTGGCCAATCCCGCCTTACCGAGGCGAATATGGACGCGATGTTAAAGGAAATCCGCGTCGCTTTGCTTGAAGCCGACGTCAATTTCAAAGTCGTCAAAGCCTTTACTAACGACGTTAAGGAAAAAGCCATAGGACAAGACGTATATAACAAGGTTAACCCCTCCCAGATGGTCGTCAAAATCGTCCATGACGAGATTGAGGAACTTTTGGGCGCGGACCAAACCGGGTTGAACTACGCCAAAAACGGCTTAACCATCATCCTCCTCGTCGGTTTGCAGGGTACCGGCAAAACCACGACCGCCGGCAAACTTGGCAAATACCTCATCGAGAAGGAACACAAGAAAGTCATGGTCGCCGCCTGCGACGTCTATCGTCCCGCGGCCATCGAACAATTGGAAACCGTCGCAGGACAAGTTGGGATGACCTTCTTCTCCATGGGGAAGGAAGATCCCGTCAATATCGCAAGCGAAGCCAAAAAGAAGGCCCTTAATGAGCACTTCGACGTTCTTCTTATCGATACCGCCGGTCGACTTCAGATCGATGAAGCCCTCATGGGCGAACTAAAGAAGATCAACCACGAAGTCCATCCGGACGAAGTGTTGCTTTTGGTCGACGCGGCCGCTGGCCAAGATTCGGTGAACGTGGCCAACGCCTTTAACCATGACCTCCGTTTGACCGGCGTCATCATGTCCAAACTAGATGGCGACGCCAGGGGCGGTGCCGCGCTTTCCATTAAGTATTTGACCGGTTTGCCCATCAAATTCGCCGGTATCGGTGAAAAGATGAGCGATTTGGAACCCTTCTATCCATCCCGTATGGCCGATAGGATCCTTGGGATGGGAGACGTCGTCACCCTTGTTGAAAAAGCCAAGGAAGTCATGGACGAGAAGGAAATGGAGAAGGCGAGCAAGAAGATGCTCGACGGCGACTTCACCCTCGAAGACATGCTTAAGCAGATGAAGCAGGTTCAAAAACTTGGTTCCATCGGGGCGATTGCCAGGATGATTCCCGGCATGCCCAAACTAACCGACGAACAGAAACAACGTGCCGAGAAGGAGATGAAGGTCTTTGAATCCATCATCAATTCGATGACGCCTTATGAAAGGCGCCACCCCGAAATCCTTCGATACAGCCATAAAAACAGAATCGCCAAAGGCTCTGGCCATACCAACGCCGACGTCAATAGGGTCATCAAACGCTATGAGGATAGCAAGAGGATGATGAAGGAAATGAAGCGTTATTCGGGCAAAAACGGCGGTTTTGGTGGCATGGGCGGCATGGGCGGCCTAGGAGGCGGTCGCTTTTAAGAAACAGCGTAGCAAACCATGGAGACCGATGAAGTCCTATACCGTCCCCATCAGATGTTTGAGACGCAATTAGAGAAGCAATACCACCAAGAAGCGGAAGGTTTCTTCGATAATCTCGTCGAGAAAGCGGGAACCGACGCCGAAGCAAACAAACTACACGTCAAAGCCTATAACGAAGCCTTGGCAAAGGCGGCTTTGGCCAAGAACAAATTTTCGAAGGCAAACGGGCTTAAGACTTTTTTCATTGTCCTGCTGGTTATCCTTTCCATTGTCGGAAGTATCATGATCGTCGCCTTCATCGGCAAGGTGGAACTAGTCTGGCCCCTAATTGTCGGGATCGCCTGTTTCATCGGCGTTGGATTATGCATTTGGGGCATCGTTTCCTATGTGAAGAAGGCCTCCGCCATATCCGTTGTTATCAAGGAAATAGAAAGCGATGCGGATGAAAAACGAGCCATATGCGAACAGGATATGGTCAGCCTCAATTCGCTTTTCGATTGGAATATGCCCGCGATCATCATGGAAAACGCGACCCCAATCATCGATTTGGACCCCTATTTTTCCAATAAGACGCTTGAATACCTCGTAACCAAATACGGGTTCCCCAAAGGGGAAGATGAGAATACGAGCGTTTTGGGAATCGTCTCGGGAAGGATCCAAGGCAATCCCTTCGTCCTGGAAAAGGTCATGTCGAAGGACATGAGGCTTAAGTCCTATGTGGGCACTTTGACCATCACCTGGACCGAGATGGTCGGTTCTGGGAAAAACCGTCACCTGGTCACTAGGACCGAGGTCCTTACGGCCACTTCCATGCATGAGGCCCCCTTCTACGAAACTGATACCAGGCTAATCTACGGCAATGACGCCGCCCCACATCTCCATTTCTCTAGACACCCTAGCGGCGCCCATAGAATGAATGAGAAAGAAAGGGAAAAGACCGTCAAAGCCGGAGTTAAAAAACTCGATAAAATGGAAGAAAAAGCCATCAAGAAAGGCGATAGCTTCATGAAGATGGGCAATGATGAATTCGAGGTCTTTTGGGGCGCGACCGACCGCGACCACGAGACGGAATACCGTCTTCTTTTCACTCCCCTTGCCCAGCGCAACATCATGGAGCTAATCGAATCCCCCGAACCCTATGGGGATGATTTCGTCTTCGTAAAAGACGGCAAAATCAATTCGGTGGCCTCTTACCATAGCCAATCCTTTGATTACAACATGCCCCCAAGTTATTTCATGGACTATTCTTTAGAGGCGTGCAAAGAGCGTTTCCTTTCCTATAGCGACTCCTTCATAAAGGGCCTATATTTCGATTTGGCGCCCTTATTAAGCATTCCCCTATACCAACTCCATAAAGCCCAGGCGTTTATATACGAAGACATCATCGAGGGCAATTACAATTCCTATGAGTGCGAAAGCATCGCCAACGGTTTCGAAGACCATTATTTCCGTCCAAAAGACGCGGATCCTTCTCTTCCTTGCCTACTAAAGCAAATAAGCGCGACGCGCACTGGCAAAAGCGATATGGTGAACATCAAATCCTCTTCGTTCATCACCCACCCCAGGGTCGATTATGTCTCTGTTTATGGAGGGGATGGTCGCACCCACCAAGTCCCTGTCCATTGGACCGAATACATTCCCGTCGAAGAAGACTTCACGATGGGCGTAAGGAAGGTTCAGGCAAGCCAAAACGATTATCGTAGCAAGCTTAACGAAGGATTATCGGAGTTTTTGGGCAGATATAGCGTCGCTTCCTATTTCCAAAAGGGCTTTGTCGCTTGGAAAAAACTTGATTCCAACGAGGATATGACCGCTATTGACGACGCAAAACTAGAGGATATGTTTCATACGTCCTGAATGTTAAAATAAGTGGATTCCAAAAAGGAGAATTAGACTATGGCAAACGAACTAGACGAAATGACCGGCCCAGTGAATGAGGAAGGTCGCGACGTACACGTAATCGACAAACAAATACCCGTCAAAACCGACTGGAGGAGCACCTTATTCCAGGTTATGCTCTGGGTTTTGGGCATTATCCCCGGCATTGTTTTCGCCGTTATGAAGATCAAGGCGAAGAGCTATTTGCAGCAATTGCAGCAAAAGATCCAGCAAGCCGCCTCCACTATCGATAACTATCAGACCCAGCGCGTCGTTATCCTAACTAACGCCAAGAAGCTCATCGAAACCTCCGTTGACCTAGATAAGGATACCTTCTCCAAGATCGCTTCCTATCGCGCCAAGGCCCCCGTTGACGATGAAGGGCGCCTAGAATTGGCTGGACTGACCGAAGCGGCCAGCAGAAGCATCAACGTCGCCTTCGAGGCCTATCCCGATTTGAAGGCCCATAACGAAATCCGCGACGCTTTGCAGCAAAACGCCTACTTGCAGCAAGAAGTCACGGCTGCCCGCGAACTCTATAACGATGCCGTCAATCGCTGGAATACCGAAATCTTTGAATGGCCGACCAAGATGATCGTCGCCGCCAAAGCCGGTTACACCACCCGCATCCCCTATACCGCTAGCAAAGAAATGAAGGAAAAAAGCGAAAGCGTCCTCTTCTAAGCCTTAGCTTATATCAATTAGAAAAGGCACGAATTATCGTGCCTTTTTATATTAGTATTGATTTTCAGTCACTATTTTTTGTGGGTGAATTTTTTGCCCTTTTCAATGGCCTCGACTTCCCATTTTGGAGTTTCTTCTTCCTTGGCTTCCTTTAGTAGTTTCTTGTCCTGTTTGCTTAGTTCCACCTTCTTAAAGAGGTCGGGCCTATATTTCTTTGTGAGAAGCAAACTTTGTTTTCTCCTCCATTTCGCTATCGCCTGGTGATTGCCGGAATAGAGGATATCTGGAACCATGGAGCCCTCATAGTCATAAGGCTCGGTATATTGGGGGTATTCCAATAGGTTCCCCTCAAAGGATTCATCTTTTAAAGAGTCGCTAGAAATCGCCCCATCCAAAAGCCTTGTCACCGAATCGGCGATTGCCATGGCTGGGATTTCTCCGCCGGTGAGGATGTAATCCCCGATGGAAACAAGCTCATCCACATAGGGGTTAACCCTTTCATCTATTCCTTCGTAGTGGCCACAAATGATAATCAAATCTTCCTTTTGGGCGAATTCCCTGGCTTTTGCTTGATTATAGGCGGGTCCCCTGGGCGAAGTTAGGATCACATGGCTATTTTCCGTTTTGACGGCATTAAGTGCGTCAACGATTGGCTGCGCTTTTTGCACCAATCCAGCGCCTCCTCCGATAGGAGGGGTGTCGGTGCGACCGTATTTGTCTTTGGTATAGGACCTGATATCGACCGTTTTTATCTCGACGACGCCTTTTCCAATCGCGCGTTTGATGATGGAATTGGTCGCGAATCCATCGAACATTTCGGGAAATAGAGTCAAAATGGTGATTCTCATAGCATTCCCTCGATTAAATGGACAACGACTTTCTTAGATGCGATATCAACTTCCTTGACGAATTCATCCAAGAAAGGGACCTGAATGTCCTTTCTACCCTCTTTTCTGATTCGGAGGTTATTGATTGGGCTATAGGAAAAGACATCAATGACCTCTCCTAATTCCGCCCCCTCATCGCTATAGGCTTTGCAACCGATCAAATCGGAGATGAAATAATGATTGTCTGGCAAGGTCGCATCCTCTTTTGGAATGGCGAGGAATAGGCCAAGATACTGTTCTGCTTGCTCGATAGTGTCGATGGCATCGAACTTTAAAATCAAAAACGGACTAGCATCACGCCAAGAGTGCAAAGTAAAAGAAGAGGATTCCTGCGTCTTCTCATTAAAGAAGAAATAGGAACGCCCTTTCTTAAGCCTTTCTTTAGGAAAATCGGTTAGGCAATATGCCTTGAATTCCCCTCTGACTCCATGGGTTTTGTTTAATTTGGCTAGATAGATATAATCCATAAAAATATCCCGGCAGGGGTTTCCTGCCGGGCTTAAACCTTAGTCTTCTTGTCCGAAAGATTCGAACTTAATGAACACACGCTCGTTGGTGTCATTCGCCTTGGGGGCGATACCGATGACATCGCGAAGTGCGTTGGCAATCACGCCATGTTTTCCAACTAGCCTTGCGGTGTCGGAATCCTCGGCAACGATGACGAGGTGAACGTTCCTCTTATCGCGGCTGGGCTCTTGAGAGATCATAACGTGGTCGGGGCGTTCGATTAGGGAGTCGATAACAGCATGTACGACCTTTTCCCAATCAACATTAGAAGCCTGGGCCTCGACATTTTCGTCGATAGTTTCTTCAAGTAGCTTTTCGGCCATTACTTTTTACCTTTTTCGGCAGCGAACTTGGTTAGGATGCCCTTAGCGGAAAGCATGGAGCGGACGGAATCGCTGGGAACGGCACCATTCCTAAGCCATTGGAGAGCGAGAGCCTCGTCGATTTCAACGGCATCAATGCCCTTAGAAGGATCATAAACACCGATGGTAGCGATGTTTCTGCCATCCCTAGCATAATGGGAATCCGCGACAACAATGCGGTAGCAAGGATCGCTGTGACGACCAGTTCTTGCAAGTCTGATTTTAACCATAAATTTCTCCTTTCAATTGAAGCAGCCTAAATATAATGTGCGTGTGATATGATGTCAAGCATATTTACTTTACACTTTCAATATTTCCGATAAAATCAGCATAAATTTTATGTAAAGTATTTTTACTTAACACTGAAATTATATGTAAAGCAAAATTGCTTAACAATTGTAATTTGATTCGATTGCAAGGCGCTTTTTCCTCTTTTTTGTAGCTAGCCTTGTTTTTCGCCGCCTTTTAGGGCTTCCTTCCCTTAATTTCAAATTCCTTTCTCTTTGTCTTTTTGCCTAAGGCCACAATTGGTAAGACCTCTTTAATAACTTGACAATTCTTCTAAGAACTATAATTGGCTTTTCTTTAGGCGCGTTGAACTTTTCGTTCTTGAATTCTTAAACTAAATTTCGTTTTTCGCCTGGACCGCTCGATTCTTAGAATCAAATCCGATTTCGGTGCCGAAAGCGGACTTTAAGTTGAGAATAACGGTGGAAACGGGGTGTTGCGGGCAATGCGTAAAGGATCGGCTAAATTCCGCTTATCGGACTAAATTCCGCTCCCTGCAGGCCTGTTTGAGCAGCCGTTTAGCCGAGCAGCTTGTCGAACGC
>JAILEX010000084.1 GCA_024687185.1 Bacilli bacterium | reverse complement strand
CGCCTTCCTAGGAGCGGGCGCGCTTATATTGTCGCAACTAGACTATTCCTCCCCCTTAAACGTTTCCGTTAGCGGGGAAGACGTTTCCTATAACGCCAGCTGCGACTATTCCCACCGCCCCAAAAACACCCATCAGGATTGGTATTTCTGCTTCCAAATCAGGGATAGCGGCAACTATGGCATCATCGCCGGGACCAAATCGAAGATGAGCACCGACCTAGAGGAGGGGTATGGGGACTACGCCTTCTCCTATGACGCCGAAAAGGACAATTACTTTCAGCTTTATGCCTATAATAGGTCGGTGATGTCCTTTAGGGACCTAGACACTTCGCAATACTATAGCGGGTTTGGCTTTTCCGGTGTCACTAGGGTAGAGATCGCCATCTATGATCCTAGCGACGACAACGAATATAACCCAGAGACCTCTGGCAAATTCTCGAAATCGGGCTATAGCGGGTCCTCCTTCGATTCCTATTCCTTTACTAACGATGGCACTTTGACCACCTTGGTCTATACCTCCTCTTCCCCCGATTCCTCCGATGCCGATAACACCCCGGGCATCTGCTTCCGCGTGGCTGGGAAATACTATATCCACCATATCGCCATCGCCTATACCTGTTCCTAATCCGATAAAAAAAGGACCTTTGGGATCCCCCTCGCTATTAAAGCGCGGGGTTTTCCTTTTGGCCCCATAATGGTTGATCGAGAATTTCCTATCGTTTTTGCCTAGGCAAGAAAAATCCGAAAAGGCCGTGGCCTCGAGCAAGGGATTTGGAGATCAGGGTTTCGTTTCCCCTTGTGGAAACATAGGGGTTCTTGCCTATTCCCTATAATAAAAGCCATTGCCCGTTTGTAGTTTGGCTCTAGGGGGCAATGGCTAAGAGGGATTACTTATTTTCGCTTTGCCGGGATTTCTTGTAGTTTTGCTTCATCTCGTACATGTTGTTGTCGGCCCTGGCGAAGACCTCGTCGAAGGAGTGGTCAAGGTCGCTATGGAAGATGCCCATGCCGACGGAGAAGGTGTGTTTGACCTGATTGGTATCTAGGGCCATGTCCTTTAGTTGCTCGAACAAAACGTCCCTATTGCCATAGTCCTCGTTCTCCACGATGATCATGAATTCGTCGCCGCCGATCCTATAGACGGGGGAGTGGGTGAAGACGTGGCAAAGCACATAGCACATCTCGCGGATCGCGACGTCGCCTTCTGGGTGGCCTAGGTTATCGTTAATGTACTTCAAATCGTTCATGTCGGCCATGACGATGGCGAACTTGGGCTTTTTGCGTTCTTGTATCTTCGCGTCGATCTCGGCCACCTTTTCCTTTTGGGCGTTGGTGTTCTTTACGCCTGTTAGGCCGTCTTTTTCCGCCAAGGCCTCAAGCGCGATCTGGTTCATGCGAAGCGCGGCGACCATGTCGTGGACCTCTTGCGATAGTTCCCCGATTTCCCCGGGTCCGCCGACGGTGATCTCGATGTTTTTCTCGCCTTGCTTCAATTTGGCGGCTTCGGTGGTAAGCCTGTTTAGCGGTTTTAGCGTCTTATTGGCGTATAGCGCTATTAGCAAGCCGACGATTAAGGAGACGGAGACGAAGATGACGATGCAGATGAAGGTCGTGCGGTTGACGGGGTCATATAGGGCGGTCGCATCCACGGAGATGCCGTATATGAAGCCGTTGCGAAGCGATCCAAAGGAGAGTGCCCTATTTTGCTCGCCTAAGGTCTCGTGGTGCTTTTTATAGAAGTGGGTGTTCATCGTCCCATAATGCTGCAGGACGTCGCCGAATTCGCTATCTAACGTCTTATCGGTGGGCACATAATGGCCGAGGGCGTCTTTGGTCTCGATTAAGGGGGAGGAGAGGAACCTCTTGTCCTTATTGAGCAAGAAGTAGCGCGGATCCTTGAACTCGTCGATCTTGGCGATTTCCCTTTCGATGACGTTGAAGTCCAAATCGACGCCAACGGCGCCTAGGAGCTTGCCGTTATCGTCATGGCAGGGGGCGGCGAAGGTGATGAGGTTCCTATCGATGTTGGCGTTATAGTAGGGCTCCATCCAGATGGCGCTCTTGTTGGGGTTTTCCTTTGTCCCGATCACCTCATACCACCAAGAGACGTTTTCCTTGTCGTCTTGGCTATAGGCGAGGATATTGGTGACGCCTTGTTCGACGTATTCGCCTGTGGCCTTATTGAGGACGCAGAAGAAACCGACCCCGTTTTTGTCCGCGGCGGTTTGGTCGGTGTATTCGGGGTTGGCGATGAGCCAATGGCAACAAGAGAAGACGTTTTCGCCCATCGTGGCCGAGAAGATGTTATGGAGCTGGTCGGAGAAATATTCGAATTCGGCCTCGTTATGGAGTTCGTTGGCGTCTGGGAAACTCTTCTCGAAGAAGACGTGGGCGCTATTGACCGCGTTATCGATCTGGATGATCGAGGCGTCGAATTCCTTGGAATACTCGGAGACGGCGTGAGTAAGCGTAGCGTCCGCGTTTTGGTCGCCCAAAATGGTATGCAGGATCATCGTCGCGGCGATCCCGCTTCCCATCGCGACCAAAATACCGATCACCGGCACTAGGATCAACCTAAATGCGATCGAATGGGTCGACTTGTTTCCTTTTTTAGCAGTTTCCGCCATTGTCGATATTCTAATGGGAAACTTTTACAAAGTAAAATAGATTTGACGTGCCTAGGTTCCCCTATATCGTAACCTCTATTTTTGAAACGCGTTATCCTCATCCGCAAACGCCATCAAGGCGCTTTCTTTGGCTGACTTGGCATAGTAAAATAGCCTACATGGAACTAGTTACAAGTAAATTGGACGAACTCGAATTGACCCTATTTCTATTTGGCCGCATCGATTCGACCTCGACCGCAGCCTATGAAGCGGCCATCAACAAGGAGAGGAAGCAAAGGCATACATCCCTGGTTTTGGACTTCAAGGGCGTCGAATATATCTCCAGCGCAGGACTGCGTTTGATGCTAAAACTCGCGAAGGCGGAGAAATCGCTAAGGCTAGTCAACACCTCCGCCGAGGTCTATAACGTCTTCGAGATGACGGGCTTCACCCAGATATTAAACGTCTCCAAGGCCTTAAGGGAGATCTCCATCGAAGGCTGCCCCCTGATTGGCAAAGGCGCCTATGGCAAGGTCTACCGCATCGCAGACGACACGATCATCAAAAGCTATTTTAGGGGCAACCCCATCGAGGACATCGAAAGGGAGAGGGAACTCGCCCGCGAAGCCTTCGTCCTAGGCATACCCACGGCGATTAGCTTCGATATCGTTAAGGTCAAGGAGGAATGCTATGGCGCGGTCTATGAGATGATCGGCAGCGATTCGCTTATGTCGGCGTTATTGAAGCATCCCGAGAACTACGACACCTATGTCTCCTATTACGTCGAATTGCTCGATAAGCTTAGGAACACCGAAACCGATGACCCCCATATCCCCTTGGCCCGCAAAGACCTCGATTACCGTTTAGGCGTTGTTAAGGGGGTGGTTGGCCAAGAGCTATTCCAGAAGATCGAACGCAAGATCCACTCGATCAAGGACAAGCCGACCCTCGTCCATGGCGATTGCCACTTCAAAAACGTATTCGTCTCCCCCGAGGGGTTGATCCTAATCGACATGGACACGATCTGCAAAGGCGACCCGATCATCGAGATCGCCAACCTCTATAGGACCTACCTTTGCTTTGAGGAGATCGATCCCGGGAACACCATGAAGTTCTTCTCCATCGATCCTAGCTTCACCAAGAAGCTCTTCTTTGACGTCTATGATAGGCTATATAAGGAGAATAGGGACGAGGAACTGCCCAAGGTCCGCTTCCTCGCCTATTTCCTGCTCCTCTCCCATTACGCGGAGAAACCCGAGAAATACGCGACCTTCCTCTCTAGGGTAAAGGAAATCCTAGAAAGGGAAATCGATTCCTTCGAATCCTTCTAAAGGAAGAAAGGAAACAAAGGGAAGCGAACGTGCGTCAAGATGGCGCACTTTCTTTTTCCTTTCCTTTTCAAAGGAAGTATCATAATGGCAATAGGAATCTAGGAGGGTCGATTATGGAAAAGGAAAACAAGAGGAAGAAGGGGCATCTAGTTTGGTTCATCCTCTTCCCGATAGCCTATATCATCCTGGCCGCGGTTTTGATATTCCTCTTCGACTTGCTCAATGGGCCCACTTGGCTATTCGTATTGGAACTAGTCGCCTTGGCGGGATTGGCATTAGCCTCAATCATCATGCTCAATAAGGCCCTTCCCTTCCGCTTCATCCCCTGGGGCGCATTCTTCCTAATTAGCGCATTTTGCATCAGCATGTCCAAACCCGGCACCTATTCCAAACCCGCCTATTATTACGATAACCCAGTCTACGTCGAATCCCCGATGGGCCTAAAAAACGGCAAGGTGCAAGGGGTATATAACAAGGATGGGGACGTGGAGATCTACGCGGGCATCCCCTACGCCAAACCCCCCGTTGGCCCGCTTAGGTGGAAAGAGCCCCAAAACGCGGAGAATTGGAGCGGGGTCAAAGACTGCACCCATTTCGCCCCGCGCTCGATGCAGCCAACCTCCAATCCCGTCATGAATACCCTCGTGGAGATGTATTCGGAAAAGGGCTGGCACCCGGATTACGTCTGCCATCCCGACCAAGAAAGAAGCGAGGATAGCCTATACCTCAATATCTGGAAGCCTAAGGGCGCCACCAACGCCCCGATACTTGTCTATATCCATGGCGGCAGCCTCACTAGCGGAACAACCGGGTTCAACGACTATAATGGCGAGGCCCTCGCCAAAACGGGCGTCATCCAGATCAACGTCGCCTATCGGTTGGGCGTATTCGGTTTCTTCGCCCATGAGGATTTGGCGAAGGAAAGCCCCAATAACACCACGGGCAACTATGGGTTACTAGACCAAATCAAGGCCTTGGAATGGGTGAAGGACAACGCCTCCTATTTCGGAGGGGATGCCTCCAATATCACCATCGCCGGGGAATCCGCCGGGTCAAGTAGCGTCAGCGCGCTTTGCTCGACTCCTTTGCTTAGAGGCAAAAACATCATCAAAAACGCGATCGGGGAATCCAGTTCCCTCGCCATCAAAAACGTGCCCCATACCTTTAGGAAGCTCTCTGCCGCCAAAAAGACGGGCCAGGCCATCATGGAGGAATTCGGCTGCGAGAGTATCGACGAGCTCCGTTTGGTGCCCGCGGAGGAACTCGTGAAGACCAGCTATTCCAATAGCGCGATGACCCTTGATGGCTATGCCTTGGACCAAATGCCCTATGATGTCTATAAGAATCGCCTCAATAACGAGAAAAACCTCCTAAACGGCTATAACGTCAAGGAAGCCGACGCCTTCGTCGTCCCCACTTTCCTCACTAGTCTCACGAGCAAAGATAATATCGAAAGCCGGCTCATGCTCTATTTCGGGGATGAGGGGGTCGTGAAGCAGATGATGGAACTATATAAAGACGAGGTCGAAAAGGATGCCTTCTCCACCTTCAACGAGATCATCTCGGTGTATTGGTTCATGCATCCCCACCGCTGCTGGAGCGAGCTCGCCCTAGAGGCGGGGGATAACGTCTATAAATACCAGTTCACCAAGGAAAACGGCTATTATGGCACCTACCACTCCGGGGAGATGGTCTATTGCTATGGGTCGCTAGACAAATCGATCCACGGCTTCGCCTATAACGAAAGCGACTTCGCCCTAAGCAAGACGATGGTCTCCTATTGGAGCAACTTCGCCAAAACGGGCAACCCCAATGGCGAGGGACTACCGAATTGGGCCCCCTATACGGGGAAAGACGAGGTCTTGGAGCTTGGGGATAAGGTCTTCATGAGGGAAGAACGCTACCTAAAGCTATACGATATCCTCGATTCCTATACCCCCAAGGAGGCGTGAGGGAGGTCGATTTGCTCCTTCTTGGCGATTCCCTGGTCAAAAGGGGATACTGGGAAGGGCTTTTTCCAGGCAAAAGCGTATTCAACTATGGCCTAGATGGGGATACCACCCTAGGCCTCATGCAGAGGGTAAGACGTGAATTCTTAAACTAAATTCCGTTTTTCGCCGGGACCGCGCGATTCTTAGAATCAAATCCGATTTCGGTGCCGAAAGCGGACTTTAAGTTGAGAATAACGGTG
>JAILEX010000080.1 GCA_024687185.1 Bacilli bacterium | reverse complement strand
TTTATGTAAAGTATTTTTACTTAACACTGAAATTATATGTAAAGCAAAATTACTTAACAATTGTAATTTGATTCGATTGTAAGTCGCTTTTTCCTCTTTTTTGTAGCTAACCTTGTTTTTCGCCGCCTTTTAGGGCTTTCTTCCCTTAATTTCAAATTCCTTTCTCTTTGTCTTTTTGCCTAAGGCCACGATTGGTAAGACCTCTTTAATAAATTGACAATTCTTCTACTATCTATAATTGTCTTTTCTTTAGGCGCGTTGAACTCTTCGGATTCAATTTTTTGTTGCTCCTACGTGCGTGAATGTGTATAGTTTCGTCGCGCCTATTTGGTAGACGTGGCTACGCACCGCTACATTAGTCACTTATGGAATGTGCTTAGTCGAAAAGAACCATCCCTTAAGCAAAGGAGTAATGTCATGAACAACAATCTAGTCAATGAAATTACAGCCCGTCAGCTTCGTAATGATCTTCCTGAGTTTTCTTCCGGCGACACCATCAAGGTTTATGTCCGCATCATTGAAAACAAAAAGGAACGTAACCAGGTTTTCGAAGGCGTTGTTATGCAGCGTCGCGGAGGCGGTATCTCCGAAACCTTCACCGTCCGTAAGATTTCTTCCGGCATCGGTGTCGAACGTACCTTCAACCTACACTCCCCTTCCATCGCTAAGATCGAAGTCGTGAGGCGTGGCAAGGTTCGCCGTAACAAGATTACCTATCTACGTAAGCTTTCTGGCAAAGCCGCCCGTATCAAATCCGCCAACTAACCAAAAAAGAAAAACAAAACCAAGTGACCGCCCGAGAAATCGGGCTTTTTTCTTGCGTTTGGTTGAAACATCACCTATGTAATTCTATAATTCGCCTATGGCGAAAAAGGAAGCAAAAGAAGTAACAAAGCTTACCGATCCCGTCGAACCAGCGAAAAAGAAAAAAACCTGGCGTTCGAGGCTTCTTTTGTTTTTTGACATCCTTTGCATTGTCTTGGTAGTCGTGATGGCGCTTCCTGTTGGAACCATCATTTACCGTAACCTCAATTTCGACGAGGTCTTTTTTATCAATGGCATGAGCATGTATCCAACGTTGAACTTGACCGCGATCCGTGGGTCTACTGGCGAGACGATGAATTGGTCTAGCGGCTCTAGTTTTTCCGGAGACTGCGTCGACTATGGGTGGGGTAAAACGAAAAAGGACGATTCCTTCTTCGACAAACTAAAGCGTTTTGACATCGTCGTCACCCATTATCCAGACGATTATACCGATTCGACATACACCAAACTTAGGAACACCGATTTGAAAATCAAGCGCGTCATCGGCTTCCCTGGCGAAACCGTGACGATTAACTATGACACCGAATCCGAAGAGTTTTCCTCATATTACGGCTATTCCGTTTGGGGCAAAACGACGATTACCGACGCCGCGGGCAAAAGCTTCGATTTGCCAAACCTATATTCCGAGGCCGACTTTCCCGACATTTCGAATTCGTATGGGGAAGCAAGGAAGTATTCCACTAGCGGAGGCAATATCACCAAACCCGGCAACCCCGTTACCGCAAGCTGGGTTTTAGGAGACGATGAAATATTTGTCATGGGCGATAACCGCAGACATTCAAGCGACTCCAGGGCCAAAGGCCCCGTAAAGAAGAGCATGATCGTCGCAAAAGCCTGCATGGTCGTTGGGAAAAGGGAGATTATCTACAAAGATGGATCCTACACGGCGGGATTTAGATTCGATATGGCTAAATTCCCCTGGGATTTCAAGAATCTGGAGGACCATCCATGAAGCAGCAGAATGTTCACTACTTCCCTGGGCATATGCAAAAGGCGCTTCGTGAGATGCAAAACTACATTAAAACGGTAGACTTGATCGTCGAAATCTGCGATGCCAGAGCCCCCAAATCCTCAAGGAATCCATTATTAGATGAACTTTGCGGGAACAAATCCCGCCTTATTCTTTTGGGCAAATCCGATTGTGCCGACGATGCCGTCACCAAGAAATGGCTCGATTTCTATAAGGAAAAAGGCGTTGTTGCAGTCGCGGGAAATATGAAGAAGGACCGCTTTGTATCCATCCTTTCAAGCGTTTCCGAACCCCTTGTCGCGCCAAAGCGGGCAAAGGAAGCAAGGTTTGGAATGAAGCCCCAGCCGATCCGCGCCATGATCATTGGCATCCCAAACGTTGGCAAAAGCACGCTCATCAATAATATCGGTGGCAAAAAGGCCGCAAAGGTAGGCAATAAGGCAGGCGTTACTAGAGCCGCTCAATGGATCAAGCTCAATAAGGATTTCACCCTATTGGACACCCCTGGTATCCTGCCTATGAATTACCCCACCCAAGAGCAAGCCATGCATCTTGCCCTCCTAGGAAGCATGAGGGAAGACGTTTTGCCCACCCAGGATTTGGCTTCCTCTCTTCTTAGTCACCTAAAGGAAAGCTATCCATATTCTTTAAAGGAACGTTTTGGAATCGAAGATATCTCTAACATGAATAACGACGATGTCTTTTTGGAAATCGCCAACGTTAGGGGTCTTTTGGATGGCAATAGGCCCTCTATGGAAAAAGCGGCCTATTTGCTGGTTAAGGAATTCAAAGACGGCCTTCTTGGCAGGATTTCCTTGGAGGAAGTCCAATGCTAAAGGAAGAGGAGAACTATTATTCCGATACCGTTGTCGCGATTGCCGGCGTAGACGAAGCCGGCAGAGGCCCTCTTGCCGGCCCCGTTTATGCGGCCGCGGTTATTTTTCCCCGCGATTACCATAACGAATTGATAAACGATTCCAAGAAACTGACCGAAAAGAAACGGGAGGCTCTATTCGAAGAGATTAAGGCCAATGCCCTTTCCTATGGCATAGCGTTTTCCACCGCCGAGGAAATCGATCGCTATAACATCTATGAAGCAACGAAGATGGCGATGAGGAAGGCAATCGCCCAATTAAGCGTCCCCTATCAGACCATTCTCACCGACGCGATGCCGCTCGCGGGCTATGATGTGCCCGTTGTTCCTCTTATTAAAGGGGATGCGAGGTGTATGAATATCGCAGGTGCCTCCATTTTGGCGAAAGTCTCAAGGGACAGGTACATGAAGGAGCTGCAGGAGAAGTACCCAAACTTCTCTTTCGGCATTCATAAAGGCTATGGAACGAAAGCCCATATGGAAGAATTAGAGAAATATGGTCCGATAGTCGGGGTCCATAGGAAAAGCTTCAAGCCGGTGGCTAAGTTCTATTGCGTTCAACTGACATTATTCTAAAAAATTTCTCAAATTGAAAAAGTGCTGATAGAATCAGTGCTTTTTTCTTTTTTATAGAGACTAACTGCATTTATTGCCCCCTTGCTTTGTCCGCTTTTTCGAAAAATCTCGAAATAGTTAAGTAAGGAGGCAAATGCATGCTAAATCCAAAACAGGTGTTGCTATACACCGCGATCACCCACCAAGGGAGGTGGGATGATATGTTCGTCGCCCTTCGAGAAAAGAAGGATCTCCCTGACCCCGACGAGGTCGCGGCCGTCGCTAAGAAGTACGAGGGTCAAGCCCTTACCATCTTCGACGACCTCTACCCCGACCGCCTGCGCAATGCGCCACGCCCGCCATTAGTGCTTTTCTATCAAGGCGATATCGAGCTATTAAAAGACGCAGATAGGATGATTGCGTTCACGGGCTCCCACGATTCCGGCTCCGCCTATGCCGAAAAAATGGTGGCCACCATCGCCAAAGAGGCGACTAAGAAAGGTGCCATCGTTGTTAGCGGCTTATCAAGAAGTTGTCAATCAATCGCTTTGGAATCTGCTTTGTCCGTAGGCCAATGTATTGCGGTATTAAGCAATGGTCTCGATCAAAACTATCCTATAGAATCTAGTGGCCTCCAAGCCAAAATCGCGAAAAAGGGTCTAGTTTTAAGCCCTTTTCCGAATGGTGTAAAGCCTTCTGTGGATGGAATTCGGGCAAGGAACTTACTACTAGGACAACTGGGAAGCTTCCTTTTTGTTGCCGCTGCCAAGAAGCATGACGGCGTTTTGCTTACCATGGCTTCCGCCGTCAACGTAGGCTGCGATGCCGGCTGTCTTCCCTTCCCCGCAGAAAGCGAATTCGTTAATAATTCCCTCATCCGGAACGGTGCGGCGATGATTGAATCCGCCGACGATTTGCTTTTCGAAGCGGGCTTTAAGAAGGATGAATAGGGGCGCTTTATACGATAAAAAATATTTTAGATTCCTCTATAAATAATCCTTTATTTATATAGTATAGATAGCGCTCCCAGACACTTTGACAAGGGCAAAAACTCTAACTATATTTTAGCCGTCTTATCATGAAGTTAGTCATCGTAGAGTCACCAACAAAGTCAGAAGTCATCTCCAGGTTTCTAGGGAAAGACTATAAGGTTATAGCCAGCGAAGGCCATATCCGTGACCTTTCCACGTCCGGAAAAGGCGGGCTTGGCATCGTGGTGGAAGAGGACTTCCGTCCGCTTTGGACGATTCCCACCAAGAAGAGGAAGCTCGTGGCCCTATTGTCTAATGAAGCGAAGAAGTCCGAAGAAGTCATCCTCGCAACCGACCCTGATAGGGAAGGAGAAGCCATTTCCTGGCACCTTGCCGAGGTTTTGAATCTGCCCGTAGACAAGACCAAGAGGGTTACTTTTGAGGAAATCACCAGGGACGTCGTCCTTGAAAGCGTGAACAACCCCCGCACGATCGACGTCGAACTCGTCCATGCCCAAGAGGCAAGGAGGATGGAAGATAGGATCGTCGGCTTCAAGCTATCCACCTTATTACAAAGGAAAATAGGATTAAAGAGCGCTGGCAGGGTGCAAAGCGCCGCCCTCCGCCTCATCGTCGATAGGCAAGAGGAAATCGATAACTACGAGTCCAAAAAACAAGAGTATTGGACCATTGATGTCGCTATTAAAATAGGTAATAGGACCTATAGGGCGGCATTGACCAAGGTCGATGGGGAACCGATTGCCAAGAAAATCGACGAACTGAACAAAAACGCCACCAATATCTCCAGCAAGCAATATGCGGACGCCCTTCTTGCTAGAATCCCCCAGGAATTAACCGTCACCAATGTTACGGGCACCAAAGGAGTGAAGACCTATCCGGCCTTCCCCTTCACCACCTCGACCATGCAGCAGCTTGCCTATAGCAAGTTCGGCTTTAGCAACGCCAAGACCCAGTCTTTGGCGCAGAGGCTATTCGAAGGTAATAACGCCGAACATATCGGTTTGATTACCTATCTTCGTACCGATAGCACCCGTATTTCGCCCCATTTTTATGAGAAGCATGCCGTTCCTTATATTAAGGAAAGGTTTGGTGATAATTACGTTGGGGTGTTACGCGCCAGCAAAAAGACCGAGGGCGAGCAGGGCGCTCACGAAGCTATCCGTCCTACCGGCACCCACCGAACCCCCGAAGTCGTGGCCAAATACGTCACCCCCGATGAGGCTAAGCTATATCGCCTCATCTATTGCCGCGCCCTAGCCTCCACTATGGCGCCTAAGGTTTCCGATTCCTCTAGGATTATTCTAGAAGGAAACGGTTTGGAGTTCGTCCTCACGGGTTCGAAGACCGTCTTCCCCGGATTTATGGCCATATATGGCGAATTCGAAGACGACGACGAAGTGTCTTTGCCCGATATCCAAGAAGGCGAAACCTTCCCCGTCGATTCCAAAAAGGGCGAACAGAAGTTCACCAAGGCCAATCCGCCCTATAACGAAGCATCGATCGTCAAAACGATGGAAGAAAACGGCATCGGCCGCCCATCGACCTATGCCACCACGGTCGAAACGCTTATCAAACGCAAATACATCTCCGCCAAGCGCGGTGTTTTGACGCCAACCGAAACGGGGAAGAAATGCATTTCCTTCCTCGAATCCTATTTCCCCGATGTCGTCGACCTCACCTATACCGCCGACATGGAAGACAAGCTCGATAAAATCGCCGATAGCGAGCTGGGTTTCCTAGCAGCCATGACCGATTTCTATGAGAAATTCAACGCGAGTTATGAAGCCGCTAAGGCCAAAGCCGAAAGGGAAAACGGCGAACTGACCGGAGAACTTTGCCCAGAATGTGGCAAGCCCTTGGTTAGAAAACGCAATAAGCAAGGATTCGAATTCACCGGCTGCTCTGGCTGGCCCGAATGCAAGTACATCAAGAAAGAACCCGCAAAGAAAGTCGGCATGGATTGTCCCGATTGCGGCGCTCCTTTGATTTTCAAAAAGAGCAAGAAGGGATCGACCTTTATTGGCTGCAGCAATTTCCCAAAATGCAAATATACCGCTTCTTCCATTAAAGATGTCGGCGCCGAAAAAGAAGTAGCCCCCAAAAAGGAATATAGCAAACTGGACATCGTCAAACCCTGTCCGAAATGCGGAGGCTCCCTCGTTGTCAAAAAGGGGAAGCGCGCCGAATTCCTTGGCTGTACCAACTATCCGAAGTGCCATTATCATGAATGGCTCAACCAAAAGGGGAAGAAGAAATGAGCGAGGCCCCTCGTCAGGTCTTCCATGTTATAGGAGCGGGTTTGGCTGGAAGCGAAGCCTGCTTTTATTTGCTTAAAAAAGGCTATGAGGTACACCTTTACGAAAGGCGTCCCGCCCATGATGACCAAGCCCATCACACAGACCTTTTCGGTGAGCTCGTCTGCTCCAATTCCCTGAAGTCAAAACTCATTTCCAACGCCTCTGGTTTGCAGAAGGAAGAGATGAGGAAAATGGGCTCCATCACCATGATGGCAGCATCCAAAACCGAGGTGCCAGCAGGCAACGCATTATCCGTTGATAGAGATGGTTTTGCCACCGAAATCACTGCAATTCTTAGGTCTTTTCCCTTATTGCACGTGCATTACGAGGAAGTGGAAGAGTTCCCTGACGGGAATGTAATCTTAGCCACCGGGCCCTTAACCGACGGTAAGCTGATGGACGCGATCACCGACCTAGTGGGCAAGGGTGCCTTCTCCTTTTTCGACGCCTCCGCGCCGATAGTGAAAAAGGACTCAATCGACTTTACCAAAGCCTATTACAAGTCAAGGTTCTCCCAAGGCGACGAGGCTTATATCAATTGCCCCTTCACTAAGGAGGAATACCTGGCCTTCCACCAAGAGCTCGTCAACGCCAAAAAAGCCCTCCTCCATGATTTCGACACCCATTATTTCGAGGCCTGCCTTCCGGTCGAGGTCATTGCAAGCCGTGGCGCAGAGACCCTCCGCCATGGCCCGCTAAAGCCATTTGGCCTAAGCGATGAGACCCATCATCCCTATGCGGCGCTCCAACTTCGCCAAGATACTGCGTTAGGCGATTGCTATAACCTCGTCGGTTTCCAAACCAACCTCACCTATCCCGAGCAAAAGAGGGTTTTCTCGATGATCCCTGGGTTAGAAAACGCCGAATTCGTCCGTTATGGCCTAATGCATCGCAACTCCTATATCGATTCGCCTAGATGCCTAAACGAAGACCTATCCTTCCAAAAGCTTCCCAATGTATTCGTCGCCGGCCAACTTAGCGGCGTGGAAGGCTATGTGGAAAGCGCGGCCTGTGGAATCATTGCTGCGATAAACACCGAAAGAAAGGCCCTTGGCCTCCCCTTTGTCGAAGTTCCCGTCACTACCGTCACCGGCGCATTGCTCCGTTATATTTTGACCGCTCCCGAAAAGAGCTTCTCGCCCATGAATGCCAACTGGGCGCTATTCCCCAACGTAGATAAGAAACAGCGTGAGGAGTACGCTTCCTTCGCCCTTTCCGAAATAGAGGCCTATTGGAAGAAGGTCAATGAATAATCTGGAAAAGGATTTCCTTACCTACTTAAGGGCCCAACGTGGCTATAGCGAGGAAACAATCGAGGCCTATTCGCATGATTTGGGTAGTTTCGATGCCTTTTTATCTACCCAGCATAAAACTTATAAGGACGTGGACCCTAGGTTAATTAGAGCCTATCTTTCCTTTGAACTAGGCCAAAAGCACGTAAGCAAAAGAACCTGCCAAAGAAGGCTGAGCTGCCTACGCGGATTTTTCGATTATTTGCAAAGACACGAGGAAATCGATTCCAATCCATTTAGGCAAATCGACCCCCAAAAGGGAGAGATTAAATACCCCGATCGTCTTTTCCCGGCCGAAGTGGGCGAGCTTCTTGCGGCCAACGCAAAACGCGAAGACGAGATGATGCTCCGCGATCAGGCGATCCTTTGCCTTTTGCTTTCCTCTGGGCTGAGGGCCTCCGAACTCGTGCAGGTTAGGTTTGAGGATTTCGATTATTCCTATCACACGATCCGAGTTAGGGGCAAAGGCGACAAGGATAGGATCGTAAGCTATGACAAAGAAGCGGAAACCGCGATTAGGAAATATGGCAAAGAGCTTCGGCCGACCTTGCTTTCTAGAAGAAAAGACGACGTTAGGCCCAAGGAGATATTTCTTAATTATAAAGGCGATAGACTTACCGTCAGGGGCCTTGAACACATCTTGTCCAATATCGAAAAAACTACTGGGCTCTCTTTGCATCTACACCCGCATAAACTCCGCCATACCTACGCCACGGAGATGCTAGACGAAGGGGCCGACCTAAGGCTATTGCAGGAACTCTTGGGCCACGAATCAATCAATACGACCCAAATTTATACGCACCTGACCCAAAAGGATCTGCAGGACGAATACGCCGCCCACTTCCCTAAGCGAAAAAAATAATTTTGCCAAAAACTTTGCAAAACCCCAATATCTTTTCCGAATTCGATAACTACGTTAAATTCTTTCTTGCGCACTACGCGTAAGACTTGTATAGTCCGTCTTGGTCGCTTTTGCGACTAGTACGCACCTCGTGGATTCAATGCCGTGTTCCCGCCGGGCCGAAGTTAGGCTTAAAAAGCGAACGGGTGGTCGATTGTTGGAAGCGAGGGAGGCTTAAACAAATGGAGGTCACCAAAATGAGTGACGAAGAAATCAAGGTAACAGAAGCTGCCCCTGCCGCGGAGGAAGCCGCGCCAGCTGAGGAAACCATGGCTCAGATCATCCGTGATCCCAACGCCCCCATCATCACGATGAAAAAATGCTTGGAGGCCGGAGTCCACTTTGGCCACCAAACCCGTAGATGGAACCCCAAGATGGGCAAATTCATCTATGGCGCAAGGAATGGTATCTACATCATCGACCTTGCCAAAACCGTTGAACGCACCATCGCGTCCTACAATGCTCTCCGCACCATTGTCGAAGGTGGCGGAAAAGTCCTATTCGTCGGCACCAAGGTCCAGGCCCAGCAAATCGTCATCGACGAAGCCGTCCGCTCTGTCTCCTTCTATATCACCAACCGCTGGTTAGGCGGAACCCTTACCAACTTCCGTACCATCCAGAACCGTATCAAGAGGCTCCGTGAACTCGAACTCGATTCCGAAAACGGCTCCTGGGACCGTCTTCCCAAAAAGGAAGTCGCCCTTCTCCGCAAGGAACTAGCCAAGCTCCAGAAGAACCTCGAAGGCATCAAGGAAATGCGTAAGCTCCCCAACGCTCTCGTCCTAGTCGACCCGACCGTTGAACACAACGCCGTTGCCGAAGCCCACAAGCTCAACATCCCCGTCTTCGCCATCTGCGATACCTCGGATGATCCCGATCTCGTCGACTTCCCCATCCCCTCCAATAACGATGCCACCAGCGCCATCAAGCTCATCATCGGCGCCCTTGCCGACGCCGTCGTCGAAGCCCGTGGCGGTCTAACCGAAGTCGCCTACACCGTCGATGAAGGCGAAGAAGCCACCATGGCCGATGCCATCCGCGTCGCCGATATCGCCGCCGAACAGCATCGTGCCGCCGTCCGTGCCGCTAGGAAGGCCCGTGAGGAAAAGCATGCCAAGATGCAGGCCGAACGCGCTGCCCGCTATGCCGCAAAGCGCGGACCCCGCAAAGAAGGCAAACCCGAAAACAAGGAAGCCGCTCCCGCCGAAAAGCCCGCTGAGAAGCCCGCCGAAGCCGCTCCCGCCAAGAAAGAGGAGGAATAACCCATGGCCGTTACCATTCAGCAAATCAAATCCCTTCAGGAACGTACCGGCGCCGGTATCATGGACTGCAAAAAGGCCTTGATCGAAGCCGACGGAAACGAAGAAAAGGCGATTGATATCCTTCGTGAGAAGGGCATCACCAAAGCCGCCGCCAAGGCTGGCCGCGTCGCCGCCGAAGGTCTTGCCTTAGTCAAGATCTGTCAGAAGTGCGGAAAGAAAGCTGCCATCGTCGAAATCAACTGCGAGACCGACTTCGTCTCCGGTTCCCCCAAGTTCCACGAATTCGCCAATGCCGTCTTGGATTGCATCTTCACCAATGAGCCCAAGACCCTTGAAGAAGCCAAGGAGCTCACCCAACCCCTATTCACCGATGCGACCGTCGCAATGCGTGAAAACTTTGTCCTCCGCCGCTATGAAATCGTTAAGGCCGAAGGCGAAGAAAGCTTTGGCACCTATAGCCATGGCAATGGCCGTTCCACTTCCTTAGTCCTTCTTTCCAAGGAAGCCGACGCCACCCTCGCCAAGGGCATCGCGATGACCATCGTCTCCGCCTCGCCCCGTTATCTCAACGTCGAATCCGCTCCCGCGGAAGACCGCGAAAGGGAACTTGCGATTGCGCGCAACGAAGTTGCCACCGATCCCAAGCTCGCTGGTAAACCCGAAGCCGTTAAGGAAAACATCGTCACCCGCAAGGTTGACTCCCGTATCGGCGACCTCTGCCTCGACCACGCCGTCTATGCCCTTGATCCAAGCGGCAGCAAGAAGATGAGTGAACTCGAGAAGGAGACCGGCATCAAAGTCCTTAAGTTCCTCCGTTACACCGTCGGTGAATTCTCTGGCGAAAAGACCGAAGACTAAGGCTTAATCCCTTAACTAAAAGAGCCCCGCAAACGCCGGGGCTCTTGTTGTATAATCCTAAGCAAGGAGAATCCTATGGCCACAATATATAAAAGAGTTATCATCAAGCTTTCAGGCGAAGCTCTAGCCGATAAGAAGGAGCACATGATCCTCGACCATGAAAAGCTCGTCCATGTCGCCGCAGCCGTCAAAAGCGTTCTTTCCCTAGGAGTCCAGGTTGGCATCGTCGTCGGTGCTGGCAACATCTGGAGGGGCAAATTGGCCGAGAAAATCGGCATTGAGCCCTCGACCGCGGACTATATGGGAATGCTTGGCACCATTATGAATGCCCTAGCCGTCCAAAGCGCGGTTGAGGAAATCGGCCTTCCCTGCCGCGTCATGAGTGCCATCAACGTCCCTCAGGTTTGCGAACCCTATCTTCGCAGAAAAGCCGTCAAGCATATGGAAGAAGGCATCGTCACGATCTTCGCCGGCGGTACTGGCAACCCCTATTTCACTACCGACACCTGCGCATCGCTAAGGGCAGTCGAAACCAACTGCGACGCCATCTTGATGGGCAAAAACGGAGTCGACGGCGTCTATGATAGCGATCCTCGCGTCAACCCCGATGCTAAGCTATATAAATCGATGACCTTCGATGAGCTCATCGGGAAAAAGCTCGGCGTCATGGACCTTACCGCAGCCGCTATGCTTCAGGGTAAGGGGGTGAAGGTCAGGGTCTTCAACATGAACGACCCCGAAAACTTCGTCCGCGTCCTCACCGACGAAGACGTCGGCACGACCGTAGTCGATGCGAAATAGGATAATCCCCCTCGTTAAGATTGCGCTATAATCAATGCAACCACATAGATATATAAGGAGAGAAACAACATGTTAGATGCTTATACCCTCGAAGTGAAGGAAAAAGCCGAAAAGTGCATTTCGGTCTTGGAAGAGAACCTTTCTAAGCTCCGTACCGGTAGGGCCAACCCAGCCATCCTCAATGGCATCAAATGCGACTACTATGGAGAAAAGATGAACATCACCGACCTTTCCTCCATTTCCATTCCCGAGCCTCGTCAGCTCTTGGTCAAACCCTATGACCGCAACGATCTCAAGAGCATCAACTCCGCTCTTGCTGGAGCGAACTTGGGAATCGCCCCTCAGCTTCAGGCCGACTGCATCCGTCTCATCTTCCCGCCGATGAGCGAAGACGTCCGTAAGGATACCGCCAAAAAGGCCAAGGCTCTTGGCGAAGACGCCAAGGTCGCGATCCGCAATGTCAGGCGTGATTGCCTATCCTTACTAAAGGATGATGATTCCTACTCCGATGACCTTCGCGAACGCGTCCAAGACGAAATTCAGAAGGAAGTCGACGGGGCGATGAAGAAGGTCGACGAAGCCGTCGCCAAGAAGACCACCGATATCCTCTCCATCTAAGTTCATCCATTACCTCCGTTCATTTAGCCCTCGATGATTCGGGGGCTTTCTTTTCGCGATTATCCGGGTTTTGCAGTCTTTTTTGTTATTTTTGCAGGCTTTTTAAAAAGAGTTTCACTACAAAATAGCTAGCGTAACGGTATAAAGAAACTTTTTGCACGAACGCGCCCACGTGTGAAGGGGTTTAGTTTATAATAGGAGCCATGGCAAAACGAAAAGAAGAATTCAAACTAACGAAACCCCTCCACCACGTCGCCTTCATCATGGACGGCAATGGCAGGTGGGCAAAGGCCCGCGGCCTAGCTAGGCATTATGGCCATCACGAGGCCTGCAAGAGGATCATCGAGATTTTCGAAGTCTGTAGGAAATATGATATCCACGTCATGAGCTGGTATGCCTTTTCCACCGAAAACTGGAATAGGCCCCAGGAAGAGATCGATCACTTAATGGATTACCTCGAGGAATTCTTCGAACAGCAAATCGACTATCTTGATTCCGTTGGCACTAAGCTCATCGTCTCGGGCGACCTTTCCCGTATCCGCCCACAAACGCGCGAGGTCTGCTACAAAGCCATTGAAAGAACGAAGAACAACACCAATTGGTATATCAACATCTGCTTGAACTATGGCTCAAGGGACGAACTTGCCAGGGCTTGCAGAATGATCGCGGAAGAAGTGAAGGAGGGTAAGCTCGAAATCAACGACATCACCCCCGAAACCATCTCTTCCCATCTTTATACCGCGGGGTTGCCCGACATCGATTTGATGATTCGCACATCCGGAGAGCAAAGGCTATCGAATTACCTTTTGTTTCAAAATGCCTATTCCGAATTTGTGTTCACACCCGTGAAATGGCCTGATTTCAAGGAAAAGGCCTTTGTTGATTGCCTAAAGGAATTCCAGGGTCGCGCCCGTAGGTTTGGAGGTCTTAAGAATGAGTGAGCAAAAACACCCACACCACCTTGAAATCGAGGTCAATAAACTCGATAACGAAAAGAAGGCCAGTTTGGCCAACCGCGTGCTCGTCGCCTTTGCGATATTGGCCGTGGTTATCCCATGCCTTGTTTTGGGCGGGTATTTCTTCTTCGGATTGATCCTTGCCGCCGCGATCCTTTCGATTTATGAATCCATCCACGCCACGAGGAAGAAATATAAGTGGTATGTTTGGGTTATCGTGTACCTAACGACGATATCATTCATTTATTGGGGCATCGTCAAATGGAACGTCACCGATTATTTGGCCAATAAGGAAACCTTCGTATTCTCCCTTGAATCCAACTATAGAAGCCTATTTATTTCGATCTACGCCATTGCCACCGAGCTTGGTCTGCTATTTTTCTGCGCCGTCGCCCATGAGGATTTCTCCGTTGCCGACATCGCATTCCTTTTCCTTATGTCCATTTTGGTGGGCATAGGCATGCAATCCGTATTGTTCACCCGTTATTACACCTTCCCCATTTTCTCCGATGCGGGATATGACACGTCTTTGCCTTCCTTTAAATATTGGGGAAGTTTGGTTCTCTTTTTCTTCGCCCAGTTCACCTGCGTCATGACCGACACCTGGGCCTATTTCACCGGCGTGTTCTTCGGCAAGCACAAGATGAACCCCCGCATCTCCCCCAAGAAGACCTGGGAAGGCTTTTTCGGCGGATGGATTTTGGGCGGTCTAAGCGGCCTTGCCTTCGCGATGATCAACGATGCGAATGGATTCCCAATATTGCCGACCATGAAGATCTTCGGCGAGGGATCCGCGTGGTGGTGGGTCGTCTTGCTTTGCTTCACGATACCCCTAGTTGGAACTTTAGGCGATTTGACCTTCTCTTTCATCAAGCGCCATTTCGGAATCAAGGACTTCTCAAAGATATTCGGCGCCCATGGCGGTATGCTTGACCGTATCGATTCGGTCATTTTCGTCGCCATTTTCACTTCCATCATCGCGATCTTCGTTTCGGGAGGTTGGAACTTCTTTGCATGAGAAAGGTTTTGCTTCTAGGCGCCAGCGGTTCGATTGGCTCTCAGACTTTGGATATACTCCTTTCTGACAAAGCCCATTTCGACCTTGTCGGTTTTAGCCTTGGCAAAAGGATTGAAAGGGTTCCCGACATCCTCTCTTCCTTTCCTTCCGTAAAAGACGTCTGCGTCCAAAGGGAAGAAGATTACCTAAGCCTAAAGGCGAAATACCCCCATCTTAATTGGTATTTTGGGGACGAGGGATTAAAGGGAATCATCGATGCTAGCGACGCCGATATGGTCGTAAATGCCTTGGTAGGTTTTTCGGGCATGGTGCCTAGCGTGGAAAGTCTTAGGCACAATAAGGTCCTTTGCCTTGCCAATAAGGAATCCCTTGTCGTAGGCGGTGCCTTGATCCGTTCTTTGCTAAAGGAAGGAAAAGGCAAGCTTTACCCAATCGATAGCGAGCACGTCGCCATTGCCAAACTTCTCTCTAGGGTAAATAGGGATGAGGTCGATAAGATTTTGATTACCGCTAGCGGCGGCAGCTTCCGCGATAAGTCGCGCGAAGAGCTAAAAGAAGTGACCCCCGCTATGGCTTTGGCCCATCCAACATGGTCTATGGGGGCAAAGATCACCATCGATTCCGCGACCATGATGAACAAGGGCTTTGAGGTTTTGGAAGCCAAATGGCTATTTGATTTTCCGCTTGAGAGGACGGAGATTTTGATGCACCGCGAATCCCATGTCCATAGCGTTTTGCTAATGAAGGACGGCACTTATTTGGCGGATGTCTCCGTTCCCGATATGCATGGCCCAATCGCCTATGCCCTATATGAGACTAGTGTCGATTTTAACTTGTATCCCGCCAAAAAATTAGAGGACCTAGGTCCTTATCACTTTGGAAAATTCGATTCAGAAAGATATCCTGCCCCTGGACTAGCGATGAAGGCATTCAATATGGGTGGTAACGCGACTGCCGTATTAAACGCCGCAAACGAGGAAGCCGTCTATTCCTTCTTGGATGGGAAAATTCCTTTCCTGGCAATCGAAGATGTCGTAAGAAAAGCGCTGGATGATATAATCATCACACCTTCGCCGAACCTGGACGACCTTATAATGACCGATAAGCAAACCAGGGAATATGTGAGGCGATATGTCGAAGAAAGGAGGAGCGCATGAGTACCTTCTTAACCATTCTTGTATCCATTTTGGAAATCATCGTCATCTTGGGCGTTTTGATTTCCCTTCATGAAGCCGGCCATCTTGGCATGGCCAAGGCGTTCCACGTCTATTGTTATGAATATTCCATCGGTTTCGGCCCGAAGATCCTTAGGAAAAAGAGGAAGACGGGCGAAACCTATTTCTGCATCGGCGCCATTCCCTTTGGCGGATATGTCGCGATGTATGGCGAAGAGGGAAGCATCCCCGAAGAGGAAGTGGAGCACATCGACCCATCCCGCTCTTTGCTCAATAAGCCAAAATGGCAACAGGCCATCATTATGGTGGCCGGGGTTACCGTCAACTTCATCCTTGGCCTTATCCTGATCTTCGTTTCCGATATCGCCTTCCCCCAATATTATTTCGCCTATGGCGCAGGAAGCGTGGGAAACGGCAAGGGAACGGTCGCAAGCTGCGTTGCCCCCGTTGATAGCCTAGGCCAAAAGATCATCGATCAGGTCGATGCCCAAATCGCAAGCAACCCTGGACTTAAGGACTATAAGTCCGATGAATTCGTTTTCTTCTTCCCTGGTTTATGGACCGATGAAGAGGCGATGGCTCAGCTCATCTATGTTTCGGAAGGGGCCACGATTTCCACCAACGAGACGATGAAATACATCGCGACCTATTATCCTTCTAGCCTTATCGATAATCACGATCTCGCCTCTAGCGTCCTCTTCTATAATTCCACCGAGCTTAAGGAAAGCGATGCCGTCTATTCTGGTCTACATGAACTCGGCTTTACCACCAGGGCGGATTTGAATACCGAATCCGGCTCCCCCTATTATTTGGTGAAAAACGCCGCCGATGGCGTCAAGGTCACCTTCACTGTTCCGCTTGTTCCAAATGGAAAGCACGAAGCAAGCGAAGAGATCTCCTATATCGACCTCTATAAAAACAAAAGGGTCGATGTCACCATCGTCTTGGAAGCGAAATCCGGTGCATGGGTCGCCTCTTCCGGTTATGAGATGACCATTCCCGTCATTTCCCAATTCAACTCTTGGAATGAAGCTTGGCAAAAATGGGCGGGCGACGTGCCTACCGCATGCGGCGCCATCGTGAAGGGCTTCATCTCCCTGTTCCAGCCCGGCGGCTTCCAGAATATCTCCGGCATCGTCGGCATGACCGCGGCTTTGCCTAGCCTGACTTCCAGTGGCGGCGCTGCCAGGATCTTCTATTTCGCCGGCTTGCTTTCCATTAACCTGGCTTTTTTCAATCTGTTGCCTTTCCCTGGATTGGATGGATGGCAACTAGTCACCTTGGTTTATGAGGCGATAGCCCGTAGGAAGATGAACCCCAAGGTAAAGGGCATCATCAGTTACGTCGGCATCGGCTTATTGTTTGTTTTGATCATCGCGGTAACGGTGAAGGACATCATTTCCCTATTCCTATAACCGCAACGAGTGAACTACGAAAGGAGGAACCTACATGAACTACAAAATGAAGGCATTTTTGCTCTCCATCGGCATCGAAGATCCCGAAAACTTCGATATGGACTTTACTCTCGTCGCCAAAGACGAATACGTCGTCAACAAAGTCAATATGTCCATCGAGAAGGAATCCCTTTGGTCATATGACCTCCTCAACGAATTCATCCTCGCCCTAAGGAATATCAAATACGAGTATTCCATCCGTTTCTTCTATCCTAATTGCGAACTTACCTCCAAAGACGTCTATGATTTACTAGACAATTGGTATTCCAAGAACTTTTTCGCCCCCATTCGTTTCCAAACCGACTATTCCGATCCCTCTAAGTTAAGGATCGTCTATAAATCTAACGATGAGCAATCCGCCAACGTGATGCGAATCAAGGAATTCAAGGAACTGCTTAAGACCATCAACTATTCGATGCTGGTCGAGCAGGTTATCGATCCCGTCATGGTGGAGTCGCTTAAATATGCCGATGTAAGGCTTGGCAGGGAAAAACAGTATTCCTTTGAGATGGAAGACCTTTCTTCTGAAATAGAGCCCGAGCCAAAGGAAGTGGCGGCTAACGAAGAGGAAGTGGTTAACCAAGATATAACCGAACCCGTCGAAGAAGCGCCCGTTGCTATGGATAGTCCCATAGAAGAAGTCCCCGAGGAGCCTAGCGAAGAACAAAGCGAAGAGTCCACCAAGGAAAGTAAGCCCGAACAAGAAGAACCTCAAGAGGAACTTCAAGAAGCTCTTTTCGAAGCGCCAAAAGAAGAAGTCGAAGAAGCGGAAGAGCCTAAGGAAGAAGCTTCTAGCGAGTTGGTTTTAGAACCTGTAGGCGATCTTTTCGAAGAACCTTCCAAAGAAGAACCCGTTGAAGAACCTGTTCAAAATAATGAGCCTGTTGAAAGCGAAAACCCTGCAATTTTGGAAGAAAATCCGCAAAACCCCATCCAAAACCAACCTTCTAGCAAAGAGGAAGACGAACTTGTTCCCATGGACGACGACTCCGATTATGAACCAGAGGAGGAAGAAGTCAGCGCAGACGAACTGATTGCAAAGGAGACGAAGAACTCTTTGAAAAACAGCGAGGAGTACTTGCTCCAGGAAATGGAAGCCAATCTCAAGGAATGGGAAGAAGCCCAAAAGAGGAAGGCGGTATTCCGCCGCGGCGATTATGAGGTCGCCGACTCGATCGACGCCATCTATGCCATGCAAGGCAATCACAACGTCGACTTTGTGGGAACGATTTTCTCCGTCGACCCCCGTCTTACCAAGAGGGGTTCCCAGATGAACCGCATCGCCGTCTATGATGACACCAACGCCATCTCGGTCACCGTTTTCGAAACCGCACAGCTTAAGGCGAACAAAGTTGCCTCATTGGCCCCCAACACAAGAGTTAGAATCCGCGGCGGCCTAGACGAGGACCGCTATTCCGGGCAAAAGATTATCGCCTGCCACTACCTAAATCCCTTACCCCCCAAGGCCTTGCGCGATGACCCGGAAGAAGAAAAGCGCGTCGAATTGCACCTCCATACCAAAATGTCCACGATGGATGGCGTTTGCGATATGGCGGACTATGTCAAAGTCGCCAAAAACATGGGCATGACCGCCATCGCCGTAACCGACCACGGCTCTTTGCAATCGTTGCCAGATTGCCAGACGGCCTGCGACAAAGCGGGTCTAAAACCGATTTATGGCTTTGAGGCCTATTTGGTCGATCTTGCCCAAAAGTATATCTCCAATCCTTCGACCACCCCCCTAAAGGGAGCGAAATACTGCGTCTTCGATACCGAAACCACGGGCCTAGTCCCTCGCTTTGACCGCCTCGTCGAATTCGGCGGCCTCGTCGTCCAAAACGGTATCGTCTTAAAGCAATGGCAAACCTATATCGACCCGAAGATGAAGATGAGCGAAGGTTCAAGCCTAGTCAACCACATCACCGACGACATGTTGGTAGGCAAACCCCTAGAAGCCGAAGTGTTGCCCAAGATCCTCGAACTGTTCGAAGGCTGCATCCTCGTCGCCCATAACGCGACCTTCGATATGGGCTTTATCAACGCCGCCTTAGAAAGAAACGGCTATCCCCCTCTTACCAACCCCGTAATCGATACCCTCGCCATCTCCCATTATCTTTTCCCCGAAAAGGCAATCCATAGGGAAGAGGCCATGTTAAAGAACTTAGGCGTCTATACCTATTCGAAGGAAGACGCCCACGAAGCCATCTATGACGCCACCAAGCTTAACGATGGCTGGCAGGTTATTTTGCCAATCCTCGAGGAAAGGATTCCGGGCATCAGGCATTGCGACATCGACAAACTGACCATCGATCCACCAAACCCAGAATTAAAGGAAAGCGATCCCGAGAAGTATCAGGCGCAGTTCCGCACCTTCAATTCCTATGTCGGTCATTTGCGCGAAAAACACGCGACCGTCTTGGTCAAAAACGCGGAAGGCCTACGCTCGGTAAATAAAATCGTCTCCTTGGGCGAGACCGATTTCCTCTCGGGCAACCCCCTATTGCCCCGCACCCCGCGTTATCTACTTGAGAAGTACCGCAAGGATCTCCTTATCGGAACGGCTTGCCAAAACGGCGAGATCTTCCAAATGGCGCAAAGCGAATCCGTGGAAACCTTGGCCAAGGCCATCGAATTCTACGATTTCGTCGAAATCCAACCCTTGGATTGCTATTCCAACCTCATCAACATGGGTGAAATCCGTTCCGAGGAACAGCTTAAGGAAATCCTTAGTTCCATCATCGAGGCGGCAAAGCTTGCTGGAAAGCCAGTCGTTGCCACCGGCGACGTCCATTATTGCAACCCCGAGGATAAGATCATCCGCGATATCTACATCACCGCCAAATCCATTGGCAACCGCAATCATCCCCTTTGGAGGCCAAGAAGGGACAACATGCCCTGGTTTGAGAACCCGAATCAGCATTTCCGTTCCACTAGGGAGATGCTAGATGCGTTTATCCCTTGGCTTGGCGAAGAATATGCGCGTGAAATCGTAATCAAGAACTCCAATTGGGTGGCCGATCAAATCACGACCGAGCCCGTCCCCGTAAGCGATGAGACCTTCACACCGAACGCAAACCTTCCCAATTCCGAAAAGATCCTCCGCGACCTTTGCGAGAAGAACTTCCAAGACCGCTATTGCGGCAACCCCGACCCCGAAGTCCAAAAAAGGATCGAAGAGGTCCACCAAAGGCTTCTTAGGGAACTTGACGGTATCATCGGCAACGGCTACGCCGTCACCTACTATATCGCCCATTGTCTCATCAAGATGGCCGGGGAGGAACCTGAGCACTATATCGTAGGAAGCCGTGGCTCCGTCGGCAGCTCTTTCGCCGCCACCATGGCCGATATCACCGAGGTAAACGCCCTCGCCCCGCATTATCTATGCCCCAAATGCCACTATTTCGAATGGGGTGACAAGAAGAAATACAAATCCGGCTTTGACCTGCCCGATAAAACCTGCCCCTGCTGCGGCGAAAAGCTAAAGGCGGACGGCCAGAACATTCCTTTCCAAACCTTCTTGGGCTTCAATGCCGAAAAGGTCCCCGATATCGACCTCAATTTCGAGGATGAATCCCAGAAGAAGGCCCACAATTACACCAAGATCCTCCTTGGCGCAGACAAAGTCTTCCGCGCCGGCACCATCGAAACCGTCGCCGAGAAGACGGCTTTCGGCTTTGTCAAGCAGTTCTACCGCATCAAAGGTGTGGATGAAAATAGCGTCAACCCGCAATGGATCAACTATTTGGCAAGCAAGGTGCAAGGCGTCAAACGCACTACCGGCCAGCATCCAGGGGGCATCGTGGTCGTCCCGAAGGAACATGACATCACCGACTTCACGGCCTATCAACACCCTGCCGATGACATCAACTCCGAATGGCTTACCACCCACTATGACTATCATGCCATGCACGACGAGCTATTAAAGCTCGATATTTTGGGTCACGTCGACCCCATGGCCATGAGGTATTACCGCGATATCACGGGCGTTCCCATCGAGTCGATTCCGATGAACGACCCCCGTGTCTTGTCTTTGTTCACCTCACCTAACGAACTTAAACTTAGGGAGAACTTCCTTGGATTAAAAACCGGCGTCTCCGCGATCCCCGAATTCGGGACCCACTTGGCCCAACAAATGTTGACGGTCGCCCAGCCCAAATGCTTCAACGATCTATTGATCATCTCTGGCTTGGCCCATGGTACCGACGTATGGAGTGGCAATGCCGAAGACCTCATCACCAGCGGCACCACCGACATCAACGGCGTCATCGGATGCCGTGACGATATCATGACCTATTTGATCTCCCAAGGCATCGAAAACGGCCTTGCCTTCAAGATGATGGAAACGATCCGTAAGGGCAAATTCTCCAAAAGCGAAGAAGCCTTCGTCCCCGTCATGCAGGCGGCCCATATCCCTGAGTGGTATATCGATTCCTGCCGCAAGATCAAATACCTCTTCCCAAGAGGCCACGCTACCGCGTATGTCATGATGGCCGTCCGCGTCGCCTGGTTCAAACTCTACCGTCCGCTTGAGTTCTATAGCGTCTTCTTCTCCATTAGAAGCGACGCTTGGGATATCAAGACCATGATCGAAGGCGAAAACGCCATCAAGACTAGATATAAGGAACTCGATGCCAGAAGGATGAGCCGCGACAATCCTCTTTCCAATAAGGAGTCAAATATCCTAAAAACCCTGCAAATCGCGCTCGAAATGGTCGAAAGAGGCTTCTCTTTCTCACCAATCGACCTCTATAAGAGCGATGGCAAGATGTTTATCCCCGACCATGAGCATAACTCCCTCATCCCGCCTTTCTCCGTCATCGATGGCCTAGGCGTCGCCGCCGGAAATTCCATCGTCGAAGCAAGGAAGAAGGGCATCCATTTCTATTCCAAGGAAGACCTGCTCCAAAACACCAAACTCTCCAAGACCAACGTCGAGGGCTTGATCGACATCGGTGGCATGGAACCGCTAAGCGATACCAACCAGATGTCCCTATTTGAATTTCTCGATTAGCAAGTCTATACTTACACCCGCGATTTCGCGGATGTCGGGACGTAGCACAGCTTGGTAGTGCGCCTGGTTCGGGACCAGGAGGTCGCGGGTTCAAGTCCCGCCGTTCCGACCATTGTTTCACCAAAAGGGGCAGACGGAAGACGATCTGCCTTTTTTCTTGCTTTCCCTTCCCCTATTCACCCGTTCTTTGCGCTAAGATTAGTATCATGAATCTAAGTCCCGACGAAGTCCGTTCCCGCTTGGAAAAAGGGAACAAAAAATACGTTGCCTCTCTTTTTTCAACGCTAGATACCAGCGAGGAATTAAGGGAATACCTCAATGAAAACGGCCAATCCCCCTATGCCGTTGTCATTGCCTGCAGTGACTCCAGAGTCAACCCAGAAGCCGCCTTTTCCGCGGGCCTAGGGGAACTATTCACCATTAGAAGCGCCGGGCAGGCGCTACTAGAAGGCGAGATATCATCCGTTGCCTATGCCGTGGACCATCTCCATGTTGGCTATATCCTGGTTTTGGGCCACACCCGTTGCGGGGCGGTCGATAGTGTGCTTAAATGTGCCAAAGATCCTAACCTGGCAAAGTTGCTTGGCTTTGTCAAAGAAGGAGTTGCCGGCGAAAACGATCCTAGGAAGGCCGAGATCAATAACGTGAATTTCGGCGTAAGACTACTTAAGGAAAGGTTTCCTGGCACCACGGTGGAAGGCGCGATATACGACATCCGCTCTGGTTTGGTAAACTGGCTTAATTAGGAGCAATCCTCCTCCCCCTGGCCCTCTTCTACCTCCCCCCTTTCGGAAGAGGGCCTTTCCTTTATTGGAAAGACCCCTAACAACGGCTATAATCAATGATTATGGATGACATCGCGGTTTTAATTCCCTGCTATAACGAAGAATTGACCATCGGAAAAGTGATCGATGACGCCCGCAAGGCTTTGCCCGAAGCGGTTATTTACGTCTATGACAACAACTGCACCGATCGTACCGCCGAAATTGCCTTGGAACATGGCGCGATCGTTAGGAAGGAATCCCGCCAAGGCAAAGGCAACGTCATTTCCTCCATGTTCCGCGACATCGACGCCCATTGCTATATTATGGTGGATGGCGACGATACCTATGATCTAGGCAGCGCCAGGAAAATGGTGGATAAGATCCTGAACCATGAAGCCGACATGGTCGTCGGAGATAGATTGTCCGGCGATTATTACACCGAGAACAAACGTGCTTTCCATAACGCGGGCAACAATTTGGTCCGCGCCTCGGTCAACCTTTTCTTCCATGGGAAGATCAAGGACATCATGACGGGCTACCGCGCTTTCTCCTATGGCTTCGTCAAATCCTTCCCCATCCTTTCGGGCGGGTTTGAAATCGAAACGGAGATGTCCATCTTCGCCCTCGACCAGAACTTCAAGGTCGACACGATGACAATCGAATACCGCGACCGCCCCGCGGGCAGCGTATCCAAACTCAATACCTTCAAAGACGGATTCAAGGTCTTAGCCACTATCTATAGCTTCCACCGCAGATACAAGCCATTTTCCCATTATTTGATATACGCCCTCATTCTTTTTGCCCTTGCAACCGGTTTTATCGTCCCCATTTTCATCGACTATTTCAAAACCGGCATCGTGGAGCGTTTCCCCACTCTCATCGTATGTTGCTTCGTCTATCTTGCCAGCATGCTGTTAGTATTCCTCGGCATGATCCTCAATTCGTTGCGCAAAGCCGACAAAATGCGCTTCCAAAACGAAAGGAACCGCCTCGCGGCGGAAGAGAGGAATGAAGGACGCAATCAATAAAATCGCCTCGGCCTTCCAAAAGGATGCGCTAATAAAAAGAATCAGGAAAATCGACGTTTTCCCATTTCTTTTGTTTTTCCTATCCTTCCTCCCCTTCGTTATTTTCTTCCGCTATCCCGGCTATCCTAACGGCGATGACATCATTTGGCATAAGTCCTATATCTTCGATTTGGTCTATGGCTGGAGGAATGGCTTCTATGGAATCAACGGCGGCCATAATTTCCTAGGGACCTCCGGGTATAACATCTACCTTTTCTATTCTCCCCTTCCCCACGTATTCATTGGCCTATTGGTCTTTATCTTCAATATGCCCATAGTGACCGCGATCAAGGTCGGCACCATCGTCATTACCTATGTCGGGGCCCTATTTTCCTATCTATTGGGCAAAAGGATCACCGGCAATAGGGCTTTGGGATTCGCCGCCGGCATCGCCTTCATCTTCTTCCCCTACCGAATCTATGACCTAATCGGAAGGGATGCGATTTGCGAAGGATTCGCCATTTCCTTTGTTCCCATGCTTTTCTATGGGGTCTATTCCATCCTCAATGACGATAGCTTCCGCGTAAGTTCCTATATCTCCGCGATCATCGCCTCCGCGGGTTTGGTGTTAAGCCATCCCTATACCGCGCTACTATCCGCGATTGCGGCGGTGGCCATCATCGTCTTCTCGCCGATTAAATTATGGAACGTGGTCAAAAGGAAGCAGACATGGGTCGCCGTACCCGTTTCGCTTTTGCTGATACTTGGCTTGGTCGCCTTCTATTTGTTCCCGATGCTAGAAGCGACCGGAAGCGAGCTCTATAACATCTCCAATAACTCCAGGATGCTCACTAACCGCGACTATTTGATCTCCACCCTAGATGGAAGATGGACGAAATCGGGCTTTTTGAATTTCAACTGGTTAGAGACCCAAACCAAGCTTTTCGGCGATAGCGCCGCAAGTTGGATCAGCGAAATGCTGTTATTCCCCTTTTGCGGCGGCGTATCCATTTTCTTGCTCAACTATTTGGAAAAGAAGGGTCGGCCCATCTTCGCCCTCCTTTCTTCCATCGCCGTCATCATTCTTCCCCTAGTCTTCCTCCATCGCGAAGAATATGTCATGGCCAGCGTCTTTTTCGGCGTTTGTTTGCTATTCACCCATTTCCAGGAAAAGGAAATTAAGGATAGGGAGGAGATGCTTTCCTTAGCCAAAAGGCTTCCAAAGCAAACCGAGGTCTATGGCCTTATCCTCGTTTTGATCTTCGAAATGCTTTTGATTTGGACGGCCTTCATCTGGAAGATAGTGCCCGAGATATTCCTAATGAGTCAATTCACCTTCCGTTCATGGGCCATATTCGTTCCGTTACTTACCGTCATCGTCTGCATCCTCCTAAAACCCTTTGCCAAAAGCAAATACGTGCAGGAGGGGGTCTTGCTTTCGAGCTTTTTCCTACTCGTCGTATGCATGCCAATGGTCACGAAGAGGACCAATTACTATGCCTGGAGAGGCTATTCGGAAGAACCTACTTTGGGATACGTTAGGAAGCTCGATAGGGTAGGATGGCAAAGCGAATACGCGCCCAGATGCTTCTATGAAAGCTATTCGCCAAAATATCCTAACGGCCTCTACCAAGAGGTGAAAAAGGAACTTACCTCCACCCACGATTTCGCCTACACCATTGAAGAATACCGTACCCCCGCCTTCATCGAAGGGGAAGGGGAAATGAACATCACCTCGCTAAATATCCCTAACGCCACCTTCGATTTATCCGTTATTAGCGAGGAAGGGTTTGTGCAGTTGCCGCAATTCTACTATAGCGGCTACCACCTTACCCTAACCGGCGATAGAGAATACAAAATCGAAGGCGAATACGCCGATGGACTTGTGGCCTTCCACGTCAAAAAGGGCAGCTATACGGCAACCTTGACCTACGATAACCCAACCTCCTTCCGCGTCGCCCGTCCTTTCTTCTATATCTCCGTTAGCTTGTTGCCCCTTATGGGCGTAGGCGGATATATCTACCGCAAAAGAAATGAAGAAAAAGCCGCGAATCTAGACGCGGCAACCGAATAGTCATTTCCTTATAGGTTATTGCCTAGGAAGCCTTCCTTTAATAGATAATAGATGCCTAAGGCATCGCCTTCGCGGAAACCATCGAAGCTACCGAAGCCGAAGTTGAGCCCGATGAAGATGCTGATAAGCCCCGTGACTGCGACAATCGGAACCACGATTTCCCTTTTCGAGCCGTTGGTTTTCTCCCTTTCCAGGAAAAGGAATACGCTAATGGCGGCAAAGAAGGAGGTTATGGCGTAGATTTCGATCATATACCTTGGGCATAGGCCCGCGTAGGAATAGGTCAACACGCATAACGCCAATATCGCTATCGGCATGGCGATTAGGGAGGACTGCAAGAACCAGTCTCCCTTTTTCTTGATGGTGAAGGGCATAAGCAAACCCATCCAGAAGAAGGGGATGAACATGATGCCGGTAAAGCCGTTTAGATAATAGGAATAGTCCTTTGCGACGTTAGTGAAGGTCGGGTTGGTCGTTTTGATGAAGGGGAAGTCGCCGCCACCAATCTGGAAGGGGTTGAAGAGGAAGTGGGCCAAGCCGGGCAAAATCTGCTCTAATTTCACACCCAAATCGGTTTGGTCCGATATCGTGTTTTGGTATTTCTGTCCGAATTCGAAGGGCGAATCGAAGCGTCTGACGTTATATAGGATGATGAAGATGGCCCCAACAAGGAGGATCCCCGCCATCGGGGTGAAGTCCAATATCTTTTTCCTTCCCCTGCCTTTTTGGAAAAGCATCTTTAGGAATAGGGGCGCGGCGAAAAGCAAACATAGGGATAGGTTTGGCCTACTGGCGACTAACGCCACGAAGAAGAAACCCGATAACGCCAAGGTGACGGGCCTTTCCCTCTCCCTTTCCAAGGCAAGGAAGGCGAAATACAAAAACGCGAATAGGTTCAATAGCCCATAGATCGTCGGGATATGGTAGATGCCTTCCACGACGGGGTTATAGGGGTTGCCGGAAATGTAATACCCTTTGACGGAGGCGTGGTTGAAGGAAAGGCAGGTGAAGAAGGAGACGACCAAAACGAATATCTCCGCCGCCTTGTTCCTTTTCGGTGCAAGCACCCTTAACGCCTGGTCGATGCAAGAGAGGAATATCGCCAATTCGCTAAACAGGGCGAAGAACTGCAAAAACCTGGCATTGGGCACAAGCCCCGTTAGGAAATAGAAGGGGAAGGACACCAATATAATCGGGGCGACCCCATAATAGGAATAGGCCTTGCCGTTATAGTAGGCGTGGTCCCAGAGTTTGCCCACGCCATCTGGCACATCGATATTGAGCTGTCCCTTCGCAAGTGCATCGAAGTTTTGGGTATAGATGTCGTAATAACGGATATCCTTCTCTAACGGATAGGAAGAAAAGTAGAGGTCCTTATTCAAAAACGCATAGATGAGGAAAGCGAAAGTCGCGACGATTCCCGCCCCGAAAATCACGTACTGTATCGTCCGTTTTCCTTCCTTTTTGCGTTCGTCATAACGAAGTAAGAAGACGGGGATATGGTAGAGGATGGATAAGGCAAAACCGATGCCCAGGAACCTTATGCCCGCATAATGGAAGGGCATGGGCGCTTGGAAGATGAACCCCTGCACTAGGATCGTCCTCGCCTCATGGGCGTGGTCGCCGGTTATGATGCGCTGGGTCGGCTCCAAAAACTCAAATTTGTAGGAGACGGCGCCTTTTACTAGGCCAAGGTAGCAGGAATCGGGGATGGTTGGGTTGATCGTTTTGGTATAGCTGCCGCTATTGCCGCTAAGGTGGGTGTAGGTGATTCTCACGTTGAAGGCGTCGCTACGGTTATGCTCGGTTTTCAAATAGATGCGGTTGACGTTATCCCTATCGGGATTTTGTGCGGTGAAGCTAGAGCCGGTTTCGAAAAGGTATCCGTTACCATGGTTTTTCACGTTGCCTTCCAGCGTGATGGAGGTATCGGAGAAGGAATAGCTATAGGTTTGTGGGTTGCTATTGAAGTTATTGGCGTTGAATAGGAATAGCTCTAGGACCAATAGGACCATAAAGGTCGTCAAGGATAATGTCCTTCCGACGTGAGGCTTCTTAAACGCCTCTTTGTTTTTAAAGGAGGCGACGATCTTGCTAGGACGGAACAAAAGCAAAACGAACTCTATGGAGAGGGCGAAGTATAAGGCGTTTAAAACCCCATAGGATCCATAGGCGAAGTTCACGATGATGCCGGTAATCAAAAGCAAGAAAAAAGAGGGAATCCAGTTCTGGATCTCCGTCATAAGCCATTTTCCCTTGAAGTCGATCTTTTTCCTTAGAAAGGAAATCAGGAAAAAAGCCCCTTCTCCAACTAACGATGTCAATAATGAAACCAAGATAGCCATAATTGCCTGGATAACGTGGAAATCATAAGCGATTAACCCCGCAAAGGCAATTATGGCAGGACCATAGGAAAAAGGAAGTGGATTAATTTCTTAGACCTTTCTATAATAACCCCGCTTGCGCTTGTAGCTCAGCTGGACAGAGCATCTCCCTCCTAAGGAGAGGGTCGTACGTTCGAATCGTATCAAGCGCGCCAATTGACGAATGAGCCTCCGCCAGTCGCGGAGGTTTTTTCATTTCCTCCTTCCTTTATCCTATATATAAGGGGCCTAGCCTATCCAAAAACCTTATAAGGAAGGGAAAATAAGGCCAAGCGTATATAAAATAAGGAGGGTTTTGCATGCGTTTTGGAGGGGAAACCAATAGTTGCGCGCTTGCAAACCACAATGTATGGTTAGGATAATTCCATTTGGGAACAATAATGGCGGCTACAAAAAAAGGAGGCCTTCGTTATGACAATCGAAATTGCAAATAGACTTCTCGAGCTCCGCAAGAAATCGGGGTTATCGCAAGAAGAACTCGCGGACAAACTCGGGGTATCGCGTCAGGCGGTATCCAAATGGGAACGCGCGGAATCCTCCCCCGATACCGATAACCTCATTTGCCTTTCCAAGATCTATGGCGTCTCCCTCGACGAGATATTGGACACCAATGCATCCGTGGAGGATATCGCGGAAGACAAAAGGATGGAAAAGGAAGGCAAGGGGGAAAGGGAAACCCTAGTCGGGGAAGTCGTCGACGAGGACGATGACGAGAAAGACGACGACGAGGAATACGATGGGCAGGACCGCGGCAGAAGCAGTTGGGTCTCCATGGCATGGATGAGCCCCCTCGCGGTCATCGCCTATATCCTAGTCGCGATATTCTGGGTCACTCCCGATGGCGGCAGGGTCGGCGCGGCGTCTGGCTGGGTCTTATTGCTACTTCCCGTCGTCATCAATAGCCTTCTCTCCGCGATCCGTTCCAAAAACCCATCCCATTTCGCCTTCCCCGTATTGGTCGTCATCGCCTATTGCGGCGCGGGCATCATCGGGAACTACTATGGATTGCAACTATGGCACCCCTATTGGGTGGAATGGCTGCTCATTCCCCTTTATTACACCGTTGCGGACTCGATTAGAAGAAGCCGCAGGGCAAAATAGGGAAAAGAAAAAGAAAAAAATGCTTGGGCCGATTACCCAAGCATTTTATTTATAAAGGAAATTATTAGAACGTGCCTTCGACGGATAGTAGAGGCAAGACGAACATGCCGCCTTTGACCTTGGTCCAGTTGCCCGTGGCCTCCCTGATTTCGCATTTTAGGTCCTCTAGCTTTTCCTCGTCGATGACGATATAGAGGGTGAGGTTGCCGCTAGGCAAGTCGTCCGCGATCATCGAAAGGGAGACGGAGACGCTTTCCCCGCCTAGCTTAGGCAAGACGTGGTGCATGCCGGTGGAGGAGATGATGGTGCCGTTAAAACCCTCTTTGGAGAGGCGGCGAAGAAGATCCTCGGTGGCCTCGGTGTGGTCGAGAATCGCGAATAGCATTACTTTCATATTGGGTCTCCGGAAAAAAGCGACGAGGGTAATATACCATCTCGATTAGGAATTTCCACGTTGAAATAAGCGCTCTCATCAATTTGTTTGCCCCGTCCATTATTCTTTGCTTACTCAATTGAAAAAGAGCCCCATTGCTAGGAAAATACCCTTAATCAATAAGGAGAAGGAAAAATGATTCGCATCACCGTAAAGGATTTCGGCGTCATGGAGGCCGAAATGGACTATAAAGCCGCCCCCAATAGCGCGGCGAACTTCGTCGCTTTGGCAAGAAGCGGCTTCTATGATGGGCTTATCTTCCACCGCATCATCAAGGGCTTCATGATCCAAGGCGGTTGGGGTGACCTAAAGGGAAAGAACATCGATTACACGATCAAGGGCGAATTCGATGCCAATGGCGTCCATAACCCCCTAAAGCACACCCGCGGCGTCCTTTCGATGGCCAGGACGATGTATCCCAATAGCGCCTCCAGCCAGTTCTTCATCATGCATAAGGACGCGCCCCATCTAGATGGCCAATACGCCGCCTTTGGCAAACTGATTAACGGCTTTGAGGTCCTAGATAAGATCGCCTGCGTCGATACCGACCGCGGCGATAGGCCCTATAAGGAAGTCGTCATCGAAAAGGTCGAGGTATTCGACGAACCCGAGAACCCCGTTTCCAAATTGTCTAGGTAACTTCGTCTTTATTCCTTTTATCCCCCGCCTTAGCCATGGGCGGGGATTTTGTTTCTATCCAGAAAAAGGAAAAAGGTATAAACTACGTTCGCCATGAAAGACAGAAGCAAAAACGTCAAACTCGAGATCATCCGCTTCGTCGTGATCGGCGTCGTTGCCACGATCGTCGACGCCGGGGTCAGGGCTTTGGTGACCTATTTGATTTCCGGTATCCCCGATATCGCGGTGACCATCATCTCCGTTTTGTGCGGTTTCGCCGCAAGCGTCGTCGTCAATTACGTCTTCTCCGTCCTTTGGGTCTTCCAAAACGTGAAGGACAAAAAGAAGTCGAAGACGCAGAAATCCTTCTGGCTATTCGTCGGTCTAGGTTTCATTGGGCTTTTGTTCCATTGGGGGCTTAATATCGGCGCGGAACTGCTTTTTAATCTCGGTGGCATTTCCATTACCGAAGGGCAGAGGATGATATTCGAGACCATCAAAGACGGGACCTGGTCCTTCCTATGGAACATCAATTTCTGGATGTGGGTCCTTATCTTTGTGCTTGGTACCCTCATCGTCCTGGTTTGGAATTACCTAAGCAGGAAAAAATGGATTTTCGTCGCCCCAAAAGAAGGGGAAACCGAGGTTAGGGAAGCCAAGGAGAATTAAAATTCCCTTGACAAGAGCCCACTAGGCGACTAGATTAAACGGGCTTGAAAAAGCAATTGGGTCTTTAGCTCAGTTGGGAGAGCGCCTCCATGGCATGGAGGAGGTCATGGGTTCGAGCCCCACAAGATCCACCAATTCAAACCCAGAAGACCGTCGGAAGGCGGTCTTTTTTCCTCTTTCCCATCGATAATCTTTTCTTATGGAATTTAGCCACAAAGTGGCTTGTTGTTTCCCTTATGCACAAAAATAATGAGAATGAAAGACTTTCTTTTTTCCTGCCAGGGACTAAAATGCGCAGGGCGAATCGCCCGAACCGTTATGCCAACCACACCTAGTAAAAAAACCAAGACAACCACTTCCTCCCCAAGGGCTTCCAAAAGGAAAGACGCACCGACCCTTTCCTCCTATCCCCCTTTCTTTTGCCATAAACCCGGCAAGGAATCGACGATGGCGTACGGGGATTATTACGAGCTTCCCGTCCAATTGCCCTTCGCCGAGGAGAAAAGGATGCTTAGGGTTTGGCTACCTCCCGAATATAAGCAAAACAAAAACGCGAATTTCCCGGTCATCTATTTCGCCGACGGCCAAAACCTCGTCGACAACGAATTGACCGCCTATGGCGATTGGCATCTCGACCGCATCATCCACGACCTTTCCAAAGAAGGGGTGGTCGCTCCGATTTTGGTCGGTCTTGATTGTCCAAAGGATCCGATGCAAAGAAGCAACGAGCTCAATCCCCCCTATGAGGTTCAGCGCTCCGTGAGGGTCAGTGGACCGGATAACCCGATCGGCGACCAATACGTCGACTTCATGGCGGATGAGATCAAGCCCCTTATCGACAAGACCTTCCGCACCAACCCCACAAAGGAATATACCGGTTTGGCCGGCTCCTCCATGGGTGGCATCATGAGCTTTTATGGCTATTTCTACCGCAAGGACACCTTTGGTTTTGCCCTTTCCTTCTCCATTCCCGTCTTCTTCTATAAGAAATCGGATTGGGTCCTCTTATTAGACTCATTGGGGGATGACCCCAAAACGCTAGGCAAGATCGCGATCTTCGTCGGCGGGCAGGGATTTGAGAAGAAATTCACCAAGGGGAACATCTGGATTGCCAAGAGGTTACGTTCCCTCGGCTTTGGCGAAGACCAGTTAAAATTCATCATCAACACCAAGCTTCCCCATAACGAGGAGAGCTGGGCGGCCAATTGCCCAGAGGCGCTCCGCTTCTTGCTTAAGGACATGAAGATTTAGCGGAATTTCGCCTAAAACCCTGCAAAACTCGACTATTTTGAATGATTCTAGGATAAAACCTGGAATCATTTTTTCTAGGGTTATTCCCTTTTGCCCCTACAAGGGGCATAATTTCACCGTTATGGCCAAAAAAAGAGAAAGCACGAAATTAACTAGACACGAAACCGCAGCCTGTTTCTATGGCGACGGACCCTGGCACATCCGTGGGGTCAAAAGGCTTAAGCTGCCTTCTGTGAGGTTAAGCGACGGCCCCTTTGGGCTTCGCATTGGGATAGGGGACGAAAGCCCCAAGGACGATGCGAGCAACCTCGCCCCAACGACCTGCTATCCCTCCCCCGCCCTTTTGGCCTGCTCCTTCGACGAGTCTTTGCTCTATTCCCTAGGCGTTCAGCTTGGTTCGGAATGCCGTAGCCATAAAGTCGACGTCATCCTCTCCCCGGGCTGCAACATCAAGCGCAATCCCTTATGCGGACGTAATTTCGAATACTATTCCGAAGACCCCCTTGTCTCTGGCAAGATGGCAGCAAGTTTCATTAGGGGCGTGCAGTCGACCGGAGTCGGCGCATGCGTTAAGCATTTCGCATGCAATTCGCAGGAGACCTACCGTATGGTCAACGACTCCATCGTCGATGAACGGGCCCTCCACGAGATCTACCTAAAGCCCTTTGAAATCGTCGTCAAGGAATCCGACCCCTGGCTATTAATGGCGAGCTATAACAAGATCAACGGCGTATATTCCTGCGATAACAAAGAACTATTGGATGGCTTGCTTCACCAAAAATGGGGCTATCAGGGCGTCGTCGTCTCCGATTGGGGCGCAAGCAACGACTATATCAATAATCACAATAACGGCATGGACATCGAAATGCCTGGCAATGTCGATAGGAAAAAGGACCTCTATCACGCAATCACCCGCAAAATCATCGAGGGCGAAGCGTGGAGAGCGTCTTCTTTACGCATCCAAAAGCTATTGGAAAAGAATAAGGAGGCAAAGAAGGTTCCTTGCTCCTCTTTCTCCCTTGAGCAGTCCCGTGAAACCTGCCGCCAAGCCGCCGAGAAATCGATCGTTTTGCTTAAAAACGACGGCGTGCTTCCTTTGAGGAATTTCAAAAAGACCTGCATCATCGGGGCCCTTGCCAATGAGATGCTTATCACCGGCGGAGGCAGCTCCCACGTCAATCCCGCCCACGTCGTCTCCTTCCTCGACGCCGTTAGGGAAAGAAACCCCGATGTCCTTTATTCCCCAGGCTATAGCCTAGAGGCGGAGGCGACCGATTCCGATATGACCATCGACGCTATGGATATCGCAAGCAAATCCGATAACATCATCCTTTTCCTAGGCAATCCTCCCGGAGTGGAAAGCGAAGGCTATGATAGAAACGACCTTCAGCTTCCCGATAACCAGGTTAGGCTATTCTCCGAATTGGCCGCTTTCGGCAAGGACATCATCGTCATTTTGAATGTCGGCGCCCCCGTGGAACTGCCCTTCCGCAAATTGGCCAAAGCCATCGTCTTGGCCTATATGCCTGGGCAAGAAGGCGGCGAGGCTATCGCCAGGATCCTCCTTAACGAAGTATGCCCAAGCGGCCGTCTGGCGGAAAGCTGGCCCGTCCATCTATTGGACGTTCCTTCCTTCGGCTTTTATCCAGGCGCGCAGCCCCAATCGCTATACCGCGAATCCGTATACGTCGGATACCGTTATTACACGACCGTCAAAAAAGAGGTGGCCTATCCCTTTGGGTATGGCTTAACCTACGCAAGAATCAGCTACGACAATTTCGCCATTTCCAAATCGAACCTTTCCAAAGGCGAAAGCATCGGTGTCAGCGTGGATGTGGTCAACCGTTCGAAATTCGCCTGCGACCACCTAGTCCAGATCTACATCAACCCCGATAAGAACAACGTTTTCAAACCCGATAGGTCGTTAATTGCGTTTAAGAAGATCCATTTGAACCCGAGTTCCACCCAAAAGGTCGAATTCACCGTCTCCTTCGCCGACTTGGCCCATTACGACAAATCGAGTAAGTCCTATAAAGTGGAAGGTGGGGACTATCTAGTCGAACTAGCCTCCAGCGCAGTCGACGTCATATCGAGCAAAAAGATCAAGGTGGCCTCCGAGGACGAATTCCCCTCCTTGCGCTATTCCTTGCCCGTTTACTATAACCCCGGATCCGATGGGTTCCTGCGTTACGATAACGATTTCGAAGCCCTTTTGGGAAGGCCCGTCCCCCTAGCCAGGGACAGCCGCCAACGCCCCTATACGCTCAATTCCACCGTCAGCGACATCAAAGACACCTACGTTGGGAAGAAGATCATCAAAATGGCGAACGATAGGCTTGATTTCACAGGCCCCGAGGGAAAACTGCTGCAAAGGGGTTTGATGGAACTCCCGCTTCGCAGCATGGTCATGCAGGGCATCAGGCAAAGGTATATCGCCGCCATCGTCCATTTCGCGAACAACCAAAAGACAAAGGCGATCCTAACATTCTTGTTCGGCCCTGGAATAAAGAAGAGGAAATAACCGCCAATGCTACTACCGACCGACCTCATCTTGGAAAAGGCTTTCCGCAGCTCTTTCCCGATCCGCCACGATGGCACCCCCTATCTCCGTTACCCCTCCCCCACTTCGCATGGGGTGAAGGAGGAGAAGTTCTCCTTCCTCTCTGGCAAATACCGCCTTTATGGCTCCAAGGTTTTCCTTACCGATAAGAAAAACGTTAAGGGATTGGTCATCTTTTGCCATGGCGCGACCGCGGGAAGAGACGCCTATGGCCATTTGATCGCCTCCATAGCCAAGCAAGGCTATCTAGTCTATGCCTTCGATTACACCGGTTGCATGCAAAGCGGTGGCCTCGATTGCAATGGCATGGCCCAGCCTTTGATCGATCTGGAATATTTTTTCGCCTTTTTGGAAAAACAAGAGGATGCGAAGGGGCTAAGGAGAATGGCGATCGGCCATTCCTGGGGAGGCTATATTTCTTTAGCGTGCCTAAAGGAGAAATATAACGTCGAACGCGTCATCAATATGTCGGGATTCTCCTCCGTGGTCGATATGGCCGTTTTTAGCACCAAAGACAATAGGCTCACCAGGAAAATGGTTAGGGGCTACCTCAAAAGGAAATACGGCAAAATCGGGATCTACGATGGACTTGAGGCCATGAGGAAAACCGATAAGGAAGTCCTCGTCATCTTCGGCGAAAACGATAGGACGGTTGACGTCGATTATTTTTTCCACCGCTACCAAAAGGAGGTTTCCTCGAATCCCCATATCCACTTCCTCGAAGTCAAGGATAGGGGCCACCAACCCTATTGGAGCGCGAAGGCCCAACGTTATTACAATGAGGTCGTCCGCGGCGGGGTTTTATTCAAAGACGGCATCGATCCCGATGCGGAAATCGACTATAAGGTCCTCTTCGATTCCGAGCCCTTGGTCATGAACGCAATATTCGACTTCTTCGAAAACAAATAGTATCATTTCCAGGCTGCGCTGGTGGCGGAATCGGTAGACGCGCTAGTTTCAGGAGCTAGTGGGTAATTCCATACGAGTTCAAGTCTCGTCCGGCGCACCAAAATGTAGACTCGTCCCCGATAAAAGTCGGGGATTTTTATTTTTTCCTTTAGGAACCTATCTCGAAAATAAAAAAACGAACAAAACCTATTGACAAGCGTACTTGGCAAAACCTAAGATATGGATGCAAAGTTAACTTGGCAAAAGGAGAACGATTATGGAAAAAGAAGAAATATTGATGCACGCCCAAAAGGAGAATAAGGGCAAAGACGTCGCCGATCTCGACGCGCAAAGAAAAGGCGCCTATATCGCCTATTTCGTGGGACTATTCCTCATCATCGCCTGGGATATAGTCGAGGGATTCGTGTTCCACCACATCAACTATGGCGGCAACATCGCGATATTCGCCATGGCTTTCACCGCGTTTTTGGTAAAATTCATTCACCTAAGGAAAAAGCATGAGCTTATCCCCATGACCATATATGGGCTATGCACCATCGTGTTCTTAGTATTATGGATCCTTCAACTAACGGGGGTTATGCCTAGATGAACGAAGAGCTGAAACTCAAAAACGACGTCGCCGAGGTCAGAAAGAAGAAGGGGCTATCCCAAGCCGAACTAGCAAAGCTCGTCGGCGTATCTAGAAACACCATCAGTTCCATCGAGACCGGCCAATATGAGCCCACCGCGAAATTGGCGCTGCTATTATGTGTCGCCCTCGATAGGAAATTCGAAGAGCTATTCTATTTCTAAGCCTCATCTTAGGCCTATGGTGCATCCATCATGGGCCTTTCTTTTCTTATTCTCGATAACGTCCATAATATAAAAAGAAGGGGGACATGTATATGGGAATCGATGTAAAAAAGGCAAATAAGGACCTAGCCGCGTTTTGGGAAGAGGCGATGGAACTATCCAAAGAAGATAGGGAAAGAAAGGATACCCTAGATGACTTTATGGCCCTTGCTCCCTCCCCCAAACTCGCCCTCGCGGTAAAGGAATTGGGAAGCTGCGAGAAGGTCCTTGATTATGGCTGCGGCACCGGCTGGGCCAGCATCATCGCAAATAGAAGCGGATGCTTAAACGTGACCGCGGTGGATTTGGGGGAAAAGACCATCGAGCATCTTTTGTTTCAATGCGACCGCTATAAGGCCAAAGTCGACGCCAAGGTGATCCCCTTTGACTATCTAAGGGAAGTGGAGTCCTCTTCCTTCGACGGTTTGGTTTGTAGCAACGTCCTTGACGTTAGCCCCCTTGAAACTGCGAAGGAACTTATTGGGGAATTCGCCCGCATTCTCACATTGGACGCGAAAATCGTGATAGGCCTTAACTTCTTTATGGATGAGGAAATGGCAAAAAGCAGGGGGATCGAGCTAAAAGAAGGCAAATACCTATTCCAAAACGGCGTCCTTCGCCTCACTAGTTTGGAAGACGAAAAATGGAAGGAACTATTCTATCCGTATTTCGACCTCGTTAGCCTAGAGCATTTTGCCTGGCCTAACGAAAAAAGGGAAACAAGAAGGCTGTTTCGACTAAGGAAGAAAGCCAATTAAAAGGCCAAGATGAGTCCGAGCCCAATAAGGAGGGAGGCGGACAAATAGGTGACCATGATGTAGAAGTCGCGCCTTTTCACGTCGCGTTTGAACAAGGTGATCGCCAAAGTCAGATCGGAGACGATGAAAAGTAGATACCCTACGGCGACGAGGATGAAGTTCGGCCTAGAGAAGAATATCGAGCCGATGATCGCCCAGCATAATGCGCTAATAAGAACGAAGGAATAGATAATCGCGCCCAACCTTATGTTTTTATGGCGGATGAGCTTTCGCCACTTGTTGAATAGAAGTATTACATAGACGATGAGGATCAACCCGTTTATCAAATAGCTATACCAGGGCACATTCCCCATCTGGATGCCCATCTCGGCAATGAAGAGGATATGGCCGATGAGGAAGAAGATAAGCCCGAAGGAAAACCACCATACCTTATGTTTCCTTAATAAGGCGACGTCTCCGGCAAGGCAAAAGAAGGAACCGATGTAGATAAGGGGGTGGTCGATTCTGGCAAAGATCAAAGCCACCATCAAAAATAGAAGCGGGAAGGGCTTGGAGATCTTCCTTATCCTTTCCTTTTCCAAAAAGCAAAACACGAGATGGACGATGCTCGATATAAGGAAAAGAGATAAAAAGACGTAGGTGGCAATAGGCAGTTGGTCGATGCGCATATCCTATTTTCCTTTTGTTGCCTCCATTCTAGCACCTTTGTCTTTCCTCTAACACAAAAGCGTAGAAAATGGGTGGGTGGAATTGGCTGATGATTGGACTACAATATCCTTGCTACAATTAGGAGCGAAGTATGGATTTATTGATTCTAGCCGCCGGAATGGGTTCAAGGTTCGGTGGCCTAAAGCAAATTGAACCGATCGACAAGAAGAAGAACTTTATCATCGATTATTCGATTTTCGATGCCAAGCGCGCCGGTTTTGACCGCGTCATCTTCCTCATCAAGGAAGAAAACCGCGAAATCTTCGAAGAGACCGTCGGGAAAAGGTTCGAAGGCGTGATCGATGTCGCATATGCCTATCAAAAACTAGACGTCATCCCCGAAGGATACGTCCTCCCTTCCGATAGGGTTAAGCCCCTTGGCACCGCCCAGGCGATCCTTTGCGCCAAAGACCAGATCAAAGGCCCCTTTGCCATCGTCAATAGCGATGACTTCTATGGCGCCGACGCCTTTAGGGTCGCCGCTAGCTTCCTAAAGGACCTAGGCTCTTCCAAAGGACATTACGCCAATATCGCCTATTACGCGAAAAACACCCTCACAAGGAACGGCTCGGTTAAGCGCGGCTTGCTTAAGACCGACGAAAAGGGCGAACTCCTCGATTTGATCGAGAGCAAGCTCGAATGGAGGGGAGACGACATCTATAGCGCGCCACTTGAAGGCGGCGAGATGGAGAAGATCCCCCATGAGAGCCTAGTCTCCATGAACATGTTCGCCTTCTCCAAAGACGTCTTGGACAAGATCGAGGAAAACTATCCCGCTTTCATGGAGGCCAACAAAAACGACCTAGGCAAATGCGAATACCTCATCCCAACCCTAATCGGTGAGCTTATCGGCAAAAAAGAGGTCTCCTGCGAAGTCCTTTCCACTTCCGCCGTCTGGTATGGGGTTACCTACCGCGAAGATAAGGAAGAAGTGGTCAATAGCCTTGCCGAACTCGTAAGGAAGGGCGAATACCCCTCCGATCGTTTCGGCGAATAACCCCTCAATAGAGCAATAGGCTTAGAATCCACGTGGAAGCGCCCTTCCGCGTGGATTTTTTATCCCTAACGAGGGGGATAATCCTTTATAATCATCCGCGGAGATAACGCCAATGAAAGTCTTAAGGAAAATACTCTCGCCAAAAGTTTTGTCCGCCATCATTTTGATTTTGGAACTCGCCATCATCGGTTCGTTCTGGTTCTTCTTGGAATATGGCCTCGATTTATTCATCTCGGGCAAAAGCCCCGATGGCAAGGAATTGTCGGACGTAGTCGCCATCGTCGCCTTCATCGCGATGAGGGTGATCATGTACATCATCTCGGCCCTTGTGTTCCTCCGCATCATCAACCGCGAGGAGAACCCCGAATACAAAATCCCCTGGATTTCCCTCATGTTCCTCGCCCCCGTCATCACCCTCACCTTCTATGTCGTCTTCGTGCGCAGAAGGATGAGGAACAAGGACGCGGCCATCGTCATGCCCACTAGGCATTACCTTAAGGAAAGGCAAAAGGGCAATGAGGTGGAACATAACGCGATTCTATCCGAAATCGAACCCCAATACCGCGGCGTATTCCAATACCTTAGAAACTCCACCCATCTAAGCGTGAGCAAGAACAACCGCCTCACCTATTTTAAAAACGGCGAGGAATTCTTCCCCGATTTCATCGAAAGCCTAAAGAAGGCCGACAAATTCATCTTCATCGAGTTCTTCATCGTCGATGAAGGCAAATGGCTTGATAAAACGGTTGAGGTGCTAAAGGAAAAAGCTGCCCAAGGCGTCGAGGTGAGGCTAATCTACGACGATATCGGCAGCGCCGGCAAAGTCGGTGAGGACTTCGCCTTCAAGATGCAAAAGCTAGGGATCGAATGCCACAAGTTCCACCCCTTCCACCCCTTCCTTTCCAATACCATCAATAACCGCGACCACCGTAAAATCGTGGTCATCGACCACAAAATCGGATACACGGGTGGCATGAATTTGGCGGATGAGTACGCAAACGAGATTGTCCGTTTCGGCTATTGGAAGGATACGATGGTCAAAGTCGAAGGCAAGGATATCCGTAATCTCATCGCCACCTTCTTGCAAAACTATGACCTCACGACCTTCGTCCAATCCAATTACGACAAATACCTAAACGGGGACGATTACCCCGAATTCGATGACACGGGTTACGCCTTTTCCTTCGGCGACGCCCCTGGCCCCTATCAAAGCTACCAGCAAATCGGTGAGCAGAATTACATCAACCTCCTCAACGTCGCCACAACTCGGGTCGATATCTCCACCCCCTATCTCATCTGTTCCTATCCCTTGCAGCGCGCCGTCCTAGCCGCCGCAAAGCGTGGGGTCGAAGTCAATTTGATCGTCCCTGGCATCCCCGATAAAAAGGCGGTCTACTGGATGGCCAAGTGCCAGTTTAGGATGTTCCTCAAAGGTGGGGTCAACGTCTATATCTATACCCCTGGCTTCAACCATGAAAAGCAGATGCTCGTGGACGATAGGCTTTGCTTCTGCGGCACCATCAACTTCGATTTCCGCTCCCTCACCCACCACTTCGAAGACGGCATGACCTTCCTAGACGCTCCATGCCTAAAGGAAGTCAGGGAGGACTTCGACGACATGATCGCCAAATCGGAAAAGGTCGATTTGAGCTATACCGTCCCAGGTTATCAATATGTCATCTGCGCCCTCCTTAGGGTCTTCCGCGTTTTGCTATAAAAGATTGGTAAGGCCCAAATAAGAAGACTACAATAGCGGTAAGGCAGAAGGATAGAACATGAAGGTATCCATGAAGAAAACCGTCATCGTCACTTTGGCGAGCTTAGCCTTTTTGGGCGCGGGCGTTTTGGCTTTTACGCCCATTTTGAAACTGCCCGTATCCTCACCCCGTGCCTGGATGGGCCAAATCGAGGATTCGACCCCCATTTCCAATATTTCCCTTCCTGGCAGCCACGACACGATGGCCAGGACCGCTTTGGCGGGGTTGTCCGGGGAATGTCAGTATCTGGATTTGGAAAGCCAGCTCAATTCCGGGGTGCGCTTCCTCGACATCAGGCTAGACAATAAGGAAAAAGACCTGCGCGCGGTCCATGGTTCCATCGACCAAGGCAGCAATTTCTCTAGCATCGAAAGGATCATCGAGCGCTTTTTGAAGAACAATCCCAGCGAAGGATTATTGGTCTCCATCAAAGATGAGAATAGGAATAACCCAAGTGCCTTCGAATCGACTTTGTCGCCATATTTGTCCAAGGAATATTGGCTTTTGGATACTTCTCTCCCCTCCACCTTAAAGGACATCAGGGGCAAGGCGGTGTTACTTTCCCGTTACGAAAACAGTTCCATCGGCGTCCCTTGTTATAACGGCTGGGCCGATGGCGGAGACGAAAACAAGAAATGCGAATTCGCTTTGCCTAATGGCATCAACGTCCAAGACCATTACAAGCTCCTTAGCGCGGAAGATAAGCTCGAGGAGATATCCTCCGCCATCCTTACCGCCAACGCCTCCGATAACTTGACCCTGAATTTCTGCTCGGGATACCTAGCGAGCCATTTCCCGCCTTCGAATGCGCAATCCGTTGCCGTGAAGGTCAACCCAAAGCTCCCTTCCCTACTAACGAAGGAAGATAGCGGGGTCATCATCATGGATTTCGTGACCGAGGACCTTTGCAAAAAGGTATTCTCCCTCAATAAGGGGGTGACCCTATGAAGATGGCGATTAGGGTTTTATCGGTGTTAGGCTCGGCCGTTTTGGTCCTTTTGGGCGCCATCATGGCCTTCATCAATCTGCGCATCCTGCTTGCCGGGGAGTTTTTGCTCGCCAATAACCCCGCGGCCAGTTTCTTCTTCTATTTTTTTAGGGTCATGGTGTTCCTTTTCTTTGTCTACACCGGCTTAATCGAGTTCTTCCGCCACAAAAACGACAAAGCGATGATCGTCTCTAGCGTCTCTAGCGTCATCTGCATCGTCTTCTCCCTTGTGATGTTCCTAGGCTATGAATGGTATTTCGCTCTCCTTTTCCTAGTCGGAAGCATCATCACGAGCCTTCAGCTGCTCCCAATCAAGATGAAGTAGAAGCGGTGATAAGAACCGCTTTATGTCCTTTTGCTTCTTATGTCCTTTCTTTTCCTGACGATTTTTAAATAAGGCATACTTATGAGGGATTTATGTCCTTTTGGCATGGAATTATGGGCCTTTTCCTCCGTTTTTACCTAGAAACCATGGAGTCTTTTCGTTTGACAATCCTACGCAGGCATGCATAATACCTACGCCTGAAAAGACAAAGAAAGGACTGACTCTATAATGAAAAGCAACAAATTATTTGGTTTATCGTTCCTCTCCTTAGCGTCCATCATGGCTTTGGTCGCCTGTGGCGGCGGATCCTCTTCCGAGAGTGGTTCCGGTTCCCAAAGCTCGACGCCTTCTGCTGGAGCGACTTATACCTACAACACCTATCTTGATTCCAATCCTAAGACATGGAACCCCCATGCTTGGGAGACCAACTCCGACTCCTATATCCTTGCCTACACCCAAATGGGCTTCTATGACCTAGGGTTCAACGAGGACAAGAGCGGCTATGAGTTCCTTTGCGAAATGGCGAGCGAGATGCCCGTCGACGTCACCAAAGAACTCAGCAAAGACGAAAAGACCCGTTTCTTCGGCCGTAGCTCCGTCAACCTTCCCTCCGGCGTCGCCTATGACATCAAGCTCAACCAAGCCGCCACTTGGGAAGATGGCACGCCCATCAAGGCCAGCGATTATGTCGAATCCATGAAGAGGCTGCTCAACCCCAAGTTCGTCAACCACCGCGCCGATAGCTTCTATAAGGGCAGCACGGTTTTGGCCAATGCCGAAGCCTACTTCAAAAACGGCCAACAGACCATCGAGCCCGCCTATAACTACATCGCAAGCGACGCCAACCTCGACCCGATTGACGATAGCTTCTGCTCCGACGGTACCTGGTTCGTCAACCTCGGCGGCAACTCCCCCTACGCTGGACAGATCTTCAGCAACCTCACCGAAGGCGCCTTCTACACCGTTTTGAACAACCGTAGCAGCACGCTTTCCTCCAATATCGAAAACGCTGCCGACCGTATCACCAACGCGGTTGGCGAAGCCCTCATCAAAATCCGCCGCGACGGCTGGCTTGATGGCGCGATTTCCTATTCTTCTTCCGACTGGAAGAACGTCGAGACCATTTCCGATATCACCACCCCGAGCACCGACAGCACCGAAGAGAACATGTGGGACTTCGATATCTCCATGTATGACTTCGATGAGCTCGACATCAAAGTCGCCGGCGGCAAGATCGTCAACGAGGCCGAATTGGAGAAAAACGGCGAAGACCTCCCCGATTCCTATGATTCCTATCTTTGGGAAGACCTCCAGGCCGATATCTCCACCTTCGTCAAAGGCTTGGGCAGCCCCCGTGGCATCGCCAGCAAGGAAAACTCCTGGAGGCTCCCCCTATTCGCCCACTATGACAACGACTCCGCCGACATCCCCTTTGAAGACGTTGGCATCGAGGCGATCGACGATTATACCTTGCGCCTAGTCATGGCCCAGGATAGCCCCGTCTCCCTCACCGACCTCAAGTTCTCCCTCACCTCTTCTTGGTTAGTCGACGCCACCCTTTACGACAAGCTCACCACCCAAGTCGCCGGCACCAACCTAATGGCCACCAAATACGGCACCGCCAGCGCCGAGAACTACAAGTCCTTTGGACCCTACAAACTCACCGCCTTCCAGTCCAATAAGCTCATCACCATCGAGAAAAACGACAAATGGTATGGTTGGAGCGATGGCAAGCACGAAGGCCAATTCCAAATGGAGGTCCTAAAGACCCAAATCGTCGCGGAACACACCACCGCAATGCAGCAATTCGAGAAGGGCGAGATCGACGATATCGAACTCACCACCTCCGATATGAAGAAATACGGCGCTTCCACCCGTCTTCAGTACACCCCAACCTCCTATACCCAGAAGCTTTCCTTCAACGTCACGAGGTCCCAGTTACTAAAAAGACAAAAGAACGCCGCGAGCTCCTCTCACCCTGGCAACAAGACCATCCTCGCCAACGAAGATTTCCGTAAGGCCGTCTCCCTAGGCATCGATAGGACCCAGTTCGCCGCCCAGTGCACCGCGGGCAGCCAAGGTTTCACCGGCTTGCTCAACAACCTCTACATCTCCGATGTCGATAATGGCGAATTCTATCGCGGCACCAGCCAAGCCAAGGCCGTTTATAACAAGATCTATGGCCACTTAGGCGGATCCACGATCGATGAAGAAAACGGCGAAGCCTTAGCCGAAAGAAGCCGTGGCTATAACGCCGCCCTTGCCGCCCAATACCTCAAAAAGGCCATTGAGACCGAAGTCGCCGACGTCGATAACGAAGGCCACTTCGAAAAAGGCAACACCGTCGCCATCGAAATCTTGGTCTACAAGACCGATAGCGAAACCACCGTCGCTTCCTATAACTTCATCAAAAACGCCCTCACTTCCTTAGCCGAAGCGGCCAACAAGCTCCTTGGCGACAACTACATCAGCTTCGATTATTACATGACTCCGAACGAGGACTACTATGACGAAGCCAAAAAGGGCAATTACGATTGCATCTTCTCCACTTGGGGCGGTGCTCAGATGGATCCCTATGGCCTCATGGAAGTCTATTGCGATTCCAGCTTCGACTCCAATTGCGAATATGGCATGACCACCAACGTCAAGAAAATCGAACTCACCTTCGACTACGATAACGATGGCACCCCCGATACCAAGACCATGGCCGACTGGTATTCCTTCCTAAGCAAGCTCAACGAGATCTCCGAAGCCGATTACGATATGGACGATCCCGAAGAAGTCGCCAAATATGAGAAGGCCAAATATCAACGCCACCAGGAAAGGCTGAATATCCTCTCCGAACTCGAAGCGGGTTATATCAACACCTGGTCAACCGCTCCCGTCATATCCAGGTCAAGCGCCTCTTTGACTTCCTACAAAGTCGAATACGGCACCGACCAATACATTCCTCTAATGGGTTATGGCGGAGTCAGGTACATGACCTTCACCTATTCCGATGCGGAATGGGCGGACGCCATCAAGACCGGCAAGATCAACGCCGATCTATACAAACAATAATTCGTTGAATCGATAAGAATCTAGCGGCAGGAGCAACCCTGCCGCTTTTCTTTGCAAAACCCGCCTCTTTTATCAAAACTGCAGGGTTTTCCAAAGCGGAAAAAGGGGTGTGATTTGGCTTGTTTTGAACGAATCGATCGTTAAGCGGGGGCTTATTGATTCTTGCCCTTTGTGCGTGCGTGCGATAAGATAGCCCGTATCCGCAAAGGAGAGTAGGAAATGGGAAAGTACGTTCTTAAGCGACTTGTGCTGATGCTCTTCACCTTTTGGGTTATCTTCACAATCTGCTTCTTCCTCATTCGCGCCCTGCCGGTTCCACTGATCTCTGCCCCTGGCAGCGACGGTGAGGCCATCGCAAGGGAATTCCGCGAGAAAATGGGTTACAACGATCCCTTAATCGTTCAGTATTTCAATTATTTTGTGCGTCTATTCACGGCGACGGATGGCGGTAATTTCGGTTACTCCTTCCAAATCCAGTGGCTAGCCTCGCCTTGGGAGCTTCTTTCCTCTAGGTTCCCGCCAACGGTTTTGATCAACGTCTACACGATGATCTTCGCCGTTCCCGTCGGTTTGGGCCTAGGCATATTGATGGCCTTAAGGAAGAATAAGCCCGAGGACCATATCCTCTCGGTCGTCGTCATGCTCGTCATCTCCGTCCCCTCCTTTGTTTATGCTTTCCTCGTGCAATACCTTTTCGGCACCGTTTGGGGCATTTTGCCACTAACGATGGCCGCGGTCAGCGATCCCGCTATCAACGGCAATTGGTTTAGTCCGATCATGTTCGTCTCCATGCTTCCCGCCGTCATCTCCATGAGTTTCGGCACCATTGCGGGATTCGCAAGGTATACCCGCGCCGAATTAACCGAGGTCCTAACTAGCGATTTCATGCTCCTAGCCAGGACAAAGGGCCTAACTAGGACCCAGGCGACCCTCCGCCACGCCTTCCGCAATTCCCTAGTCCCCATCTTCCCAATGATCTTGGGCGAGTTTATCTCGATCCTAAGCGGCTCCATCATCATCGAGAGCATCTTCGCCGTCGGTGGCGTCGGTGGCTTATTCCTAGAATCCATCAATAGGCGCGACTACGACGTCTTCCTCTTCGTCGGTATGTTCTATGTCCTTATCGGCCTAGTCGGAGGACTTGTCGTCGACCTAAGTTACGGCATCGTCGATCCCCGTATCAGAATGGGAGGTAAAAAATAATGGCACACATCGTTTCTCCCAAGGACTATGCGGGCTATAAGTCCGATAAGATGACCTTCGTTCAGCAGGACAAGTCCATCCATGACGTCAAATTCGAAACCAAACCCGTTAGCTATCTAAGGGGCTGCTGGCGCAGGTTCTGCCGCAACAAGGGTTCCATCGTCGCCGGCATCATCCTCTTCCTCCTCATCTCCTTTGCGATCATCGCCCCCCTTACGACTCCTAGGACCGTCTCTTGGAGCGATGCCAACTATTCCTATGTCTTGCCTAAGAACCCGATGTTCAACGGGACCGGATTCTGGGATGGCACGGAACAGGCTAAGGTCTATGAAGCCAAATATGTGGAATACCTTTGGTATGAAACCGAGGACAAACCCATCGTTGGCGAAGTCCAAACCGGCGTGGAGTCTTCCATTAAGGGCGATACCACCTATTACACTTTCCGCCACGACACCTATGCGATTGGGGCCAAGGAAATCTCGGTCTCCTCGGACGAACTCGCCAAGATCCAGGAATGGGAAAAGGATAAAGACCGCAAGATCTTATTGCCCTTAGTCGATTATGAGGAATACGTCGATGAGTATTTCGACGAAGTGGAGGCCTCTGGCAGGATCCTAGTCGACACCACCACCCTCCGCAACAACATGAAGCGCATGTATGAGCAGGAGGCCAATCTCTATTACAAGCTCCAGCTTAGAAGCAAAGGCCAACAGTTTGAGCCCACTTTAGACTCCAAAGGCCAGGTCGTCCCGCTTTATATGACCGATGCTAACGGCGACTACGTCTATAGCGCCAACCATGATGCAGAAGGTTTAAGCAAGCTTGTGCGCGTTGACTATAATGTCTATTACGAATACGTGTATGGCGCGAAATGCTTCTATCTATTCGGCGCGAATTCCACTGGGTTCGATATCTTCGTCCGCCTTGCTAGCGGCGCTAGATTATCGCTTATCCTAGGCGTCTCCGTTTCCGTCATAAACCTCCTCATCGGCCTTCTCTGGGGCGCGATCTCCGGCTACTACGGCGGCACGGTCGACTTAGTCATGGAACGCGTCACCGATATTCTCTCCTCCATCCCCTTCGTCATCATGGCGACTTTGTTCCAACTTCACTTAGCGAAGCAAGTGGGACCCATCGTCTCCTTGCTATTCGCCTTCGTTTTGACGGGTTGGATCGGCACGGCAAGTACCACGCGTATGCAATTCTATAGGTTTAAAGACCAAGAATACGTCCTTGCCTCCAGGACATTAGGCGCAAAGGATAGAAGGCTTATCTTCGTCGATATCCTTCCAAATGCCTTAGGTACCCTCATCACGAGTTCGGTCCTTATGATCCCCGGGGTCATCTTCTCCGAAAGTAGCCTAAGCTTCCTGAACATCATCGACTTGACCAACTCCGACATCACCTCGGTGGGTACTTTGCTTAACGACGGGTCGAGTTTCCTTTCGACCTATCCGCATATGATTATGTTCCCGGCGATCTTCATCTCCATCTTGATGATCACCTTCAATTTGATCGGCAACGGGCTACGCGACGCGTTCAACCCGACTTTAAGGGGGGAGGAATAGGAATATGGCAGACGAAAAGATTCTGGAAGTCAAAGACTTACGCATCTCCTTTAACGTCGATAGCGGAACCGTCAAGGCGGTTAGGGGCATCAGCTTCGACCTAAAAAGAGGCAAAACCCTTTGCATCGTCGGCGAATCCGGCTCTGGCAAATCCGTCACCAGTCGCGCCATCTTGGGCATCTTGGCGAAAAACGCCATCGTCGAAGGCGGCGAGATCATCTATGATGGCAAGGATTTGCTCACCATCAACGAGGATAGGTTCCACAAAATCCGCGGTTCCAAGATCTCGATGATCTTCCAAGACCCGCTATCCGCGCTTAACCCCATTATGCGCGTAGGAAAGCAGCTCACCGAGCCCATCTTCCTTAAGGCGAAGGCCAACCGTAGGGAAGCCCGCGGACAGGAAAGGGAAATCGGTTCCGCCATCCGCAAGGTCAGCGCGGCCCATAATATCGCCATCGACCACGATCTTCTAAGGAAGTTCAGGGATTGTTCTTTGAAGGAGCTAAAAAACGATGTGGCGAAGGAAGACGCCTCACGTCATGCGACCATTAAGGCGCGCAACGTCGAAATCGTTTCCAACCCCAACCACTATCCCTCCAAAACAGTCGAAGGTGCCAATAAATACCTCTTCTTCAAAGGTGGGCGCAGCGAGGAACCTAAGCTAATCGAGGCCGCGAGCCTTAGCGAAGGGGAAAGAAACGCCCTCATCGCGATGCTTCGTTCCCTAATCGAGGTCAGCTACGAGGACTATAAAGCCGAGCTAACCGCTTTGCGCGATTTGGTAAAGGGCATCCTCGATAAGGAGCTTTCTGGCGAAGTCGGCGACCTCGAATCCCTCAATAACAGGAAAGGCGAGGTCAAAAAGGCGAAGTGTTCCTTCGCTTTCCGCGACGACGAAGATGATATCGTCGCCGTCTTCGACGTCTCCTTCAAAAAATACGTCCGCTTCCTCTCCAATGCCGTAAAGCATGAAAGACAAGCGGAGGCGAAGAAGGCCAAATATGCCGCAAAAGGGGAAGAAGTACCCCCTCTTACCCTTAAGCAAAGGGCCAAACTCCCTGAGAGGTTCCTAACTCCCGCGGAGGCTAGCGCGATGCTAAAGGAGCTTTGCGAGAAGCTTGTGAAGCATATCGACGAAGTCCTGGCCGCAGGGTTGGGTTACGAAAGCTATTCCAAGGAATTCTATGAATATTACCGTGGCGTTATCCGCGCGGGACATCGCTCGGTTAAGAAAGAAGAAGCCAAGGAACAGGCTTTGGACATCATGCGTCAGGTTGGCATCCCCCAACCCGAAATCCGCTTCCGCCAGTACCCGTTTGAGTTCTCCGGCGGCATGAGGCAGCGTATGGTTATCGCCATCGCATTGTCGAGCCGTCCCGAGATTTTGATCTGCGACGAACCGACGACCGCCCTTGACGTCACCATCCAAGCCCAGATCCTAGAACTCATCAACGAGTTGAAGGAAGAGCTCAACCTCTCCATCATCTTCATCACCCATGACCTTGGCGTCGTAGCCAATATGGCCGATGACATCGCCGTTATGTATGCGGGCAAAATCGTTGAATACGGCACGGTTGACGATATCTTCTATGATCCCCGCCACCCCTATACCTGGGCGCTACTCGCCTCTATGCCCGACCTAGATACCAAACAAAAAATCGACGCCATCCCAGGCACCCCGCCCAATATGGTCTTGCCCCCTATAGGCGATGCCTTTGCGGCAAGAAACAAATATGCCCTCGCCCTCGATTTTGAGGAAGAACCTCCTTTATTCGCCGTCAGCGACACCCATTACGCGGCTAGTTGGCTATTAAGGGAAGACGCGCCTAAGGCCGTACCTCCGGAAATCGTCACCGAACGCATTAAGCGCGCCATGGAAAGGCGCAAAGCGAATAGGAAAGCCGCCAAGAAAGGAGGAAAGGAATAATGGAATCAATCAATCGTTTCCCCCTTGTTTTGGATGGGCTCCCAGGCTGGGGAATCTTCCTAATCATCGTCTTTGCCATCGCGATTTTGGCGGTAGGCTATTTCGTGGTCTTCAAATGGTTCATGGCCAAGAAGGTAAGCGAAAAATACGCAAAACCCATTGACCCCGCTCCAAATGAACCCGTTAAGGAAGAAAAGGAAGGGGAAAAACCCGCGGATAAGGAAGAGAAAGAAGCTCTTTCCGCCTCCGAAGAGGAAATTCTCTTCCAGGACGCCAACAAGAAAAAGAAGGAAAGGGAAGAAGCCTATAAAGTTGAAAACAAAGATAGGGAAGTCATCCTTTCCGTTTCCCATCTTAGGGAATACTTTAAGCTTGGCGGCAAAGGCGAATTCAAATACAACAAAGCCGTCCATGACGTCTCCTTCGACGTCTATAAAGGCGAGGTATTCGGCCTTGTCGGTGAGTCTGGCTGTGGCAAAACCACGATCGGCAGAACCATTATCCGCCTATATAAACCCACCTCGGGCGACGTCTATTTCAAAGGCGTGAGAATCGGTGCGGGCACCAGATGGAACGAAAAGGAAATCAAATACACCCGCATCAGGCTGAAGGAAAAGCTAAAGGAATTCGATTTAGCGGAATCTAGCGAGAAAGAAGCCGCTTCCGGCAACGAAGCCCAAATCGGGGAGATCAAGGCCAAATTCGATGCGTTGCGCCAAGCGGAAATTTCCAAAGCCGACGCCATCATCGACCGCGAGAGGAAGAACATAATCGAGGCGAAGCGCGATAACGCCAACGTCGATAAGGATTTCTCCGCGGAAGAAGTGGAGAAGGTTAAGCAGGAATATGCTTCCTTCCTAGAAAGAACCAACCAAGGTAGGTCTTTGTCTAGCGAAGAGGATAAGGCCACTTTCGCGGAATATAAAAAGAAACTAAATACCGCCAAACACGCCAAAATCACCTCCGGCATGCAGATGATCTTCCAAGACCCGATGGCCTCCATCAACCCCCGTATGACCGTCAGGGGCATCATCTCCGAAGGCTTGCGCATCAATGGCGTCCACGACAAAGCCTATATCAAAGAGCGCGTCAATGAGATGCTCGATAAGGTTGGCTTGCTCCCAGAGCACGCGGACCGCTATCCCCATGAGTTCTCCGGCGGACAAAGGCAGCGTATTGGCATCGCCCGCGCCCTAATCATGAACCCCGAGCTCATCATCGCGGACGAACCCGTTTCCGCCTTAGACGTCTCCATCCAAGCCCAGATCATCAATCTTCTCAACGATCTTAGGGACGAATTGGGCCTAACCATTCTTTTCATAGCCCATAACCTCTCCGTCGTTAAGTATTTCTGCGACAGGATCGCGGTTATGTATTTCGGTAACCTCGTTGAGCTTGCTCCAAGCGATGAACTATTCCGCCATCCCTTGCATCCTTATACCAAGTCTCTTCTTTCGGCTGTCCAACACTGCGACCCCGATACCGAGAAGAACCGTACTAGGATCAAATACAATCCCGCGGCAAGTCATGACTATAGCGAGGATAAACCCGCTTTAGTGGAAATCGAACCCGGGCACTTCGTCCGTTGCAACAAAAAGGAAGAAGAGGAATATAGGGCCTTATTGGCCTCTGGCTACGATTCTGGTTATGGCGACTAAGAAAAAGGAACTAACCGAAGAGGATAAGCAGCGCAGGAAAGTCTATCTTATTGGCTTTATCATTGCGTTAGTTATCTCTATTCCCATCGCGGTTGGTTCCTTTTTTATGATCAAAGACGGTCTCCAGCTAGATTACGAGAAGGAGAAATGGAGGATATGGACCGATACGTTCACTCTTCCTGGCGTCTTATATATCCTTGTGTTTTGCTTAGTCAAGGTAAGCGATTGGGGCGCATTCGATGCGATCGTCTATTCGGTGAGATTGCTCTTCAATACGATCTTCTTCCCAACGACCAAGAACTCGAAGCTTCCTAAAAACTATACGGAATATAGGG